>CAMBRG010000004.1 GCA_945869845.1 Opitutus sp. GAS368 | reverse complement strand
GGGAGGGTCTCGCGCCAGGCGAGGAACTCCTCGGGAAACGTCTTGGCCATCGAGCGCGACCAGACGTTGACCCAGCGGTTCCACGTGAGGCGAAACTCGGTGAAGGCGGCGGCGATGGCGTTGGCGCCGTTGAGATCGAACTCCAGCAGACGCTCATCACCGGCGCGGGGAGCGGGGGCTTTGCCGGCGGTCCATTGCCAGCCGCGTTCGCCGTCCCAGACCTGCTCACACGCCGGATTGCCCGAGCGGGCGAAGAGTTGGGCTTGGAAATATTCGGACGCGTCGGGCTCGGTGTCGGCGGTGCTCCAGCACTTGATGACCGGGCGCAGCGGCACGCGGCGCACGCGTCCCTCGAGGGCGGCGGGCAGACGCAGACCGGACGCGCGGAGGCGGGACATGAGCCCGGCGTCGGCCAACACCGCGGCAGGAATGTGCCGGGCGGGTAGCGGCGGCGGTCCGCGGAACACGCGTCCGCCAAAAAGATAAAGCGCCGTGGGTTTCTTGACGATGATCCGCGCCTCGTCGGCGGGCTGACCGTCGGACGTGAGGAGCCGGAGTTCGAGGCGGTCGCGTTGAACGGTGGAGACGGCGGCTTCGGGCACGAGCGGTTCGGGCTCGATCACAAACGGGGTCTCGTCGGTGCGAAAGATGGCGTCGCGGGCCGCGGTGGTGGCCAGCAGCGCGGCGGCGGCGTCGGCCGAAAGGGCGAGGCGATGGGTGTATTGCCAGCCGTAGCCGCGGCTCTCGGAGATGAGCAAGGCCGCCAACGCGGCTTCGGCGGGCGGACGGTCGGCGAAATCGGCGGGGCGCGAGGCGGCGAGCGCGGTGAACCAACGTTGCGTGGGCGGACGCCACGGCTTGTCCACGGCGGGTTTCACCTCGACGAGAAAACGGCCAAGGGGATTTAGGCGCGCGCGGAGCCCGGTGATGTCGGTGGCGATGTTGTCGGCGTGAGCGGTGCCGGTGGTCTCGGGCGCGGCAAAGGCCGTGCGCCACACGGCGAGTTCTTCCTGCACAAGTTGTTCGTCGACGGCGGCGTGGACGGCGGTGGTATCGGTGAGAGGCTGCAGGAAGGCCGGGATTTCGCGCCCGCTCTGCTCGTAGTGGTAGGCGATATATTGCCAAAGTGCCCACGGATCGCGGGGCGGGTTGTCGCTATTCCACCAACCCTGGAAAATCGGCGAGTGCAGCTCGTGGCCGGGCGGCGGCACGAACTCGAGGCCGTGGGTGCGGAGTTGGCTGGCGTGGAGCTTGCCGGAGCCCCGGGCGAAGTCGGCGAAAAGCGCGGCGAGATTGCCGAGTTGGCGAGTCTCGCCCTCGGTCAGGGCCCGGCCGAGTTTTTCGACCAACACGGGCGACCATTGCACCCGGAAGGTGTGCTTGTTGACGGGCGCGGCGGGCGCGGCCGCGGCGGGGCCGGGCGCGGCTTTTTTCGCGGTGAGCAGGGCACCGGGATCGGCGGCGGGCGCCCCGGAATTTGCCTCGGCGAGCCACGTGAGACCGGCGGCATAGATGTGGCGGCAGTTGTGGCGCTGGACGCAGGCGCATTTTGCCGTCCACTGGCCCCGCGTGAGAAAGAACGTGAGCGGGAATTTTTCCTCTTCGTCGGTGACGACCGTCTCGATGTAGTGGTCGGCGTTGGCGACGATTTTCTTGACCTGGCTGGTGGCCGAGAGGGCTTCGCCGAGCTTGCGGGCGCGGGCTTCAAACGTGTCGAGCCACGTGCGCAGCGCGGCGAGCGCGTCTGGAGTCTGGACGCTGCGGATGACGGGAGGACGGGCTTTGGCGCACATAGCGAAGAGGGAAGGGGCCGGCGGTGAGCCGGCAGGCGGAGAAAACGGACAATGCGCCGGCGGGCAGCCGGCGCGGAATCGGCTCAGTAAACGTGTTCCTCGAGCAAAGCGAAGAGTTCGGCCTCGGTGACGCGGCGTTGTTGCATGGAGTCGCGTTCGCGGAGGGTGAAGGTATCGCCGGGCTTTTCGATCGTGTCGAAATCGATGGTCACGCACCAAGGCGTGCCGATCTCATCCTGTCGACGGTAGCGGCGGCCGATGGCGGCGGTCTCGTCGTAGAAAACGGCGTAGCGTTTCTGGAGTTTCTTGTAGAGCGCCTGCGCGCGGGCGACGAGGACCTCTTTGTTTTTGAGGAGCGGCAGCACGGCGACCTTCACCGGCGCGAGGCGCGGGGAGAGGCGGAGCACGGTGCGCGTCTCGGTGTTGCCCTTCTCGTCGGTGACGGCCTCTTCGGCGTAACCGGCGCAGAGCACCGCCAAGAAAATGCGGTCGACGCCCACGGCGGGCTCGATGACGTGCGGGACGAATTTCTTTTTCGTGGTCTCGTCGAAGATTTCCTGCGGCTTGCCGGAAGCGTTGGCGTGCTGCGTGAGATCGTAGCTACCCCGGGCGGCGATGCCCCAGAGCTCCTGCACGCCGAACGGATACTCGAACATGATGTCGGTCGTGCCGCGCGAGTAGAACGCGAGCTTCTCTTTCTTGTGCTCGTAGAGCGAGAGCTTCGCTGCGGGCAGGCCGACGGAGAGCAGCCACTGCCGGCACCACTCGATCCACTCCTGGTGACATTTCGACCAGTCAGCGTCCTCGTGGATGAAATATTCCATCTCCATCTGTTCGAATTCGCGGGAGCGGAAGATGAAGTTGCGCGGCGTGATCTCGTTGCGAAACGATTTGCCGATCTGAGCGATGCCGAAGGGCAACTTCACGCGGCCGGTGTCCACGACGTTCTTGAAATCGACGAACATGCCCTGCGCGGTCTCGGGGCGCAGGTAGGCGACGGACGAGCCGTCGGTCATGGCGCCGACGTTCGTCTGGAACATCATGTTGAACGCGCGCGGGGCGGTGAGGCTGCCGGGCTCGCCGGTGGCGGGCGAAGGAATGAGCGCGATCTCGTCTTCGCGGGCTTCGGTGAGGTCCTTGGCGACGACCGGCGTGAGCGTGCCTTGGATGGCTTTCTTGCGCTTGAAGGTCTCGGCGGCCGATTGGAGCTCGTCGGCGGTATTTTCGCTTTCGAGGGCGGAGACGTAGCCGACGGTTTGGGCAACGCCGTCGGCGCCGGTGACGATGATCGGGGAGAAGAACAACTGATCCGCGCGGTAGCGTTGTTTGCTTACCTTGCAGTCCACCAGCGGATCGGAAAATCCGGCGACGTGGCCCGAGGCCTCCCAGACCTTGGGGTGCATAATGATCGAAGTTTCGATGCCGACGACATCGTCGCGGCGGCGCACCATATCGGCCCACCAGCAGTCGCGGATGTTTTTCTTCAACTCGGCGCCGAGCGGGCCGTAGTCGAAGAAGCCGTTGAAGCCGCCGTAAATCTCGGAGGACTGGAAGATAAACCCGCGGCGCTTGGCGAGCGCGACGAGGTTTTCCATCGAAACGGGAGCCGGAGCCGGCGTGGCGGAAGAGGGAGCGTCTGGCATAGCCGGCGACCAATGCCCCAACGCCCGCACGGGGTCAAGGTTCAGGGACGGAAATTGCGGGGGTCGCGGAAGTTTTCCGTTTTTGGGGCGGAAGCTCGGGTCAATGGAACCTCGCGCGCTGGACAAAGTCGGAGGGGCGATTCCCCTTTTCTTCGATCCAGCTATGAAACTCCGCACGCTTCGCTCCACCTCTCTCACCCTGCTCGCTTCGGTCGCCTTGTTCGCCGTCGCGCCTTTCGCGCTCCGAGCTCAGGAAAAAGCCAAGTCCAAGATCCCCGAGCGCCCGCCGCTCGTGCTCAAGTCCGACGCCAAAGCCGTCAACCGTGAGGCCGCCGACCGCGTCAGCTACTCGGCCGTGGTCAAGAAAACGGCCCCGAGCGTGGTCAATGTGTTCTCCTCGAAAAAAGTCCGCGCGCAACGCGAGATGTCGCCGTTTTTCAACGATCCGCAGTTCCGCCGTTACTTCGGCGTGCCCGAGCAGGATGACCGCGGCGGCCGTGGCCCCACTCAGGAAGGCCAAGGCTCGGGCGTCATCATTTCGACGGACGGCTACATTCTCACCAACAACCACGTGGTCGAGGACGCCGACGAGGTGAAAGTCGCGTTCGGCGAGCCGCGCCGCGAATTCAAAGCGACGATTGTCGGTCGCGATCCGAAAGCGGACATCGCGGTGATCAAGATCGATGCCACGGGCCTGACCGCGGCGACGCTCGGTGACAGCGACCAACTTGAAGTCGGCGATGTGGTTCTCGCGATCGGCAACCCCTTTGGCGTCGGCCAATCGGTGAGCAGCGGCATCGTGAGCGCGCTCAGCCGCGGGGCGATGCGGCTCACGACCTACGAAGATTTCATCCAGACCGATGCCGCGATCAATCCCGGCAACTCCGGCGGCGCGCTGCTCGACAGCGACGGTCGCCTGATCGGCATCAACACCGCGATCCTCAGCCGCAGCGGCGGGTTCAACGGCGTGGGTTTCGCCATCCCGATCAACCAAGCGCGCGCCATCGCCGAGCAACTGGTGAAAACCGGCCGCGTGGACCGCGCCTATCTCGGGGTGCAGACGCAGCCGCTTGATGCGGAACTCTCCCAAATGTTCGACGTCACCCAAGGCGCTCTAGTGGTCGAAGTGCAGGCCGACACGCCGGCCGAAAAAGCGGGCCTGAAAAACGGCGACATTATCACGAAGATCGACGGCACCGTCATTCGCGACCAGCGACATCTTCAGTTGATGGTCACGCGCCTGATCCCCGGGGTGGAAGCGGCGGTGGAGTATCTGCGCGGGGGCAAACCCATGACCGTAAAAGTAAAACTCGCCTCGCTCCCCGGCCAAGACGGGGCCGTGGCGGGAATCGGCGGCAACGACATCGGCGTGCTCAATGGGGTGGGGGTGGCCGACATCGGTGCCGAGCAACGGGCCGAGCTGAATCTGCCGCGCCGCATCGAAGGCGCGATCATCACGGCGGTCGAACCCGACAGCGCCTCGGCGCGCGCCGGGCTGCGCGAAGGCGACATCATTTTGGAACTCGACCGGAAGGTCGTGCGCAACTCCGACGAAGCCGTGAAATTGAGCGAAGAAATCAAAGGCCCGAAAGTGCTCGTGCGGCTCTGGCGCGCCGGCGTGATCCGCTTCCTCGTGGTGGACGAGACGAAGTAAGCCCCGGCGGGCGGGCGCCACCCGTTTTTCCGCACGGCTCGGTTCGATGTAGGAGCGAGCCTGCTCGCGATTTGTCCTGTTCGATGTGGGAGCGAGCTTGCTCGCGATGCATCATGTTCCACGGCCGCGCGGCTTCAGAATCGCGAGCAAGCTCGCTCCCACAACGGGCGAGAGCGGGTACGGACGTGGCCGCCCGCAGACTTGCTGCCGTCGTTTTTTCCGCAAGCTTGCTCCCACGGGCGCGGGATTCGGGCAACGTGGCTTTCATCGGAGAGAAATCTTACGAAGCTGGACGCAGGTTAGCTCGGCCGTGACGACTTCCCCGCATGGTTCGGGCGATGATTCCGTCAGAAAAATTGGGCAGAAATCGCGAGTGCAGTTTTTGAAGTGCGGCCGGGCGTGGCCGCGCGCCCACGCTCAGTAGGCGAAGAACATGTCCTGCAACGTGCGCGGGTCGCGTGTGCGCGTGAGGCCGAGCATGAGGAGGACGCGGGCTTTCTGGGGATTTAATTCGTCGGCGGCGATGAAGCCTAGGCGGTCGTCGTCGATCTCGATGTTGCGCTCGACCACGCCGCCGCCGGTGCGCGACGCGCGCACGATCGCGACACCTTTTTTCGCCGCCGCCGCGCAGGCGGCGAGGGCGGTCGCGCCGAGGTTACCATCGCCTACGCCCGCGATCACGAGGCCGCGTGCGCCCGCCGCCACCGCCGCGTCGATCAGCGCGCGGTCCATGCCGGCGTGGGCGAAGATGAGGTCGACGCGGGGGAGAGACGGGAGCCGCGCGGGCTTCCTGCGCGCGAGTCCAGCCCCGATCACGGGCGGGACGCCCGTGCCACTTAGGGCACTTTCGGACGAAAACTCGCTCGCCGCGGTG
Source organism: Opitutus sp. GAS368 (assembly GCA_945869845.1). Taxonomy (GTDB): domain Bacteria; phylum Verrucomicrobiota; class Verrucomicrobiia; order Opitutales; family Opitutaceae; genus Tous-C4FEB. The sequence goes on along the minus strand of CAMBRG010000004.1, from coordinate 66,707 downwards.
TGGCGGCGGACGGGCGCGGCGTAAAAATGGGGGCGGCCGGAATTGACCAGGCCGGCGAGGCCGCGTTGGCCGCTGGCAAATGTGCCGAGCTGCGTGGTGTTGGTTTTCGCGACTTCACGGGCGAAGTGGATTTCGTCGTTGGCGACGACGAGGACGCCGCGGCCGCGGGCGGCGGGGGTCGTGGCGACGGCGACGGCGTTGAACAGGTTCATCGGGCCATCGGCGCTCATCGCGGTGGCGGGGCGCATCGCGCCGACGAGCACGACGGGTTTTTCTGTGCGCACGACGAGGTTCAGAAAATAGGCGGTCTCCTCCATCGTATCGGTGCCGTGGGTGATGACGACGCCGGAGAACGCGGGGTCGTCGATGGCGCGCTGCACGCGCGCGGCGAGTTTGCGCCAGACGGCCTCGGTCATGTCCTGGCTGCCCAGTTTGGCGACTTGCTCGACGTCGATTTGGGCGAGAGTGGCGAGCTGGGGGACGGCGGCGACGAGCGCCTCGATGGAAAGAGCGGCGGCGCGGTAGCCTCGGCCGGTGGTGTGGGCGCCGGCGATGGTGCCACCCGTGGCGAGCAGGCGGATGCAGGGGAGCGGAGCGGCGGCGGGCGGCATGGGGAGGGGACGGACGGTGAATTACGGCCGCGCGCCGGCCATAATCCACTCGGCGATGAGCTTGATCTCGTCGGGTTTGAGGGCGGGCTTGCCGTCGGTCGGCATGAACTCCTCGTCGTCGGTCGGCAACGTGATGCGGCGGTAGAGGTCGCTCTGCTCCAACGAACCCGCGATCACGGGTGGACCGCTGTCGCCGCCCTCCATCAACAACTCGTAGGTGTCCATGCGGAGGCCGCCTTTGATCTTGGACGGCTTGTGACAGGCGACGCAGTTTTTCTCCATGAGCGGAGCGATTTTCGCCACGTAAAGTGACGGAGCGGCAGGCGCGGCCTCGGCGGCGACGCCGGCCTTCAGCGTGGCGGCGGGCTTGGCGGGTGGCACCACGCCCTTGAGGCCGAGAAACTGTTTCAAGCCGGCGGGCATGTGCTTCGTGAGGTAGTCGTCGCCGTGCGTGATGACGCTGCCCTGGTGACTCGTCCACGACATGAGCGCGAGCGTCGCGAACAGCAGCGGCATGTAGCCGAGGCGGATGAACAGATAACCCTCGCCCGCCATGTAGCCGTGGCGGAACCACGTGAGCACGATGCAGGCGGCGCTCAACCAGACTCCGCCCCACAAATGATCCATGATGGTCTCGCCCTCGTAGCCGCCGCTCCACGCGAGCAACCAGCCGACGGCCGTGGCGAAGACCGCGCCGATGGTGGCGAGGGCGAGCACGAAGCCGGCGGTTTTTTGCAGGTGACGCGAGACATGGAGCAGGCCGCCGATTTCGAGCACCGGCACGAGCAGCAACAACCCGATAGGCAGGTGCACGAGCACCGGATGAAACCGCCCGACGAACTGGGCGATCGAGGCGCGTTCGCGTCCGTCGGGCGGCGCGATCAAGGGCAAGACGAGCAAAAGTGCGATCAATCCGAGCTGGGCGAGGATCGGATTCAGGCTGCGGGGGCGGGGAGTGTCGGCCATGGAGGGAAAAGACGCGGGAAAAGAAAGGGGATTGATACGAACCGAATTTCTTCGCGCAATCGACTTCCGTGATTTTTTGCAATGCCCCCCAACTTGGTCGCTGGCTTGCGGCCGGCCTGAGCGCCGCCGCGCTGGCGCTGCAGGCCCAGCCGCTCGCGCCGCCGCTGCCGATCCGGCCCCTGCCCGTGCCCGGAGCCTCGCTCGAGGTACCACCGACGGAGGCGGACGAATTGATCCAGCTGGGGAAGTTCAAGGTATCGGGCGATATTCTCGATGAAACCATCGATCCGACGGGCATGGACGCGCCCGAGGCGGAACGCGCCGAATCGCCGTTTTCCAACGACCTCATTATGGTCGAGACCGCCGATGATGACCCGCTGCACGACATCGGAACGGAACTCTCAGCCATCGCCGCCGCGTCGCCGGCCGACACCGCCGCTGGCGTGAATCGCGTTAATCTCAAGGGCTTCCCCACGCCGCGGCAGCGCAACGGTTTCACCCAGGTTGGGATGCCTGAGATTCTCAACCCCGGTGGCTCGGAGTCGATTCAAGGCCCGCTCACGCCGGTCGTCGGGCGGGCGGCGCCGGGCGGCATCCAAAATTTCATCTCGGCGCGACCGAGGGGGCGCAAAAGCTCGCGGCTGAGTTTGGTCGCGACCAGCAAAGATTATCTGGGGGCTGACTTTGAGCTAAGCGGTCAGCTCGTGCCCAAAAAAGCGTGGCACCGGTTCTCCTTCGCCGCCGACCAGCGGTTCGGGCCGCAACCCTCCACTTACAATCGCCACCGGGCCGCCAACGGTGCGGTCGTCTGGAAATTGAACCGCGCGTGGAGCTCGATGGTGCAGTTCGACTACGACGAGCGCGCCGCCAACGCCCCGCCCAACCTCGCCGATTACCGGGCCACGGCTTCTGCCAAAATTCTCGGCCCCTATCGGCCCTTGGTGGATTTCAATATCTACGGGCCCAACGCGGGCTACCGCAAACGTACCGCCAGCGCCGTAGTCCAGCTTGAAGGCCAGATCGGCCGGCGCGTGAGCGTGCGGGCGAGTCTGCAAGGCTTCACCCGGAGTTTCGACGAAGATCGCTGGACCACCGGCCCCTACCTGCTCGACACGAAGAAATTCGGCGGAATCCGCGAGCCCCAGCACGTCGAACAGCCGTTCTCCGCGGTCACGGGTCAGATCGATGTGACCACGCGGTTTTTCGTGTTGAACGCCGACCACAAGATCACCGTTTCACTGGACACCACGAGCACTGACTACGAGCGCGTGCAGAGCGCGCTCGCGATCGCGGATCGCAACACGCTGCCGGCCGATGTGCGCTTCTTCGATCCCGCCGCGCCGAATTATTTCCGGCCGGCCTACGAGCCGAGACGTTTTTCGCGCTTCATCACCCATCGGGCCGAGGAGAATCGCTACACGGGGATTTTCGTGAGCGAACGGGCGGCTTTCATGAAGGGACGCCTCGTGCTGACGGCGGGGGTGCGGCGGGATTTCGTGACGATCGATGTGTCTGATCGGAGGCCGGGCGCGGTGCAGCCGAAAGTCAGCGATGAGACGGGAGAGTTTACGGGACATTTCGGGGCCAACTACGTGGCGGTGCCGGGCAAGATCTTGGTCTTCGCCAACACAAGCACGGCGTTTGAGCCCTCGTCGCGCGTCGATGCGCGCACCGGCCGCGTGCAGGGCAACGAGACGACCCTCGGCTACGAGTTGGGTGGCAAAGGGCTGTTTTTCGAGCGTCGGCTGGCCCTGATCGCGATGGGCTTCGCATATTTTAACCAAAACATTTCGCGGCGAAATCCCCTTTATGACGATCCGATCTTCGACGCCAACCAGACCCAGCCGCAGTTGGTCGCGGCCGGTGAAGAGCGATTTACCGGCGGCTCGTTGGAAGGGAGATACAAAGTCACGGACGCGTTCTCACTCGGGGCGAGGGCGACCTACAACCGCGCGATCACGACGGCATCGCCCGATCTGCCGGAAGAGATCGGCCGGGAGCTCTCGCGCTTCCCGTGGCTCACGGGCGGACTCACCGCGCGTTACACTTTTGGCCGGGCTGGCCGCTGGGCCGGGTTGAGCGTTGGCGCGGGTTTGACCTACGTGAGCGACACCGTGTCGAGCTACGAAAACAAGACCCACGTCTATCTCGCCTACCCGAGCTATACCTTGGTGAGCCTGAGCGCGAGCTACCGCTGGAAGGTGGGGAATTTCAATCACAGTCTGACGGCGTCCGTCCGCAACGCTTTGGACCATGACCTACTCGCTAGCGTCGCCCGCGTGGGCGGGGAACGCGACTATGGTCTGAATTACGGGCTGAGTTGGTGAGGTCCGGCCGCCGGGCGGCAGCGCCCTGAAGTTTGGAGGCCGTTGATCTGCACTCTGCGGGCATGGTTTTGACTACGCTCGGTCGCCCGACCGCGGTAAGCTCGCGTGGGCGTTTGCGAAATTGGAACTCCGACTTGGGTGCCTACCTTTTCTCCGGCCAGCGCTGCGGGACTTTTCGCAGCTTTTTCAGATCGTAACCTTGCGCGGTCAATTCCGTGAGCAGGCGTTGATAGTCGGCTTCGGGCAGCTGCGGGGTGCGGGCCATGATCCAGACATAGTCGCGTTTATTGCGGCCGATCACGGTCTGCGTGTAGTCGGCGTTGAGGTGCGTGATCAGGAATTCGGCCTTGAACGGCCAGATGAATTGCATGCCCCAGGTCGAGTTGTTGACCCGATCCACCACGAAGCCGCGCGGGTTGTGGCGTTTAGCGGGACCGTCGAAAGCGCCTTGGTTAAAGGTGAACACGGTGTCGATGGAACCGTCGGGTTCGAGACGGTAGGTCTCGATGCCGTTGTAGGCCTCGGTCTCGATGAAGGTCGGGATCGCCGCGATGACGTACCACGCGCCCATGTAGCGCGGGAGATCGACGCGTTCGACGGTCTTGAGCGGGGGCAGGGGAGTGGTGCAGCCGGACATAAAAAGGAGGGTGCCGAGGAGGGGGAGGAGAGTGAGTTTTGACATGGGTAAAGGTATCCCGGTTTCGGTGCCGCCGACAGTGGGTTCTGCACCCCAGGAGTCGAACCGTCCTCACGATCGGTGTATTTGCCAGCGGGTTTTGAGCGATGAACGGTCCCGGGCTGGCCTTGCCTCGACCGGGTTCTCGCGCTTGTTCATGCACCGACCTCGCGGATTTATGGGAAAAACCAAACCAACGAAAAAGCCCCGCGGGCGCGCGACCGTCCGGGGCATCGCGGCGGCGGCGGGCGTCTCGATCGGTTCGGTATCCTCGGTGCTCAACAACCGCCACGTCGAGCGCCGGATCGCGCCGGAAACGGTCGAAAAGATCCGCGCGGCGGCGGCCGGGCTCGGTTACCTGCCCAATATTAGCGCCAAGCGGCTCCGCAGCGGGGGCAAAAACAACGTCGTGCTCGCGCTGGTCACGAGTTTCGAGGCGCCGATTCCGCTCGTGAACCATTTCATCATCGCGCTGCGGGCGGCGATGGCGGCCGGCAAGTTTCCCCAGGCCGAGGGCGCGTTTTCGGTGATGATCGAGATGTTTCCCGCCGGCCGGTTGCACGAGTTGCCCGGCTTGCTCACCGGCGACCATTTCAACGCCGCGATTTTGCTCAACACCACGGCCGAGGACGACGCGTTCCTCAACCGCTCGCCGCTCCCGTATCCGGTTGTGTTGGTGAACCGTCTGATTGCCGGCTACGCGGCGGTCGTCGAGGCCCCCGAGACCGGCAGCCGCGCCGCCGAGATTTTGATCCGCGCGAAACGCCGCCGGTTGGCCGTGATCCATGGCAGTCCGCTCACGCAGACGACGCGCGCCCGCGTCAACGGCTTCATGCACCGGGGGGCCGAGCTGCTCGGACGCCCGGCGCATGAAGTCATGGCCGGCAAACTCTCCGAAACCGCGGGCTACGACGCCATGAGGGCGTTTCTCAAGCGCGGTCCGGAGATCGACGGACTCTATGCGGTGTCGGATGCGCTGGCGCTCGGGGCCTACCGCGCGCTGAAGGAGCACGGGCTGAAAATTCCGTCGGACGTCGCCGTCGTGGGCGTGGGCGACTATGAGATCTCGCCCTTCTTCGATCCGCCGCTGACGAGCGTCGGCGTCTCCCACCAGGCGTTGGCCGAAGAAGCGAGCCGGTTGCTGTTGCAGCAGCTCGGGGGTGTAGGCGCCGCGCGGCCGACGGTCACGGTGCCGCTGACGGAGACTTTGCGGGCGTCGTCCGGCCATCGCGCGGGTTGAGGCGGACGGAGTAGAATGTCCGGGCGAGTTTTCCCGGACTGTAAATTCTCCTTGATCTGCAAAAACGATTTAGCATCTGATGATATTTGAGTTCGTAACCGTGCCGGTTTTGCCGGCTCAATCCAAACCCCCGATCTATGAAACCCATTGCTCTACTTCGTCTCGTCTTAGCTCCGCTGTCTGCCGGCGCCTTAATCACCGGCCTGTCCGCCCAAACGGCTCCGGCCGCCGAGAGTGCCGAAACCATCAAGCTGACCCCGTTCGCCGTCACGGCGGAGAAATCCTCCGGCTATAAAGTCTCCTCCGCCTCGGCCGCGACGCGCACCAACACGGCCATCATCGATATTCCCCAGACGGTGGACATCGTGACCAAGGAATTTTGGGACGACATCGGGGCGACGACCTTCGACCAGTCGTTCAAATACGTGGCCAATGTCTATGTGCGCAACCGCAACGCCGGTTCCGGCGACGGCATCAGTCTGCGCGGCTTTGAGATTTTTGGCGGTTCGATGTCCGTCGATGGCGTGCGGATGGGTAACAACAAGCGCGACTTGGTCGGCTATGAGCGGCTCGAAGTGGTGAAGGGTCCGCCTTCCGCCGTGCAAGGCCGCGCCGGCGGCACCGGTCTGCTCAATTACATTCTCAAGAAACCTGAAATCGGCCTCAACTCGGTCGGCGTCAAATACGCGCTCAGCTTCGACGAATACGATGCCGTGACCAACCGGGCCGAGTTTGACGCCAACTACTCGCTCAAGGGCTCGACCAAACTCGCGGCCCGGGTCGCCGGCTCGTTGCAGGATGGCGACGACTACATTCAATTCCAAAAGACCAAGAACTACGCGCTCTATCCGTCGTTCAAATGGGAGATCTCGCCGAAGACCGATCTGGTTTTGGCCGCCGAGTTGCTCGATTTCAACACGCCGTCGCGCGAAGAAGGCCATGGCTTTGCCGTGTATCCCGAAAAAATGCGCCGCCTGATCCCGCGGTTTAACGACCCTGCCGATCCGATCACCGCCCTCGGTTTGCCTTACAACTTCAACATCTCCGGGCCGGGTAACGAAGAGAAGACCAAGGTCTCCAACGCCACGCTCTTCCTGACCCATCAGATCAACGACTGGCTCTATTTCCGCCAAGTCGGCCACATGCGGTATTTCAGCAACAACACCTTCGCCTTCACCGGCGAAGACAACACCCGCACCACCGTCAATTCCCAGAAAACCGGCAGCGTCGGCTGGCGGCGCGGTTCGACCGCCCAAGGCGACCTCGTCGCAAAATATAGCCTGCGTGACTGGCTCACCGGCACGACGATGGTGGGTTATTCCTACGACGATGGTGCCAACGAGAACTCCAACTTCTCCGGCATCCCGAGCGCCCCGTTTAACACCCTCAGCATGGTTGCAATCAAAGCCTCCGGTTACAGTGCCTCTTACTATAACGGACGCGTTGTGCCGACGCTCGCCCGCACCGCTTACACGGAAAACGACTCCTACAGCTATGGGCAGTTCATCCAGCAGGACGTGGGTTTGTTCAAGAACCGGCTCTTGCTCACCGGTGGTCTTCGCTCCGACCACGAAGTCACCGAGACGCGCAACAAGCTCACCGGCCTCCGCGCCAGCGGCGCCAACACCACGCTCAATTCCTACCGCTACGGCGCGACCTACAAGTTCCGCCCCGATCTCGCGCTTTACGCCGTGAAGAGTGTCCAAAACGATGCGCCCAACACGGTCTCCCGCTACAACGGCCTGATCGCCGGCGACCCGCGGTTGAGCGAGTTCTTCACCGTGGCACCTCTGACCGAGCTCAACGAGGTCGGCATCAAGGGCGAGGCCTTGCAGGGTCGGTTGTCGTTCACGGTCACTTATTGGGAAATGATCCGCGTGGGCAGCACGGTTAACATTTTGGCCAACGGCATTTCGCAGGGCCAAAACGTGACCTTCGGCACCGTGTCCGAGATTCCGGGCGCCCAGTCGAAGGGTTATGAAATCACAGCTTACGGCAGCATCAACGATCGCCTGAGTTTGATCGCCAATTTCACCGACATGGAAGTCAGCCAAGGCTTCACCGGCCAACAGAACACCGCGGGCTGGACCGCCGCCTCGAATCCCGGTCGGATTCCCCTGCGCTTCGCGCCCGAGTGGAATCTGAACGTGTTCGGTAAATACAGTTTCCGCGACCAACAGAGCCAAGGCTGGGAAGTGAAAGCCGGCGTCGCCGCCGTTGGGCCGCTCTACACCCAATTGACCGGCTTCGGGCTCACGCTGCTTCCGGACAACCAATACAGCTACGACGCCGGTGCCGCGTACCGCTGGAAGAACTACAACTTCGACCTGATGGTGACCAATCTCACCAACGTCCCGTTCTTCATCACCCGCGACCAAGCGCCGCGGACCTACCGCTTCAGCGTCTCCGCGAAGTGGTAAGAGCGGAGTCGTTTCCCGGTCCGATATTTCTATCAGAGTGAATTCGGACCGGCCTCCTTCTTGCCGACACTTGGCCAAAGGCAGGCCATGGGTCAGCGTCAGGAGCATGTCACTGACTTCTGTTCCAGCGCATCCTGAGGTCCTCGGCTCGCTCGGAGTGAGCGGGCGTTTCTAAACCGCATCCAACCCCGACCCACGCTTGAAAACGCTCGCCGGCCTCGACCTCCTCGTCCTCGGAATTTACCTCGTGGGCGTCACCGGCTACGGCTGTTGGTTTTACCTGCGAAACCGGGAGAGCGAGCGTTTCATGTCGGCCGGGCGCTCGCTCCCCGGCTGGGCCGTGGGCCTGTCGATCTTCGGTTCCTATGTGAGCAGTATCAGTTTCCTCGCCGTGCCGGGGCGAGCGTTTGCCGGCAACTGGTCGGGCCTCGTGCCCACCTTTGCGCTGCCGTTGGCGGTGTGGATCGCGTGCCGCTGGTTCGTGCCGTTTTACCGGCGCCACGGCGAAGTTTCCGCCTACCACCATCTCGAAGCGCGCTTTGGGCCGTGGGCCCGCACCTACGCGGTCGCGTGTTATCTACTCACGCAGATCGCCCGGTTGGGCACCATTCTCTATCTGCTCGCCCTCGCCCTTGTGCCGCTCACCGGCTGGGATATCCGGCTCATCATCGTCGGGGCCGGGCTCGTCATTTTGGTCTACCCGTTGCTCGGCGGCACCGAAGCCGTGATCTGGACCGGGGTCGTGCAGGCCGTCGTGCTCGTCGGCGGGGCGCTCGCCTGCGTGGCCGTGCTGCTGTTTAAAATGCCCGGCGGCCCGGCGGAGATTTTCAACGTCGCCGCCGCCCACGGTAAATTCAGTCTCGGCGATTTCGGCACGTCGCTCGCGCAGCCCACGTTTTGGGTGCTTCTCGCCTACGGCTTGCTAATCAACCTTCAGAATTTCGGCGTCGATCAGAGTTACGTCCAACGCTACGCCACGGCCCGCTCGGAAGCCGAGGCCCGTCGCAGCGTCTGGGTCGGCGGGCTGCTCTACCTGCCGGTCGGCGCGATGTTCTTCTTCATCGGCACGGCGCTCTTTTCCTTCTACACCGCCCAGCCCTCGCTGCTGCCTCCCGGTTTCGATCCCGCCGCCCGGCCCGATGCGGTGTTTCCCCACTTTATCAGCGCGCAACTCCCCGCCGGCCTCGCGGGCCTCGTCGTCGCCGGCCTCTGCGCTGCGGCGATGGATTCCAATCTCAACTGCATGGCCACGCTTTACCTGAAGGATATCCATATTCGTTATCTCCGCCCCCGGGCCGGCGAACGTGAGTCGATGGCGGTGCTTTACGGTTCCACCTTCTTCTTTGGTCTCCTCGGGATCGCCGCCGCGCTCGCCATGATCAGCATCAAAAACGCCCTCGATCTCTGGTGGGAACTCGCCGGCATTTTTGGCGGCGGCGTGCTCGGGCTGTTTCTCCTGAGCTTCCTCCCGCGCGTTTCTGCCCGCGCCGCTCTCGCCGGCGTGCTCGCCGGCGTCGTGACCATCGTGTGGCTCGCGCTCTCCGCGCGCGCCGCGTTTCTCCCGGCCGAGCTCCGCAATCCCCTCCACCCGTTTCTGACCAACGTCGTCGGCACGCTCGTTCTCGTCGTCGTCGGCCTTCTGCTGGCCTCACGCCTGCGCCGCGCCACTCCCGCTTGAGTAGCCCCCGTCTTTTCACCGGTCATTAGTTAAACTCCGCCGCCATGCACCTCCGCTCACTCGTTCTCTCCGCTCTCGCTCTCCTCGCGCCCGGCCTCTCTGCGGCTGAGGAGAAATTACCCCGCCTTCAGCACCACAACCCCGGCTTGCTCGCCGATCTCGGCGTCGGGCTTTGGGCGTGGCCGCTGCCCATGGACTACAACCGCGACGGGCTGATGGACCTTGTCGTCGTCTGCACCGACAAACCTTACAACGGCACTTGGTTCTTCGAGAACAGCGGGCAGGTCGACGGGCAGCTCAAGCTCCCGATTTTCAAGCCGGCCGTCTTCATCGGCAAATCCGCGCCCTCGGTCGGCATCTCCTACGTCACGGGCAAACCCGTCGTCACCGCGACGGCCAGCGTCAAGACCGACGCGGCCTACGATTATCGCGGTAACACCTACCCGGATTTTCTGAATTCGCAGTTCACGAAACCGAAGCCGCTCGGAGTGCCGGAGAAAGTCCTCACCGAGTCCGGCAACATCCGCCAAAACCAGTGGCAGCTCGTGGACTTTGACGGCGACGGCGCGCTCGACGTCTCGGTCGGCATCGATTTCTGGGGTGACTTCGGCGCACTCAACGGCGGCGTGGGCGCGTTCAACGCCAAGGGCGAGTGGACCCGCGGCAAACTGCGCGGCTACGTTTATGTGATTCGCAACACCGGCACCACGGATAAGCCCGTTTACGCCGCGCCGTTTCGCCTGCAAGCCGGCGGCAAAGACGTTGATCCGTTTGGGATGCCCTCGCCGTGCTGGGGCGACTTCGACGGCGACGGCGACCTCGATCTCATCACCGGCGAATTCCTCGACGGGTTTACGTTTTTCGAAAACACCGGCACGCGCACGAAACCGGTTTACGCGGCCGGCCGGGCCCTGCTGCACGCGGGGCTTCCGCTCAAGATGGACCTATGCATGATCACACCCACGGCGGTGGACTTCGACGGTGACGGCGATCTCGACCTAATTGTCGGCGATGAAGACGGCCGCGTGGCGTTCATTGAGCACACGGGCAAAACCGCTGGGGGAATGCCGCACTTTCTCGCGCCGCGTTATTTCCGGCAGTTCGCCGCCGACGTAAAATTCGGCGCGCTCGCCACGCCTTACGCCGTCGATTGGGACGGCGACGGCGACGAAGATCTCATCTCGGGCAACACCGCCGGTTACATCGGGTTCATCGAAAATCTCGGCGGCACACCCGCCCGCTGGGCCGCGCCCGTCTATCTGGCGGCGGGCGGCAAAATCGTCCGCGAGCAAGCCGGGCCCAACGGTTCGATCCAAGGGCCCGCCGAGCCGAAGTGGGGTTACTCGATTCTCAGCGTCGCCGACTGGGACGGCGACGGCCTGCCCGACATCATGACCAACGGCATCTGGGGCAAAGTCGTTTGGTATAAAAACATCGGCACGCGCACCGCGCCGCGTCTCGCCGCCGGCCGGCCCGTCGAGCTGGCGTTGCCGCCCGGCACGCCGAATCCCGCTCCCGCGTGGAACTGGTGGAAACCCGTCGCCAACGAGCTGATTTCTCAGTGGCGCACCACACCGCAGATGATCGATTGGAACGGCGACGGCCTGATCGACCTCGTGATGTCCGACCCCGCTGGCTACCTCGCCCTTTACGAGCGCAAGCGCGCTGCCGACGGCTCGCTCGCGCTCCTGCCGGCGCAACGCGTGTTCTGGAGCGAGGGCGCGAGCGTATTCAACAGCAACGGCATCCCGCAGAACCAGGAAGCAGGCCTGTTGTTGCTCAACAACGGCGAGTTTGGTCGGGGCGGACGCCGCACCTTCTGTTTTGTGGATTGGGACGGTGACGGAAAACAGGACCTGATGTTGAACAGTGCGCCGAACGTAAACTTCTTCCGCAACCTAGGGAAAAACGCGGCCGGCCAATGGGCCTTCCGCGATGAAGGCCCGGTGAGCACGCACGTCCTTGCCGGCCATGCGACCAAGGCCACGTATTTCTCCGCCACCCAAACTCTCCTCATCGGCGGCGAAGACGGCTTCTTCTACCAAGTGAAGAAACCGGCCGCAAAAAAGTAGGGCAGGGTCTCCGACCCGCCCTCCCGCGCCACACGCAGTCCGCCACGCCATTCCACGCCTCAAAGGGCGGGTCAAAGACCCCGCCCTACTTTCAATCCCTTCATGTCTTCCACATCCTCCTACCGTCCCAGCGGCATTTATTCCGCCCAATGGCTGCCCACCGATTCCGGCGGCGCCCTTGATCGCGCTGCGCTCTCTGCGCACCTCGCGTTTGAAAAAAGCGCCGGCGTCGCCGGCTTTCTCGGCCTCGGTAGCACCGGCGAGTTTCCGCATTTCTCGCCCGACGAACGCAAACACGCCCTCGCCGCGGTCGCCGAACTCGCCGCGCCGCTCCCGGTGATCGCCAACATCACGGACATCCGCCCGAAGGTCGCGATCGAGCTCGGCCGCTTCGCGAAGTCGCTCGGTCTCCCCGCGGTTGGCCTGATGCCGCCACCGTTCTTCCCCTTGTCGCAGGCCGACATCCTCGCGTTTTTCCTGCACGTCGCCGAGGCCGTCGATTTACCGGTGATGCTCTATAATTTCCCCGAGCTCACCGGCAAACGGATCGACCTCGCCACCATCGCCGCCTTCGCGGACCGCGCCCCCATGTGTGCGATCAAGCAGAGCGGCGGCGAGTTCGCCTACCACCGCGAACTGATCGCGCTTGGTCGGGAGAAAAACTACGTCGTCATGTCCGGCGCCGACACCCGGCTCTCGGAGGTGTTCGCCATGGGCGCGGCCGGTTGCACGGGCGGTCTCGTCAACATCGTGCCCGAACTCATGGTCGATATTTATCGCTGTGCCGTCGCCGGACGTCCGGGCGACGCGGCGGTTTCGGCGGCGCGCATGGTCGAGCTCGGCCGCGTGATCGACCAGCTCGCCTTCCCGCCTAATGTCGGAGCCGGTCTCGCCGCGCGCGGTTTTGATCCGGGCGCCTCGAAGTCCATCCTCTCGCCGGCGTCGCAGGCCGTCGCGGCCAAGATCGAGTCCGAGCTGCGCGCATTGTTCCGGCACTGGGGCCTCACCCTCGGGCCGTTCTCAGCCCTAGCCTAGGACTCGCTCGTGGCTCCGCTTCATCGCCCCCCGCTATGAAACTTCTCCGCACGCTCTGTGCTTTCGCCGGCACCGTCCTTTCGGTTGCAGCCGCGTCTTCCGCCCTCCTCACCCGCGAATTCATCTATGAAAAGGCGAGCTATCCGGCCTGCCATGCGTCGACGATCGTCGAGACGGCGCAGAGCGGTTTGATCGCGGCTTGGTTTGGCGGCACGGCGGAGAAGAATCCCGACGTCGGCATTTGGGTTTCGCTTTACGATGCGACGAAGAAGTCGTGGACCCCCGGCGTCGAAGTCGCGAACGGGGTGCAGGCCGATGGGAAACGCTACCCGACGTGGAACCCCGTCCTTTTTCAGCCGCGCGGCCCCGTACCGCTCCAGCTCTACTATAAAGTGGGACCCTCACCGCAGACGTGGTGGGGCGAATTTCGCACGTCCACCGATGGCGGCCGCACGTGGGGCGCGGCGCGGCGCCTGCCCGATGGCATCTACGGCCCGATCAAAAACAAACCTGTCCAACTCACCGACGGCACGATCCTAAGTCCGACCAGTGATGAGACCGACGAGCGGCCGAGCAGGTGGCGCGTGTATTTCGAGCGCAGCACCGATGGCGGCGCGACGTGGACCAAGACGCCGTTCCTCAACGACGGCCTCGCCGTCGGCGCGATTCAGCCGAGCATTTTGTTTCACGACGGAATCGGTGGCGCCAAACTTCAGGCCATCGGCCGCACGCGGCAGGGTAAGGTGTTCACCGTTTCTTCCGATAACGCGGGAAAGTCTTGGGGCGAAATGTCGTTGTTGCCCCTCGCCAATCCGAGCTCCGGCACGGATGCCGTCACCCTTAAAGACGGGCGCCATCTCATCGTCTACAACCCCGTGCCCAAGGGCCGCACCCCGCTGACGGTCGCGCTCTCGCGGGACGGCCGGGAGTGGAAAGACGTCATCACGCTGGAAGATCAGCCCGGCGAATACTCGTATCCCGCGATCATCCAGACGAGTGACGGCCGGGTGCATGTGACCTACACGTGGAAGCGGCAGTTGATCCGCCATGCGGTCATTGATCCGGCGAAGCTCTGATCTCACGACCGACTGCGAACCGACAATTTTAACATGAACTACTATCTGGGAATCGATGTGGGCACGGGCAGCGCGCGGGCGGGGATTTTCGACGCGCGGGGTAAAATGGCGGCGGCGGCGACGCAGCCCATCCAGATGTGGAAACCCGCGCCGGACCACGTCGAGCAATCGAGCGACGACATCTGGCGCGCCTGCGCCCGGGCGACGCGGGCGGCGCTGCGGAGCGCGGGGCTGAAGGCGGCGGAAATCAAAGGCATCGGTTTCGATGCCACCTGTTCGCTCGTCGCGCTGGACGCCGATGATCGCCCGGTGACGGTGAGCACGTCGGGCCGGGCTGAGCAGAATGTCGTGGTCTGGATGGACCACCGCGCGCTGGCCCAGACCGAACGGATCAATCGCACCGGCCATGCGGTGCTGCGTTATGTGGGCGGCGTCATCTCGCCGGAGATGGAGACGCCGAAGCTCCTCTGGTTGAAAGAAAATCTCCCGGCGAGCTGGGGGCGGGTGGCGCGATTTTTTGATCTGCCCGATTTTTTGACGTACCGGGCGACCGGGGATGAGACGCGTTCGCTCTGCAGTACGGTCTGCAAGTGGACCTATCTCGGCCAGCGTGGGGGCGAGGGTGCGGGGTGGAGCCGGGAATTTTTCCAGCAGATCGGTTTGGGCGATTTGGCGGCGGAGGATTTCCGGCGCATTGGCCAAACCATTCGCCCGATGGGCACGCCGCTGGGCGGTGGTCTGACCGCGCGCGCGGCCAAGGAACTCGGGCTGGTGGCGGGCACGCCCGTGGGCGTTTCGATCATCGACGCCCATGCGGGCGGCTTGGGGATGTTGGGCGCCAAGCTCGGTGGCCGGGCGCCGACGTCGGCCGCGCTCAACCGGCGGCTGGCGCTCATCGGTGGCACCTCGTCGTGTCACATGGCCGTCTCGGAGAAAGCGCGGTTTATTCGCGGGATCTGGGGACCTTATTTTTCCGCGATGATCCCGGGTCTTTGGCTGACTGAAGGCGGGCAGTCGGCGACGGGGGCTTTGATCGACCATGTGATCTTCAGTCACGCGGCTGCGGCGGGCTTGGCCGTCGAAGCGAAGCGCGCGGGCCGCACGATCTACGAATTGCTCAATGCGCGACTGGCGACGCTGGCCGAGTCGGAGCGTGCGCCGTTCCCCGCCGCACTCACGCGTGATTTGCACATCCAACCGGATTTTCACGGCAACCGTTCACCGCGGGCCGATCCCACTTTGCGGGGCGTCGTGAGCGGGCTGACGCTCTCGGCGACGGCCGACGATCTCGCGCGGCAGTACCTCGCGGCGATTCAAGCGGTCGCCTACGGCACGCGGCACATCATCGAAGCGATGAACCGTCGGGGCTATCAGATCGACACGGTGTTGATTTGCGGCGGCGGCACCAAGAACCCCGTTTTCCTGCGCGAACACGCCGACATCACCGGCTGCCGGCTCGTGTTGCCCGCCGAACCGGAGGCCGTGCTGCTCGGATCCGCCGTGTTGGGCGCAGTTGCGGGCGGCGAGCACGCCACCGTGCTCGGAGCCATGCAATCGATGAACGGGGCGGGTCGGATCATCGCGCCCACGCGCGGGGCGGTGGCGCGCTTTCACGCGGCGAAGTATCGGGTGTTTTTGCGGATGCACGCGGACTTTTTGGCGGCGCGCGCGATCATGGCGGCCGTTTAGCTTTGGGTTTACGGCCGCTTCGGTCGCAGCTTCGGCGGGCCAAAACGGACGAGGAATCACTCGCGGTCCCAACCCGATTCCAATTTCATGGCGGAACTCCCCACCATGAAGAACAACCCCGCGTTTTTTGAGCAGCACGAAATTCGCCGCGTCTACGATGAGAAGACCGAGACGTGGTGGTTCTCGGTCGTGGACATCATCCAAGTGCTCACGCAGCAGACCGACTACCGGGCGGCGCGAAATTATTGGAAAGTCTTGAAGCACCGTCTCGCCAAGGAGGGCAGTCAGTTGGGTACAAATTGTAACCAACTGAAATTACCCGCCGCTGACGGCAAAAACTATCTCACCGACGTTGCCAATGCCGAGACCCTGCTGCGGCTGGTGCAGAGCGTGCCGAGTCCTAAAGCTGAGCCGATCAAGCTCTGGCTGGCGAAGGTCGGCTACGAGCGGATGCAGGAAATTTCGGATCCTGCTCTGGGCCTCGAACGTGCTCGTGCGACGTGGCAAAAACACGGACGCAGCGAAAAATGGATTCAGCAGCGGATGACCGGCCAGGACACGCGCAACAAACTGACGGATTACTGGGCAACGCACGACGTGAAGCCGGGGGATGAATTCGCCGTCTTGACCAATCTCATCCATCAGGAATGGAGCGGAGTGAGTGTCGTGAAGCACAAGAACTTGAAGGGACTTAAGACCCAAAACCTACGCGATCACATGAGCGAAGCGGAACTGATTTTCACGGCGCTCGCCGAGCTTTCTACGCGGCAAATCGCGGAGACTGTGACCGCTACCGGTTTGGGCGAGAACACGGTGGCGGCGAAGTCTGGCGGTAGAATCGCGCGCCGCGCTCGTTTGGAACTCGAGGCAACAACGGGCAGAAAAATCGTGACGGGCGAAAATTTCCTCCCGCCGAGCAAGATCAAGAAGATCAAGTAGCGCTGTTTAAGGGCGCGGGTGGGCCGGCGCCGGCCCACGATTTTTTGCAGCGCGCAGAATCAGGGCGCCGGGCCGCCGGTGAACGCCGATTCCCGCGCGCGCCGAATGGTTCGGAAAGGTAGAAGCGCCCCTCTGTGGGGACCGCGCGATGCGATAGACTTCTGCGGCAAAACTCTGCTTCACCCGCGAGACCATTGTGGTAACGAGGGTTAACAAAAAAACAGCGAGCGACTGAAGTCGCTCGCTGTGAGAGTCCGGAAAAAAGACCTAAGGGAAACTCGGATCCATTCGTTAATCAGCTACGCGACCTAACGTTCGGATCGCTTACTGTGTAGACGGCTTTCTTATCCAAAAGCCAAAAACTTTTAATTTCTTTATGGCAGGAGAACCGCGTTGATCACGTGCACCACTCCATTGGTGGCGCGCACGTCGGCGGCGATCACATTGGAGTTATCAATCCTCACGCCACCGGTCAGATTCACCACGAGCGGGCGGGCGCCGGTGCGCAGGGTGGTGACATTCTGATTGTTGGTGAGCTGGGAGGACAGCACTTGGCCAGAGGCCACGTGGAAGAGGAGCACCTGGGCGAGCGCAGCGGGATCGGCGAGCAGCGCGTTGAGGGTGGCCGAAGGCAGGGCGGTGAAGGCGGCGTTGGTCGGCGCGAAAACCGTGAAAGGTCCGCCGGCGGCGAGCACAGCGTCGAGGCCCGTGAGTCGCAAGGCGGTAGCCAGCGTACTCAAGTTGGGATTGCTGGCGGCAAGTCCCGCGATCGACTGGCTATTCGCCCCGCTGCCCACCGCGCCGAATTCATACACCTCGACGAGGCCGGGACGAACATCGGTCGCTCCGACGCCGGAAAGTTGCGCAGTGTAGCCTCCGGCGGGGACCCCTACGAGAACAGCGGCTTCGTTGGGGTTGGTAATGGGAAACGCCCCGACGGCTGCGCTCACCGTATTCAGGAGCGCAAGATTCGGTGCGGTGGCGAAGTTGTCGTTCGTCGCAATCACGGTGCCGTTGGAGCTGCGGATCTGGATCGTGGGATCAGCGAGCGGATTTGCGACGCCGAAGCTCGCGAGTGTCGGTCCCACGCCGCGCACGAGGACCCAGCGAAGCTGGCCCTCGGGGGCGTTGACCGCAAACCCGCTGATAAGGGACAGAGAACCTGCGCCGACGCCGGCGCGGGTGGATTGAGCCACGAGACTGCTGGTTTGGGCTGACGATACAGGGGAAAACAACGCTACTGAAGCGAGCGATGCTGCGACAAACATGGGGAGCTTTTTCATAATGAACTTTGAGTGATGGTTTTCTGTGATCGGACGATTTGCCGCCCGATTCTCTCTGAAACGCATCAACGGCGGCGACGGATGCACGGCCCGATTATTTTTTGGTGGGCTGATGATGCGTGGCGAAATGGCAAATTTTTTACCAGATTCGCGGATTTAAACGGGTGCCCTTAAACCGCGAACAACCCGAAGGCGCCAAAAGATGATGAACCATTTCACGGAGAATCCGGCTTGGCCCGCGAGGAAGCACAGCAGGCAGGCCGCCGGAATCCTAGCGACCGTCCTAAAGTTGTCGGCGATGCGCAGCACGCAGGCGAGCGGCCACGCGAGGAGCACGGGATTGACAGCGACGTCGGTCGTGAGGCTGCGAGATTCGCCGCCGCCCGCGAGCTTGATCATGGCGCCAAACGCGCCGCTGCGGGCCCTGATGAGCCATGATCGTGCCGGCCCTCTCGAAGGGTGGTCCGAAGACCGGGCGTCGTCGCGCTAGCTGATGAATAAAGTGACGAGCGGGGTGAAACCGGTGGCGGCGAGGAGCAGAGGCCTCGGGTGAAAAGGTATAAAAAGAGTAAGAGGTAAGAGAAGTAAGGTCGAAAAAGCAGCCGGCTTGCGTAGGGGCGGCGCTCGTCGCCGCCCGTCGGACGTTTATGGCGCGAGAATGACTTTCATGAATTTCGCGCCGTCTTTGGCGGAAAGTTTTTCGAACCACGCGGCGCCCTCGGCGAGCGGCGCGACGGCACTGATCATCGGCTCGACGCGGATGATGCCGCGCGCGATCAGATCGAGGCAGAGCGGATATTCGCCGGCCGACCCGCAGGTGCCGTGGAGCGTGAGTTCGCGGGTGACGACGGCTTGCAGCGGGAAATCGATCTTCGGCGCGAGATTGCCGACGAGGACGACGTTGCCGCCGCGCCGCACGGAGGCGATCGCAAGATTGACCGTGGCGGAGAGGCCGACGACCTCGAGCGCGACCTCGGCCCCGCCGCCGGTGAGACGGGCGACCTCGGCCGGCACGTCGACGAGATCGGAGCGCAAGGTGTCGGTGGCTCCTAGCTCGCGGGCGAGGGCGAGGCGGTTGTCGGCGAGATCGACGGCGATGATGCGCGTGGCGCCGGCCCACTTGAGCGCTTGGACGACGAAGAGGCCGATCATGCCGGCACCGATGACCACCGCCGTGGAGTTGGGCGCGAGCCTCACGCGCTGCACGGCGTGGATCGCGATCGAGACCGGCTCGACCATCGCGGCTTGTTGGTAAGTGAGACCCGGGGGCAGCGCGTAAAGAATGCGGGCGGGCAGGGCGAGCAGCTCGGCGAACGCCCCGTGTTGGCGATACTCGACCGGGGCGACGCCGACGACGCGGCGGTTGTCGCACAGGTTCACTTCGCCGCGGGCGCAATAGGGGCAGGCTCCGCAGTAGATCGTGGAGTCAAAGGTGACGCGGTCGCCGGCGCGCCAACGTTCCACGCGCGGGCCGACGGCGACGATCTCACCCGAGGCCTCGTGCCCCATAATGAGCGGCGGCCGGCGGCGCCCAGTGGAACCATCCCAGCCGTGGATATCGCTGCCGCAGATGCCGCAGGCGTGGATGCGGAGGAGCACTTCGTCGTCCCCGGGCGTCGGCGCGGCGAAATCGGTGTAGTCGAGTTGGGACGGGGCGGTAAGAAGCAGGGCTTTCAAAGGGAAAAGGCGGGGTGGTTGAACTACGATTCGTGAGCGGGCGTTCGAGGGCGGGCGAGCTTTCTTAACGGCATCAGGAGACAAAAATTGCGGTCCGGGAACGTTGGTTCGTGGTGTCGGGTTGACCAGGTGGGGGTGCTGGATTTTGGTGCGGATGCGCGTTTAAGTTCTCTCAATCCCCAACATGATCCGACCCGTTCTGCTTTCCGTCTGGCTGACGGCCCCCCTCTTGGCCGCAACGTCCGGAGTCCAACCGAGCATTTCGTTCAACCGCGATATTCGGCCGATCATGTCGGATACGTGCTTTCACTGCCACGGCTTCGACTCGAAGACCCGCGAGGCCGGGCTACGGCTCGACGTGCGTGAGGAGGCGTTGAAGCCGACCAAAAACGATCTGATCCCCATCGTCCCCGGCAAGCCCGAGGAGAGTGAAATCATCCAGCGCATCATGGACCCCGGCGATCCGATGCCGCCGGAGACGATGCACAAGAATCTTACGCCGGCGCAGAAAGAGCTCTTCCGTCGCTGGGTGGCCGAGGGCGCGGTTTACGAGCCGCACTGGGCTTACACTCCGCTGGTAAAGCCCGAGGTGCCGCGCGGGCAGAAAGTCACAAATCCCATCGATGCATTTATCCAAGCGCGCCTCGCCGAGAAAAAGATCAAGCCCTCGCCGGAGGCCGAGAAGACCCGGCTGTTGCGGCGGGTTTCGTTGGATCTCACCGGGCTGCCACCGACCGCGGCGGAGACGGCGGCGTTCCTCGCCGACCGGTCGCGCAACGCCTACGAAAAACAGGTCGAGCGCCTGCTCGCCTCGCTCCACCACGGCGAGCGGATGGCCGTGTGGTGGCTCGATATCGCGCGCTTCAGCGACACGGTCGGGTTTCACGGCGATCAGAATCAGCGGATCTTCCCGTATCGCGATTACGTGATCAACGCCTTCAACTCGAACAAGCGCTTCGATCAGTTCACGGCCGAGCAACTCGCCGGCGACCTTTTGCCCAATCCGACGAGCGAGCAACGGGTCGCGACCGGCTACAATCGGCTCAATATGATGACGCGCGAGGGCGGCGCCCAGCCGGCCGAGTATCTCGCGAAATACGGCGCCGAGCGCGTGCGCGGCGTCTCGGCGGCCTGGTTCGGTAGCACCTTTGGCTGCGCGGAGTGCCACGACCACAAGTTCGATCCGATCAAGGCCAAGGATTTCTACGAGCTGCAGTCCTTCTTCGCCGACGTGAAGCAGTACGGCGTCTACAACGATTATGATTATACCCCGAATCCGGAGCTGAAGGGGTTCAGCAACGACTCGCCGTTTCCGCCCGAGCTCGAGGTCGAAAGTCCGTATCTCGCCACCCGGTATGCGCGCGCGAACGACGAACTCGCGGCGCTGGTGGCCTCACTGCGGCAGCGCGTGGCGGACCCCGCTGCGGCCGTCCGTTTTGGCGCATGGAGTGGCGAGACGCGCGCCTACCTCGGCCGGGTGCCCAGCGGTTGGGAGCCGATCCGGGACGCGACCAGCGAGTTTCGCCTGCGCGACAAAGTTCTGCCGGAGCGCACCGTCGAGTTCGAAGCGGATGGCACCCTGCGGCCGGACAAACCCCTCGGGTTCCGCGAAAGCCTGCGCCTAAAGTTCCGCCCTGATGAAGGCCGGCTCGCCTCGATTCGGATCGACGTGGGGCTTGTGCCGGAGCCACCGGCAAAAAAAAGGAGATCTTCTCCGCAACCCCTCATGCCGCGAGTCAGCGTGATCGGGGCCGACGGCAAAGCCCGCGAGCTCCCCTGGGCCTACGGTGAGGCCACGGCGAAAGCGCCCCGCTATGAAAACGGGTTTGAACTGCACGGCGTGACCGCGGGCTGGAGACTGCCGGAGGTGAAGGCACCCGAGAACTTGACCGCGGTCTGGGTCTTGGCCGAGCCCGTCGCGTTGCAGCCGGGCGAATCTTTGCAACTCATCCTGACCGGCGGCGAACTACCCGCGATGCGCGTGACCACGAGCCGGCTCGGCGCCCCGCAGCCGTTGGCCACCGCGTCGTCCGCGACCTTGGCGAAGCTGACGGCCCCGAACTCCGCTGCCTCGCCGGACGGCTCCGTGATCGACGCTTGGCTCGCGAGCACGAGGGAAGATTCGGCCGGGATGGTGCGTTACCACCGGGCGGTGGCAAAAGTCAGCGACACGCACGGCGGCAAAGCCATGACGATGGTGACCGAAGCCGCGCCGCCGATCCCGGTGCGCTTGTTGCACCGCGGCAATTGGCAGGACGAGACCGGTCCTCTGGTCACGCCCGCGACGCCGAGTTTTCTGCCCGGCCGGCTCGAAAGCACGCCGGACCAACGTCTCACCCGGCTCGATCTCGCGCAGTGGATCACGGGCCGCGATAACCCCATCACGGCGCGCGCGGTCACGAATCGCCTCTGGGCGATGTATTTTGGCATCGGCCTGAGCGCGGTGGTGGACGACCTCGGCTCGCAGGGCGAATTGCCCTCGCACCCGGAATTGCTCGACTGGCTCGCGGCGGAGTTTCGCGACGGCGGTTGGGACCTGCGCCAGATGATTCGCCTAATCGTGACGAGCGCGACCTACCGCCAAAGCAGCGACTACCGCGCCGAGCTCCGCGAGGCCGATCCGGCCAACCGCCTGCTCGCCGCGCAAAATCCCCGCCGGCTTGAGGCCGAGTTTGTCCGCGACAACGCCCTTTTCATCGCCGGGGCCCTCGACGTGCGCGACATCGGCGGTCCGAGCGCGAAACCCTACCAGCCCGCCGGCTACTACGCCGCGCTGCAGTTTCCCGACCGTGACTACGTGAACAGCGACGCCGACGCGCAGTGGCGCCGTGGCGTCTACACGCACTGGCAACGCACGTTCCTGCAACCGATGCTCGCCAACTTCGACGCGCCGGCCCGCGACGAATGCGCCGCGCAACGCAACCTGAGCAACACCCCGCAGCAGGCGCTCACGCTGCTCAACGACCCCACCTTCGTGGAAGCCGCGCGCCTCTTCGCCGCCCGTCTCGCCGCCGGCGGCAAAGACGACACGGCCCGCCTGCGCTCGGCCTTCCGCGCCGCGCTCGCCCGCGACCCGAAGCCCGCTGAGCTGACGGCGCTCACGACGTTTCTCGCCGCCCAGCGCGCGACTTACCGCGCCGCTCCGGCCGAAGCGGAAAAATTGCTCCGCATCGGGGTCGCGCCGCCGACCACGGGCGACTCCGCCGAACTCGCCGCGTGGACCCAAGTCGCGCGCGTACTGCTCAACTCCCAGGAAGTCATCACTCGCTACTGAAAAAAGTAGGGCAGGGTCTCCGACCCGCCCTCCACGCCCACGCCCACACGTTCGCCCGCACCCACGCTCACGTTGCAAAAAAGGGCGGGTCAAAGACCCCGCCCTACTTCGAAACCCGCTTCCAAAACTCCTGCGCCCACTCCGATGAATCCCTTCGATGCCAACCGCCACGCCCTGAGCGTAAATCGCCGCACCTTTCTCACGCAGAGCGCCTATGGCCTCGGCGGCCTCGCGATGGCGTTGATGCACCAAAAACTCGCCGCGGCCGGAGCGGGCGGCTCCCCAGGTGCGCCCGTGACCTTGCCGCCGGGCTGGAGCGGCGCTCTCCGCGAAGCCCATCTGCCGGTGAAAGCAAAGCGCGTGATCTTCCTCTGCATGGCGGGCGGGCCATCGCAGTTTGAGACCTTCGACTGGAAACCGAAGCTGAAGGAACTCGACGGTCAGGCTTTTCCCGACTCGTTCACCAAAGGCCAGCAACTCGCCCAGCTGCAAAACGCCGTGCTCAAAGCGCGCGGGGCGTTTACCGCGTTCAAACAACATGGTCAGGCCGGCACCGAGGTGAGCGAACTTTTCCCGCACATCGGGAGCATCGCGGACGACCTCTGCGTGATCCGCTCGATGCAGACCGAGCAGATCAACCACGACACCGCGCACGCCTTCATGAACACCGGTTCGATCATCAAGGGCCGGCCCAGCATGGGCTCTTGGCTGCTCTACGGGCTCGGGGCCGAGACGCAGGACTTGCCGGGCTTCATCGTGCTCAACTCGCAGGGCAAATTCGGCCTCCAGCCGATCTCGGCCCGCCAGTGGTCGAGCGGCGTGTTGCCGAGCCGTTTCCAAGGCATCCAGTTTCAGTCGCGCGGCGATGCCGTGCACTACGTCGGCAACCCCGAGGGCGTGTGCCAGAGCACGCAACGGCAGGTCATCGACGAAGTCCGCCGGATGAACGGCCTGCTCGCCGACGAGACGCGCGATCCCGAAATCGCGACCCGCATCGCGCAATACGAACTCGCCTTCAAGATGCAGAGCAGCGTGCCCGAGCTGACTGATTTCAAAAACGAGCCGCAAGCGATGCTCGACCTTTACGGCGTGAAAGAACCCGGCGACGGCAGCTTTGCCTCGAACTGCATCCTCGCGCGTCGGCTCGCGGAGCGCGGCGTGCGGATGATCCAGCTCTACCACCGGGCGTGGGATCATCACAGCGACCTCGAGCTCGGCATGAAAGCCGGGGCGAAGGAGGTCGATCAGGCCACGGCGGCGTTGATCACGGATTTGAAGCAACGCGGGATGCTCGACGACACGCTCATCCTCTGGGGCGGTGAGTTCGGTCGCACGCCGATGGGCCAGGGCAGCGGGCGCGATCACCATATTAATGCATTCAGTGTTTTCATAGCCGGCGGCGGCGTGAAGGCCGGCACCGTTTACGGCTCGACCGACGAACTCGGCTACCGCGCGCAGGAGAATCCGGTGAACGTCCACGACCTGCACGCCACGATGCTCGCGCTCATGGGCGTGGATCACCACCGGCTCAACACGAAGTTCCAAGGCCTCGACGTGCGCCTCACGGGCGTCGCGGGCAACGTCGTCAAAGGGATCATGGCGTAGGCCGGGCGGTTTAAAAAGTAGGGCAGGGTCTTTGACCCGCCCTGGAGCGCAAAGGAGTGAGAGGTGCGTTGGGCGCGGTGAGGCGGGTCAGAGACCCGACTCTACGGCGGATGTGGGCAGCGTCGCCGTGGCCGCGCGGTGGCGGCCGAAAAATCCCGCGGGTGAATGTTCGGTCGCTTGCGAGTTGACGCGGCGATTTTCAGGAATGGATTTTGCGGAAATCTCTTCGTTGAAAGATCAACTCTCATGAGCCGTTTCGCCTTCATTGGTTTCGCCGCACTCGCCCTGCCACTTTCTGCGCAGGTGCAGCAACCCGTTCCGCCGGTCGATTTCAACCGCGATGTCCGCCCGATTCTCTCCGACAATTGTTTCACCTGCCACGGTCAGGACGAAGGGTCGCGCAAGGGCGGCTTGCGCCTCGATGACCGCACGCACGCGCTGACCGGCGGGAAGACCGGACTGCCCGCGATTGTCCCGGGCAAACCCGACGAGAGCGAACTGCTGCTCCGCATCATCGCGCCGCACGACTCCGAAGATCTGATGCCGACGGCCGAGTCTAAGAAGGCACCGCTTACGCCGTCGCAGGTCGCGACGTTGCGTCATTGGATCGCCGAGGGCGCGGAGTATCAGGCGCATTGGGCGTTCATCCCGCCGTCGCGTCCCGCCTTGCCCGCCGGGGCCAACGATAAAAATCCCCTGGATGCCTTCGTCTCTATTCGGCGCACGGCGGCGGGCCTGAAGGCCGCGCCGGAAGCCGCCCCCGAGACGCTGGCGCGCCGCCTTTGGCTCGATTTGGTCGGCCTGCCGCCGTCGCCGCGGGAGCTGGATGAATTTATCGCGGCCTACGCCAGGGACCGCGACCAAGCTTATGCCGCCCTCGTGGAAACGCTCCTCGCCTCCCCGCGCTACGGCGAGAAGTGGGCGCGCCACTGGCTCGACGCCGCGCGCTACGCCGACAGCGACGGCTACGAGAAAGACCTGCCCCGTCAGCAATGGGCGTGGCGCGATTGGGTGATTAAATCCATCAACGCCGATCAGCCCTACGACCAGTTCATCATTGATCAGATCGCGGGCGACCTCCTCGCGCCGGCCGAGCGCGATCCGCAGCACGCGCAGGACCTGCGCGTCGCGACCGGCTATCTGCGCAACGCGATGGTTAACCAAGAAGGCGCGATCATCAACGAACAGTATCGCATCGAAGGCATGTTCGACCGCATGGACGCCCTCGGCAAAGGCGTGCTCGGGGTCACGCTCCAGTGCGCGCAATGCCACACGCACAAGTTTGATCCGATCACCCACGACGATTACTTCCGGGTTTTTGCGGCGCTGAACAACACCTACGAGGCCACCATGCGCATCTACGGTCCCGAGAAGCTCGCGACGCTCGAACGCGTGCACCGGGGCCTCGCCGCTGAGGATGCCAAACTCAAGGCGGCTCAGCCCAACTGGACGCAACTCCTCTCGGCTTGGGCCGAGGCGCAGTCGGCGGCTCTGGTTGCGACGCCTTGGGCAACGCTCACCCCGGTCGAGCCGGTATGGAGCGGCGGTCTCGCTCACCCCACTGTGCTTCCCGATGGCTCGGTGCTCACCCTCGGCACCCGGGTGGGCGACGGTGAACTCTCATTCACCACCACGCCGAAATTCACCGCGGGGATCACGGCGCTGCGGCTTGAAGCGCTCACCGATGGCGACCTGATCTTCGGCGGTCCCGGCCGCAGCCCGGACGGTCTTTTTGGCGTTTCGGAGTTGGAGGTCGAGGTGCTCGGCGCGGACTACGTCAAACCGGCCAGCGAGAAAGTGACGGAAACGCACGTAAAAAAAATTGAACTCGCCCAAGCCTCGGCCGATTTCGAGGCCCCCTCGCGCCTGATCGACAAAAACGTCCGCCGAAATGACGACGACAAGCGCGTCTTCGGCCCCTCCGCCTATCTGGTGGACGGCAAATTGGAGACCGCCTGGAGTCCGGATCGCGGCGTCGGCCGCCGCAATGCGCCCAGCGAAGCCGTGGTCCGTTTCAAAGAACCGCTCACCCTCGCCCCGGGTGAACAATTACGGCTGCGGTTGCGGTTTAAGCACAGCGGCAAAGACGGCCAAGGGCGGGATACGCAGCTCTTGGGCCGTTTCCGGGTGGCCCTAACCCCCGCGCCCGACGCGACGGCAGGCGCCATTCCCACCGCGGCACGCTTGGCCCTCGCCGTGCCCGCGACGGCGCGAACCGCTGAGGAGCAAGCGACGCTTTTCGCGGCGTGGCGCTCGGGTAACGCGAGTTTTGCGGAAACGAACGCGGCGATCGCGCAGCTGTGGGCGCAATACCCGGTGGAGGATACCACCGTGCTCGTCCTCGGTGAACGTAGTCCCGCGGCGACCCGCGCCACCTTCCGGCTTGATCGGGGTGAATGGAACAACCCCAAGGGGCTCGTCGCGGCGGGCACGCTCGGTTTTATGCACGCGCTGCGCCCCGAGCAGGCCGAGGAACCGGCCCGTCTCGCTTTGGCCCGCTGGCTGGTGGACCGCCGTTCGCCGACAGCGTCGCGCGTCGCGGTCAACCGCGTGTGGCAGGCACTCTTTGGCGCGGGCCTCGTCGACGCATCCGAGGATTTCGGGGTGCGCGCCCCGGCGCCCGCGTTGCCCGAGGTTTTGGACTGGCTGGCGGTGGAATTCATGGACCGGGGTTGGAGCCAGAAACAGCTCATCCGCACCCTCGTCAGCTCGGCCACTTACCGGCAGTCATCGGTCATCACGCCGGAATTGCAGGAGCGCGACCCGAAGAACCGCCTGCTCGCGCGCGGTCCGCGTTTCCGCGCCGAAGCCGAAGTGATTCGCGACATCGCGCTCAGCACCTCCGGCCTGCTCACGGAAAAAATCGGCGGCCCGAGTGTGTTTCCGCCGGTGCCCGAGAGCCTTTTCGCTTCCAGTTTTATCCCGGTGAATTTCTGGGAAACGGCCACGGGTGCTGAGCGCTACCGCCGGTCGCTCTACGTTTTTCGCCGCCGCTCCATGCCCGATCCGGTGCTGGCGAGTTTCGATGCGCCCAATGGGGACAGCGCCTGCGCCTCGCGCCCGCGCTCCAACACTCCGCTGGCCGCCCTGGCCTCGCTCAACGAGATCGTCTTCGTCGAGGCGGCGCAGGCGCTCGCGCTCCGCATCCTGCGCGAGGGCGGCCCGACGGAGGAGGCGCGGGCCGCTTACGGTTTCCGGCTTTGCACCGCGCGGGCCGCGCGGCCCGACGAAATTGCCGAGGTCCTCGCTCTCATGCAGACGCCGCGCCAGCGCGTGGCGGAAGGCTGGATCTCCGCTCGGGAACTCGCCTTTGGCGACGCCGCCAAACTCCCCGTGCTCCCCGCCGGCATCACGCCGGCGGACGTCGCCGCGTGGACGGTCGCTGCCCGCGTGCTCCTTAATCTCGACGAAACTCTCACCAAAAGCTGAGCCCATGAACTTCGCCCCCGATCTCCACCGCGCCTCCGCGCGTAACCTCTCCCGCCGCTGGTTTCTCCGCGAGTGCGGCGTCGGCCTCGGCGGCATCGCCCTTGCCCAGCTCATGCAGCGCGACGCGCACGCCGCGGCGGCAAAAAACCCGTTTGCGCCCAAGCTCCCGCCGCAAGCGGCGAAGGCGAAGCGCGTGATCTTCCTCTTTCACGCCGGCGCCCCGAGCCACCTCGATCTCTTCGATCACAAACCCGAGCTCACGCAGCGGGATGGCCAGCTCCCGCCCGCCGAGCTGTTGAAGAATTACCGCGCCGCCTTCATCAACCCCAACTCGGCGCTGCTCGGCACGAAGTTCAAATTCCAACGCTACGGAAAAAGCGGCGTCGAGCTTTCCGAACTGCTGCCGCACACGGGCAAGATCGTGGACGACCTCTGTCTGATCCGCTCGATGCAGACGGATGCCGTGAATCATGCGCCGGCGCAGATCATGATGAATACGGGTTCGCCGCAATTCGGCCGGCCGAGCTTGGGCTCGTGGTCGCTCTACGGTCTCGGCAGCGAGGCGGAGAATCTGCCCGGCTACGTCGTGCTCAGCAGTGCGAAAGGGACGAGTGGCGGCGCGAGCAACTGGGGCTGCGGTTTCCTGCCGACGATGTATGCCGGCATCCCGTTTCGCGCCAGCGGCGACCCGATCCTTTACCTCTCGAATCCGCGCGGCATCGACGACGCCACGCAGCGCGCCTCGCTCGATGCGATCACGCGGCTCAACCAGCGCAGCCTCATCGAAAGCGGCGACCCCGAGGTGGCCGCGCGCATCCAGGGCTACGAGATGGCCGCGCAACTCCAGCAGAGCGCGCCCGACCTGATGGACATCGGCAAGGAGTCCAAGGAAACCCTCGAACTCTACGGCGTGGAACCCGGCAAGTCCGGCTACGCGCGCAACTGTCTGCTCGCGCGCCGGCTCATCGAGCGTGGAGTGCGTTTCGTGCAGCTTTTCCACGAGGCGTGGGACCAGCACGGCAACCTCTCGAAGGATCTGCAGAAGAATTGCCGCGACACCGACCGCGCCAGCGCCGCGCTCGTGCAGGATCTCAAGCAGCGCGGACTGTTGGAAGACACGCTCGTGATCTGGGGTGGAGAATTTGGCCGCACGCCGATGGTGCAGGGCGGCAACGACGGTCGCGACCATCACAACCGCGGCTTCACGATGTGGCTCGCCGGCGGCGGCGTGAAGGCCGGCCACGTCCATGGCGCGACCGACGACCTCGGCTTCAACGTCGCGCGCGATCCGGTCCACGTGCACGACCTCCACGCTACGATTCTCCATCAACTCGGCTTCGATCACACCAAGCTCACGTATCGCTTCCAAGGCCGCGATTTCCGCCTCACCGATGTCCACGGCGAAGTCGTGAAGGGGATTTTGGCGTAGGTGGGCTGATGTTTTTGTGGGAGCGAGCTTGCTCGCGACAAGCGCGCCGGAGTCGCGAGCAAGCTCGCTCCCACAAGATTGGACCAGGACATAGGAAGAGGCCGACGCTTTATGCCGTCGGTGCCGTGGGTGGAACGCCGAAGTCCAATTTCATCTTCATGCCGGGCTCATCGAGGACGATTTTTGCGGTGTAGGGCTTGCCCGATTTCGCCGAGACGAGCGCAGAAACGTCGATGGGCGCGTTGGCTTTCCAGCCCTGCAAGATCGGGACGTAGTCGGCGGCGGTGAAGGTCTTGCCGAACGCGGTTTTCCAGAGTTTCACGCCGGGCCAGCCGGACGCTTCGAAAAACGTGCCGCCGTCGAGCAAGAGTTTTCCCGACTTCGGACATTTGACGCCTTTTACCTTCGTGGGCTCGGGGACGTGGATGACGAGTTTCTTGAGCGCGGCGTCGAGCACGAGATCGGCCTCGTAGGCGCGGTTGCCGGTGGCGGATTTTAGATTCGCGGCGTGAAACGGTTTGCCGGCGAGATGGCTGGTGAGGAGGGCGACGAACTCGGTGGCTCCCCAGGGGCGGCCGAAGGCGGATTTCCAGAGGCGCAGGCCGGGGAAGCCGGTGGCCTCGAAGAACGGGCCGCGGTCGAGGAGGGCCTCGTTGGATTTGGGGCAGATCGCGCCTGCGACGGGCGTGCCGGCGGTGACGGGGACGACGGGATCGTTGAGGCCGGCGCGGGTGCTGCCGGAGATGAACGCGGTCTTCATGCTTACGACGCTGGCGAGGAGGGCATCGAGGAACTCGGGACGCGTCATGGGCGTGGTGTTGCGCTCCATTTTCTTGAGGATGAGTTCCCATTCGCCGGTGAGTTTGGCGGAGAGAAGACTCGGGGCGCACGGGGCGAGTTCGCGGCAGAGCAGGCGGCCGTTTTCGGTGGAGAGGAGTTTCGATTTCTCGCGGATAACGAAGCCGCGCAGGAGGATTTTTTCGATGATGTTGGCGCGGGTCGCGGCGGTGCCGATGCCTTTGTCTTTCATGACCTCGATCATCGCCTCGCGCTGCTCCTCGGGCGTGTTTTCGTCGAAGGTCTCGCCGGCATATTTCATGGCGTCGAGGAGCGTGGCGTCGGTGAAATGCTCGGGCGGTTTGGTGGTGAGCTCTTTCAGCGTGGCGGCGTCGAGGACCTGAGTTTCGGTGATGGGCGGGAGGTCGCGCGCGGGGCGTTCTTCGCGTTTCACCCAGCGGTTGAAGCCGGGGAACTCGATCTGTTCGCGCGAGGCGCGGAAGACGACGGGCGCGTAGGGACCGGTGCCGCTCTCCTGCGTGTAGCGGCGGGTGACGCCGCGGTACTTCGCGGCCTCGTCGAGGGCCATGAGCGTGGTCTGGACGACGGTGAGAAAAGCGAAGAGGTCGTTGCCGGTGAGCGTCGAGATACCGTTGGTTTCCCCGGTGGGCACGAGGCCGTAGTGACCCTCGACCTGTTTGTCGTCGAAGGCGCGGGCGGCGAACGCGATTTTTTTGGACATCAAGTCCTCCTGCGAGAGATGCAGCGCCGGGCGCATGGCGCGAAGGTGGGCGTGGACGTCGACGAGGGAGGCGTAGAGCTTCTCCTTCATGTCCTCGCGCAGAAAGCGGCAGTCGGTGCGCGGGTAGCTGATGAGCTTGGCGTCGTAGAGTTTTTGGAGGATCGCGAGGGTGTCGGTGGCGGTGCTGCCGAACTTTTTCGACATTAGCTTCTGCATTTCTTGGAGATCGAAGGGTAGGGGCGGTTTTTCCGTGCGTGTGACTTTCTTCTCGGTGGCGCGGTAGGTCGCGGGGGTCATCGCGGCGGCGGTGAAGGCCTCGCCCTTGGCCTTTTCCCAGAAGACTTTTTTGTCGCGCTCGCTGCTCACGCTGGGGGCGCCGAGGAGTTTGATGCGGTCGGGTGAGGCGGCGTAGGCGTCGAGCTCGGCCTTGGCCTCGATGCCGGCAAAAGTGCCGTGGGCTTCCCAGAATTTTTGCGGAACGAAATTGGCGATCAACTGGTCGCGGGCGACGATGAGGGCGAGGGTGGGCGTCTGCACGCGGCCGACGGACCAGACCTTCCAATCGCCGCGCCCGCGCGGGAGGGTTTTGGTCGCGAGCACGGTGACGTTCATGCCCACGAGCCAGTCGGCTTGGTCGCGGGTGAAGCCGGCTTGAGCGAGGCCGTTGTAGTCTTTGAGCGGTTTGCGCGCGGTGAAGGCTTCCTGGAGGCCGGAGACCGTCATCGTCTGCGCCCACATGCGCGAATACGCGGTGCCGGCGGGGGCGTGGACGCCGCGGAGGGCCTTGCGGAAGATGACCTCGCCCTCGCGCTCGGCGTCGCAGCCGTTGACGATTTCGCAGCGGGCGTGGGCGGCGGCCTCCTGCCGGAGAATCGCGAGCAGGCTCTCGGCGTCGGCGCGAGGTTCCTCGATGAAGTCCCAGAGTTGGGCCGGCACGATGGGCAGATCGTGGACGTTCCAAGCGCCGAATTTCGGGTCGTAGGTTTCAGGCTTGGCCAATTCGAAAAGATGCCCGCGCGCGGAGACGACGGTGAGTTCGGTGCCATCGGCCATTTTCCCCCGGTGCGGTCCCTGCCCGGTAAAATGCCCGCCGGTGAGCGCCGCCGCGAAGTCACGCCCGGCGGCGGGCTTTTCGGCGACGAGGAGGATTTTGGGCATTCGGGAAAGGTAGAGGGCAGCGGGGACACCGGACAATCTCTTGGTAGCGTTGATTTAGGTGGGGCGATGCTAAGATAATAGGCAGTTTATAAATTGCCTATTTTTGATTATAGCAGCTTAAAACTTGCTTATATCTATAAATAGCAATTTATAGACTGCATGAATGACGGAATTCGCGACATCGTGCTAAAGGGTCTCGACCAACAAGTGGGCGCTTTGAGGAGCGCCCGGGCGGCGGCGCGTCGACCGGTGCGCGGTTGGCTGCGAGCGGTGCGGGAGAGCTCGGGCGCGACCCAGGCAGGCCTCGCGGCCAAGCTCGGTATGACCCGGCAATCCTATGCCCAACTGGAAACGGCGGAAGCGCGCAGGGCGATTAGTCTGAAGTCGCTGCAACGGGCGGCGGAGGCGATGGAGTGTGAGGTCGTATACTTTGTGGTGCCGCGGGCGGGGGTGGCTGAGTCGTTTGCCGATCTGGCAGCGCGGCATAAGCTCGCGCGGGCGTATTTGGCGGCGACGGAGCATTCGATGGCGTTGGAAGGACAAGCGGTGGGGGATCTGAAACCGGTGCGACCTGCGCCTCCGACCGCGTGAACCCGAGAGACGATCTCGACCTGTTTCCCATCGAGGACGGGGCCACGCTGCTCACATCGGAGGAGCAGTCGGAATTGATTCCCAGCTTGGCGACGCGAGCGCAGCTCAACGAAGTCGAGCGGCTGGGGATCAACACCGCGCGAGTTTGGGCGATGCGACCGCGGGCGCTCGCCCGCACGGATTTGTTAAGCGACGCAGTCGGGCGGGAGTTGCACCGCCGGATGTTTCGCGGCGTGTGGCGCTGGGCCGGACGATACCGCACGACGGAGAAAAATCTCGGCTGGGCGGGGCCTCGCATCACCGAGGGTGTGCGCAACGCTTTCGACGACGCGCGGACGCAACTGCAGTATGCCAGCTATCCGCTGCACGAGGTGGCGGTGCGGCTGC
This sequence comes from Opitutus sp. GAS368, assembly GCA_945869845.1. GTDB lineage: Bacteria > Verrucomicrobiota > Verrucomicrobiia > Opitutales > Opitutaceae > Tous-C4FEB. The sequence continues at coordinate 33,626 of CAMBRG010000004.1, read as the reverse complement.
ACCATCAATTGGTCGTGATCCATCCCTGGCCCAACGGTAACGGTCGTCACGCGCGCCTCGTGGCCGACATCGTAGTGGCGGCCGGCCGAGGGGTGCCGCTGACGTGGGGCGCGGGTGTGAATCTGGTCGCAGCCGGAGAAATTCGCGCCCGCTACCTTGCCGCTGTGCGCGCGGCAGATGGGCAGGATTTCGGGCCGTTGTTGGAGTTTGCGCGGAGCTAGACGCGTCTCGAATTTATGCTTTGTTTAGACGCGATCCGAACCTTCGCTTGATGCAGATTTATTTCGATCAATTGAATATCCGATTGGCGAATCGCGGTCAGCTGTTCTTGGCAAAGTGCTTTGAAAGATTGCGCGAGGCTTGCCACCTAGAGTTGTTATTGGCTCTTCTTAAAATATGGTACTCATCTGGCATGGTGTTGGATGGCTTACATTTGTAATTTTAGGAATAGCGGGGCTCTTCCCGTTTCTGCTTCCTCAGTTCAGAGATCGAGCCTCCGCAGCGAGCTATTTTCTATCGGCAATCGAGTGCTGGTTCCTCGGCGTTTGGCTCAAGGATAATTCTCCGCAGCCGAATTAGGATTTCAAGTGCCCTAACTGGAAATGGAATCAGCGATTGAAGTGTCATGGGTGTCCCGCCCATGGGATCGGAGACGACCGGGCGACCTGCCCGCTCGTCCCCGGGCGAGACGCCCGGGCCACCCGGGCCACCCGGGCCACCCGGGCCACCCGGGCCACCCGGGCCACGAAGCCAATAACGTTACTTCCAGCTACACCCGATTCCAGCCGGGCACAAAAAAGCCCGTCGTGATGACGGGCTGGGACCGAGGGCCGGGCAATCGCCTGGGCGCTCAGCTCTTTTGGGTGGCGAGGAAGGCGAGGACGTTCTCGGCCTGCTTTGCGGTGACGCCGGTGTCCTTGTAAACGATCTTCCCGCCCTTGATGAGGTAGGCCTCGCGGCTGGCGAACATGAGCGGCTCTTGGCCGAAGGCTTTGAGAACTTTCTTGTCGGTGTCGGCCAGCAGCGTGAAGGCGAATTTGTTCACGTCTTTGAACTCTTTCTGTTTCTCGACGGTGTCGGTGCTGACGCCGATAATGGCGACACCCTTGGCGGCGAGCTCGGCGTTGGCATCACGGAGGGAGCAGCCCTGTTTCGTGCAGCCGCCGGTGAGCGCTTTTGGATAAAACCAAACGAGCGTGTAGGCGTTTTTGGCGTAGACGTCGGCGAGGTTGAGGGTGACACCGGCATCGGTGGTGGCGGACGCGACAGGAGCGGCGTCGCCGACCTTGAGGGGCGCGGCGGAAGCGGCGGAAGAGAACATAGCGAGGAGGGAGGATAACACGAGGAGGGAGCGGAGTTTCATGGCGTGTGAATCAAAACGGAGTCGGGTGGCTTTCGCAAGCCGGCGACTGGTTTTGGGGCAAAAGAGCGCCGGCGGGTTGCGCGGAGCGAATGGCGGCGTTGGGTGCGCGGATGGGGATGACGATAAATTTTAAACCGACGCGGGCCGCGGCGCAGGCGCGGCTGGCGGAATTTTTGCCGGCGGCGGGAGCCTATGCGGCGGAGCGAAATTTTGTGCGGCCGGGAAACGATCACGTCGCGCGGCTCTCGCCGTGGTTGCAGAAGCGACTGCTGTTGGAGAGCGAAGTCGTAGCGGCGGCGCGGGCGCGTTGGACGTTTCCCGCCGTCGAAAAATTTGTGCAGGAAGTGTATTGGCGCACGTATTGGAAAGGGTGGCTGGAGCAACGCCCCGCCGCGTGGACGCGGTGGACCGAGGCGGTGCCGCGCCGGCGCGACGGTTTGCGGGGCGAGCGGCGGAGCGCGTGGGAGGCGGCGTGCGCCGGGCGGACGGGGATTGCGGGCTTCGACGATTGGGCGCGCGAGCTGGTGGCGACGGGCTACCTCCACAACCACGCCCGGATGTGGTTTGCCTCGATCTGGATTTTCACGCTGCGGCTGCCCTGGGAGTTGGGCGCGGCGTTCTTTTTCGAGCACCTGCTCGATGGGGACGCGGCGAGCAACACGCTCTCGTGGCGCTGGGTCGCGGGGCTCCAGACAGCGGGGAAAACCTACGTGGCGCGCGCCGACAACATCGCGCATTACACCGAAGGCCGGTGCGCGCCGGCGGCGGGACAGCTCGCGCCCGCCGCGTTTGCGATCACGGAGGAACCGCTGCTCAAGGTGGCGGCTTGGACCGAGGCTGGTTCGTGGAGTGCGGCGGCGGGTGGGGCAGGAGAACGCGTGGGACTCTGGCTTCACGCCGAGGACCTTGCGGTGGAAATTGGCGAACTGGCGGGAGAGAACGTTGCGTCGGTCAACGCGGTGTGGCCGACGGGAATCGCGGGACGCGCCGGCTGGGGTGAGAGCGTGGCCGGGTGGACGCGAGCCGCGCTCGGCGACGGCGCGACGCGGGCCGGAGCGCACTTCGGGGTGGTCGTGATGGGCGGAGCAACGGACGACCTGGCGGCGGAGCTGGTGGAGTGGGCGAAGACGCAGGGCCTGCGGCGCGTGGTCGCGTATCGGCCGTTTGTCGGGCCGTGGCTCGACGAGGGGCTCGCGGCCGAGCGAGCGTTGGGCGCGGCGGGAGTTGCGCTGACCTGGCGGCGGCGGGCTTGGGACACCGAGCTTTTCCCGCACGCGGGGCGCGGGTATTTTCCCTTTTGGGAGCGAGTGAAGGCGGCGGGTTAAACCGGGCGCCGTCTCGGGGGCGACCGGCCGTTTACACGTCGCAGATCCGCACGGCTTCGCTGAGTGAGGGCACTTTATCGCGCAGGGGAATGAACTCTTGGCCGACGTAGCCGCGGTAGCCCGTGGCGACGATCGCCTGCATGATCGGGCGGTAGTTTATCTCCTGCGTCCCGTCGATTTCGTTGCGCCCGGGGACGCCCGCCGTGTGGTAGTGGCCGATCCAGTCCTTGTGCTGCTGCACGCGCCGGATCACGTCGCCGTGCATGATTTGCACGTGATAGATATCGAAGAGCACTTTCACACGCTCCGACCCGACGAGTCGGCAAATCTCCACCGAGTGGTCGATGTCGTCGCAGAAATAATCCGGGTGCCCCTTCATCTCCTCGTTCACCTTGGAGTTCAGCATCTCAAGGCAGACCGTCACTTTTTTCTCCTCCGCGTAGCCGGCGATTTTCTTCAACCCCTCGACCATGTTTTTGGTGCCGGCTTCGTCCGAGATCCCGCGCCGAAAGCCGGAAAACGTGATCACCGCCGGAAACTCCGCGGCCGCCGTGGCGTCGATCCGCTCGCGCAGTACTTTGAGGCACTCCGCGTGCTCCTCGACGTGGGCGAAGCCCTTCGCGAAACCGTGACTGCTCGTCAGCGCACACCCGAGGCCGTGTTTTTTGAGTAGGGGAAAGTTGTGGGGTGTGGTCAGTTCGACCGAGGGAATTCCCAAGCGCACGGCCACCGTACACAACTCCTCCAGCGTCATCGGCCGGAAGCACCACGGGACCACCGATTGCAAAACCCGGCCGTTTTTCGCGCGATAGACCTCCGCCTCGGCCGCGCGGCCGGTTGCCGCGCCGGCGGTGAGACCCGCCGCCGCCAACGCCGCCGCTCCGCGCAGAAGATCGCGCCGGGATATTTTAGATTCGGGGCCGGGCGCAGTCGGGGTCGATTTCATCCCCGCTACTTCGCGCCCAAACCACCGGGGGATTCAAGCCTTCGCTGCGCTGTTTTCGCTGGGCAGGCAAAGACTCCGAAAGCGAGAGGCCAAAGATGACAATCTGTTTATCCCCAAAACGGCCGCACCCAGCGCTTACGGCCGACTGCCTCTTCGTCGGAGCGTACGTGGCGTTCCGCCAATATCGACCTAACCTCATTTGCCAGCCGCGAAACCACCCTGCGCCTCTACCAGCGCACGCTCCTGCCCGGCACCGACCAACAGCCCGGCAACGCCCTCTGGCGAAATCTCAGGTTGCAATAGCTTGGGGTCGGCAAGCCCTCCCCCCAACTGCTTGCGGCGGAAAAAATTTGCGGCGCGCCCTCATGGAAAACTGCAAGAGCGAGAGTTCCGAAACGTGACCGCTGCTGACGCCAAACTCCCACCATGAGCGCCTCAGCTTGCCTCACCCAGCGGGATTGAGCGGCCCGAGGTTGGGCTCGGAGGGAGATTTTCGGAACTTGCGCCGGAAGCGCCGGGACTAAAAAGTATTCCTTCCTGTCAATCTGCTGGCTGTGTCCGCAGGTGAGCCTTTGGTTCACTTGTTCGCATCTTGCTCCCTTGGCATGGTTTTAACTTTCGCCGAGATTCTTCGCCCACCGTCCCTTTCCTTATGTTGTCCTTATCGTCCCTCCGCCTCGGCGTCCGCGCGCTCGTCCGCACGAGTTCATTAGTGGTTGCCTCCGCCGCCGCGCTCATCGGTCAGACGCCTTCCGCTAACGACGGTTTCGACCCCAATCTCAACGGCCCCGTGTTCGCCGCCGTCACCCAGCGCGATGGCAAGGTCATCGTCGGCGGAGCGTTCACCACCGTTCTCCCCAACGGGGCCTCGGACCGCATCGATCGCGTTAATTTTGCCCGGTTCAACAGCAACGGCACGCTCGACTTGGAATTCAACCCGGCCCCGAACGGCCACGTCACCGCCATCGCCCTCCAGCCCGACGGCAGCATTATTATCGGCGGATTTTTCACCCAGCTTCAGCCCAACAATTCCAATCCTGCGCCCGCCGCCCTCCGCAATCGCCTCGCTCGCATTCTGCCCGACGGCCGGGTCGATCTTACGTTTAACCCCAATGTGGGCGGTGCCGGCGCCCCGCAGGTGACCTCGATCGTCGTCCAAGCCGATGGACGGATCGTCATCGGTGGCACTTTCCGCTCGGTCGGTGGCGTGGCCCGGAATTACCTCGCCCGCCTGTTGGCCTCCGGCGCGATCGATACCACGTTCAACCCCAACCCCAACGCCGCAGTCCTCAGCCTCGCGCTTCAAGGCGACGGCAATAAAATCCTCGTCGGCGGTTCGTTCACCTCGCTGAGCCCTGAAAACGGCGTCACCACCACCCGCACGCGCTTTGCCCGGCTGAATCCGAACGGCACGCCCGATTCCGAATTCGATGCGAAGCCCGACAATGCCGTCACCACAATCGCCGTGCAGACGGACGGCAAAATTATTCTCGGCGGCTCGTTTAACGCCATCGTCCCCGGCGGCTCAACCGCCACGACGACCCGCAGCCGCCTCGCCCGGCTCAACGCGGACGGTTCCCTCGATACCGCTTGGAATCCGAATCCCAACGCCGACGTCAACGCCCTTCTGCTCCAGCCCGATGGCACGCTGCTGGTCGGCGGCGCTTTTACCAGTCTGCGGCCCAACAACGATGCGGGATCTACCAGCCGGACCTATCTGGCGCGTCTCTTGGTCGACGGTAGCCTCGACGTGACGTTCAACAGTTCCGGTAACGGCGCGGTCCAAGCTCTCGCGCTCCAAGCCGACGGCAAGGTCATCGCCGGCGGTTATTTTACCCAATATCGCGCCGGCGCGACCGTCGCCCCGGTCAATCGGAACTTCCTCGCCCGCCTCAACGCCGACGGCTCGGTCGACACCACCCTCGATCCGACGTCCAATGGCCGCATCGTCGTCCAAGCGGTGCAGTCCGACGGCAAAGTAATCGTCGGCGGCAACTTCTCGATTCTGGGCGGCGTGACCCGCAACTTCCTCGCTCGCCTCAATGCCAACGGCACGGTGGACACCGCGTTTGCGCCGGTCGCCAATGATATTGTCACCGCGATCGTCGTTCAGGCCAACGGCCAGATCGTCATCGGCGGCGCGTTTACGAACCTCAGTGGCATTCCCCGTCGTTACCTCGCCCGGCTCAACAGCGATGGCTCGGTCGATGCCGCGTTTGACCCCGCCCCCAACGCCCAAGTCACCGCGCTCGCGCTCCAAAGCGCCGACCAAAAGATCGTGGTCGGCGGAGCTTTCACCGCGCTCCAGCCCAACGGCGTATCCGCCACCACCAACCGCGGCTTCATCGCCCGCCTCAATCCCAATGGCACGCTCGACAGCTTCGACCCCGGCGCCAACTCCTCGCCCACCGTCATCACCGTGCTGAGTGACGGCAAGATCCTCATCGGCGGCAATTTCACGTTCTTCACGCCCAACGCGGGCACCTCTTCGACCGGTCGCGCGTATTCTGCCCGCCTAAATTCCGATGGCACGGTCGATACCTCGTGGGACACCGGGATCAACGGCAACGTCTTCACCCAAGTGGTGCAAAGCGACGGGAAGATCGTCGTCGCTGGCGCGTTCAACACCGTCGCTCCAAAAGGCGCCGCGAGCCTCACCGTGCGCTACTTCATCGCGCGCTTCAACGCCGATGGCACCCTTGACACCGCGTATAACCCCCGCGCCAGCGACCAGATCAACACGCTCGCGCTTCAGTCCGACGGCAAAATCGTTGCCGGTGGTCTCTTCAGTTTCTTCCGCAACCAGGACGACCTCACGAAGAATGTAGACATCAACCGGATCGCCCGCCTCAACACCGACGGCTCCGTGGACACGGCGTTCAATCCCAATGGTGGCGGCCAGGTCAACGCCATCACGGTCCTGGCCAGCGGTCAGATGATCGTGAGCGGCGGTTTCAACGCCCTCACGCCGGCGGGCCAAGGACTCGTGCTCGCCCCCAATCGCATCGTCCGGCTCAACGCCAACGGCACCGTTGACGGTGCCTTCGACCCTGCTGCGACTTCCGCTTCCGGCCAAATCACGACCTTGGCGGTTCAGCCCGATTCCCGGCTGCTCGTGGGCGGTTCGTTTACCAATTTTGCCGGGGCCACGAGCCGTAACCTCGCCCGTTTCACCCTCGGCGGGGCGGCCGATACCAATTTTAACCCCAACCCTGACGGTCCGGTCTCCGCGCTCATGGTGCAGCCCGCGCGCGGCAACGCCGCGGTGCAGACGGCGAACTTCGGCTGGTTCGAGCGCAACAGCGCCCTGCGCGCCAGTTTTAACCATTTCGGTGTTCGCCAACTCATCGGCGAGATTCGGGCCGTGCTCGTCCAACCGGACGGCAAAATCATCATCGCCGGAGCCTTCACGAATCAAACCGGCCTCACGAATTCAAATCTGGCCCGGCTCACGCCGGATGGAGAATTCGATTCGAGCTACAAACCGCTGATCAACGGCAGCGTTTTCGCGCTCGCCCTCCAAGCCGACGGCAAGCTCATCCTCGCCGGCTCGTTTGACCAGGTGAATTCGACCGCCCGCGGCCGCATCGCCCGTCTCAATGCCGACGGTTCCCTCGACACCGCTTACGACCCCACCGCCAGCGCCGACGTCCGCGCGCTCGCCCTCCAGACCGACGGCAAGCTCGTCCTCGGCGGTGATTTTACGACCCTTCAGCCCGGCGCCACCGGCACGGCGGTCGGCCGTAGCTACCTCGCCCGGCTCAATACCGATGGCACGATCGACACGCCTTATAACCCCACGGCCAACGCGGCGGTGAACGCGCTGGTCTTCCAGAGCGACGGGAAGCTGCTGGTGGGCGGCTCATTCACCAGTCTGCAACCCGGCGCGACCGGCACCGCGGTGAATCGCAGCAATCTGGCCCGTCTCAATGCCGATGGCACCGTCGACAGTTACAACCCCGGCCCCAACGCGGCGGTCAACGCGATCACCCTCCAGTTCCCCGACGGCAAGGCCATCATCGGCGGCGCCTTCAACGGCGTTCGGCCCAATGAAGAGGCGACCTACGCGCGATCCGGCATTGCCCGTCTTAATCTCGATGGGACGATCGATCTCGATTTTGACCCGTCGGCCAACGGCGCCGTCAACGCGCTGGCGGCATTCGCCGATGGCACGATCTTAGCCGGCGGCGACTTCACCACGTTCCGCCCCAACGGTGCGGCCTTCGCGACGACCCGCACTCGCCTCGCCCTGATCAACAGCGACGGCGTGCTCAACCCCGGGTTTAATCCCGGCCCCACCGGTTCGGTCTTTGCAGTTCGGGCCCTCGCCGACGGCAGCATCTTCGCCGGCGGTCGCTTCAACGGGATTCAAGGCGACGGCAGCCTCCTTGTCGGCGGAAACTTCGCCACCATCGGCGGCTCCCAAAACGCCAACCTCGCCTTCCTCGACGGCGACGGCAACGCCTCTCCATTCTTCTCGCCCAACCCCAACGGCCTCGTCGCGGCCCTCGCGCAACAGGCGGATACCCGCCTGATCGTAGGCGGCAATTTCACGAGCATCGCTGGCCTGCCCCGCGCCCGCCTCGCCCGGCTGACGCTTGCCGGTGTGATCGACCCCACGTTCAACCCCGGCGTCGATGGGCTCGTCTCGACGCTCTCCGTGCAGGCCGATGGCCGCATTTTGCTCGGCGGCACGTTTGCCAACGTCGCCGGCACGGCCCGCGCCAACCTCGCTCGTCTCACTGCGGCCGGCGCGATCGACTCCGCCTTTACGGCGGTGACGAACGGTTCGGTCTTTGCGCTCCGCATGTTGCCCGACGGCAAGATTCTCATCGCGGGCAGTTTCACCGCGGTGAGCGGAACCGCCCGGAATCGCCTAGCTCGGCTCAACGCCGACGGCTCGGTTGATCCCGCGTTTACGGCCTCGGTCGGCAACGGTGAAGTGCGCAGCCTCGCGCTTTCCGCCGACGGCAAGATTACCCTCGCGGGCACTTTCACCACCGTGTCCGGTGCCCCCCGCGCCAACGTTGCCCGCCTCAATGCCGACGGCTCGCTCGACGCCGCGTTCAACCCCGCCACCAACGGCACCGTTTTTGCCGCGATTCTCCAAGGCGACGGCGCACCGGTGCTCGGAGGCACGTTCAGCACGGCCGGCGGCTTGGCTCGCGTGAACTTGGCCCGTCTCGCCAGCACCACGCCGGCCACGCAGGCGATCGTCGCCGCCGCCAACCGCACTTCGGTTATTTGGAATCGCGGCGGCAGCAGTCCCGATGTTTCGGCCGTTCGCTTCGAATTCTCGACCGACTCCGCCAATTGGACCGCGATCGGCATCGCCACCCGCGTGGGCGCCACGGCTAATTGGCAGCTCACGGGCCTGAACCTTCCGGCCGCGGACACCTTTTACATCCGCGCCTCGGGTGCGACGGCTGGCCTCCTTCGCGCCGTCCAGGCGTTTAATTTCTCCGTCGTTCCTGCGTTCAACTCCGCCAACTCCGTCGGCACCACCAGTGGCAATCAGTTCCTCCTCGCCACGGGCACGGGGGCGACGGCCGCTTACGCGGCTGAGGGATTGCCGCCCGGTCTGGCGCTGAATTCCGACACCGGGGTGATCTCCGGCATCGCGACGACCGCTGGCACCTATGGGGTCATGGTCACAGCGACCAACGCCGGCGGCACCGTCGCCCGCGCGCTCAGCATCACGGTCTCGCCCCCGGGCAGCACCTCCGTCGGCCCCGCGATCCTCTACAATCTCGCCTCCCGCGCGACCATCGCCGGCTCCGGCCTCACGACCAGCGGCTTCTCGGTCTCCGGCCCGGGCAACAAATCGGTGCTCGTCCGGGCTTCCGGTCCTGCGCTCGCCGCGTTTGGCGTCACCGATGGCATCGCCCGTCCCCGCCTGCGCCTCTTCAACGCCGTCGGCGCGGTCATGTTGGAGAATGCCGGCTGGGCCAATAATTCCGAAGTCGCGGCCACGGCCGCTCGTCTCGGTGCGTTCGCGTATACCGCCGGCAGCGTCGATGCGGCCGTCGTGGTCTCGCTCGCGCCCGGCAACTACTCCGTGCAGGTCGGCGACGATGCCGCCCGCGGCGGCTCGGTCCTCACCGAGATTTACACCGCCGAAGCCGTGGTCACTGCGACCCTCATCAATCTCGCGGCGCGTGCGCCGGTCGCGGTGGGTCGCCCGCTGATCGGTGGCTTCGTCGTCACCGGTGAGGCGGGCACGGTGCAACGTCTCCTGCTCCGCGGCGTCGGCCCCGGTCTGGCCAAATTCGGGGTCACGGGCGCACTCGGTGATCCCGTGATCAAGGTCTACAATTCCGCCGGTGCGCTCGTCGCTGCCAACGACGACTGGAGCGGTGCCGACCTCGCGGCGCTCGCGCCGTTCGCCCTCGACGCCGGTAGCAAGGATGCAGCGCTCATTTATTCGTTCTCGCCCGGCGCCTACACCTTGGAAGTCAGCACCACCGGCACCGCCGGCGAAGCCCTCGCCGAGATCTACTCGGTGGCGCCGTAAGCGGTCGGGCCGCGGTCGGGCCGCGCCCTTGTTCACCCGGCGGACTTATCTCCGCCGGCCTTATTCTCAACCGGTCTTTGCCGTCAGCGCCGCGAGCTGTTTTTCCAGCTCGCGCACTTTCAAAGCCAACTCGGGCAATCGCTGAATTCCAATCCATTGGCGCTTGGCCTGCTGGTCGGGCACCGCGGGATAACCGAGCACGGTTTCTTTTTCCGCCACGTCGCGCATCACCCCGGATTTCGCGCCGATGGTGGATTGCCGTCCGATCTTAAGGTGCCCGCCCACGCCCGATTGTGAGGCGATCACACAGTAGTCGCCGAACACCGTGCTGCCGGCGAAACCGCATTGGCCGAGGATCAGACAGTGTTGCCCAAAAATGACGTTGTGCCCGACGTGCACGAGGTTGTCGATTTTGGTGCCGCTACCGATCACCGTGGATCCGAGGGCCGCACGGTCGATGGCCGTGTTGGAGCCGATCTCGACATCGTCGCCGATGACGACGTTGCCGACCTGGTGAATTTTGACGTGCCGGCCTTGGTCGAACACATAACCGTAGCCATCGGAGCCGATGACCGTGCCGGCATGGATTGCAGTGCGATGGCCGATGCGGGTGTGAGAATAAATGACGACGTTGGGAAACAGTCGGACATCGTCGCCGAGTCGGCTGTCGTGCGCGACGTGGTTGCCCCCGAGCAAGGCTGAGCGTGCGCCGATCTGGACGCGTTCCCCAACCGCGCAACCCGGACCGATATGCGCGGTGGGATCAATCTGCGCAGAGGCCGCGACCGTCGCGGTCGGATGGATGCCGGGAGCGAACGTTGCAGGCGGAAAAAACAGCGGGATCACCTGCGCGGCCGCGATGCGTGCATCGGGCACGCGGATGATGACTTTCGTTGCCGAAGTGAACGGCCCCGAAACCAAGATCGCCGCCGCTGCGCTGGCTTCGGCGGCGGCGAAGTAGCTCTCTTTTTCCGCAAACGTGAGGTCGCCGGGTTGGGCGCGGTCGGCGGCGGCGAAACCGGTGAGCGGGGTTTCGCCGCTGCCGACGACTTCGCCCTTGAGCAAGGCGGCGATTTGCGCAGCGGTGAACGTCATGGCGGCGCCCCGGTCACAATCCCCGCACGCCGACCATGCGTTGCTCCGCGACATCCCAGACTTTCAGGCTCAAGCAACGCACGATATCCGAGGGTCGGAGCGTGGTGGTCTTCGGCGCTTGTAGCTCCGGGATCGCCGCGAGCACCTCGGGCAAGCGGTAGAAAGGGATGCGGTGGTTGAGATGATGGATGTGATGATAGCCGATGTTGGCGGTGAACCATGCCAGCACGGGATTCATTTTCATGTAGCTGGACGATTCGAGCGCGGCTTTTTCGTAGGTCCAGCCGTCTTTCTCGGCGAATGAGACGCCTGGGAAATTGTGCTGGGCGTAGAAAAGATACGAGCCGAGCGCATCCATGACGAAGTGGGGGAGCAGTTGCCCGAGCACCAGCGCGGTCCAACCACCGGTCAGGAAGAGCGTCACGCTGATCGCGAGGTGGACAATGACTGCGACCAGGCAGTCGAAGTGCTCGCGCGGGTGATTGAAGAACGGGTAAATGCACATGCCTTGGAGAAACATGAACACGTAACCAAAAAGGATCGTGAGCGGGTGCCGCACGAAGAGATACATGATCCGTTTGCCGGTCGAACTGCGCCGATACTGGTCGGTGGTCATGATCGGATAGGAGCCGATGTGGGAGCCGCGCAGCTTGGAATTGTGGTTGTGGTGATGATTATGGGAACTGCGCCACACGCTGCTCGGGCTGAGAGCGAGAACGCCGAAAATGCGCATGAGGCCCTCGGCGATTTTCGAGTTCGGCAGGATCGCGTGATGTTGCTGGTCGTGGTAAATGACGAAAAACCGCACGAGAATCAGCCCGGCGAGCACACTGCAAACGAGCCGGGCCACAAAAGGGAGACCAGAAAGCGCACCGGCCAGCGCGACGATCAGCACGGTGAGGGTAGATAGAATCGCCCACCAACTTTTGACCGGGTCGTCCTTGGCAAATGGCTTCGTCGCCAGAATGAGTTCGGTTCCTTCAAGCGGAGCATTTGGGCGGGAGGGAGCGGCGATCATAACCATTATTCTAGATGCTCACTTTCGGCCCTCGCGCAAGGCCGCACTCGGTGTCGTTTTTGAAACACAAGTGGGGTGAACTACCAATTGTCCGAGCGAAACGGCGCCGCGGGCAGACCCGAACCGTTGTAGAGATTGGCCTCCGGAGCGTTAGACCAAGCGTAGCGAACGGCCACGGGATCGCGCACCTCGGGCGCGGAGACGAGGAGCGTGTCGCGGATGATTTGCGCCGTTGCCGGACGGAAAACGCGGTCGGCGCCCGCAACTTCGAGGCTCTGAACGGGCCGGTCGTGGGCGACCAGTCCGTCGCCGGCGTGGGCAAAGGTCACCCGCAGCGCCGCCCCCTCGCGTGTAGCCGCGAGGAAAGTCGGTCCGGTGTCGGCCGTGGTGAGGCCGTAAACCCGGTTCTTGGCGAGAAATGCGAGACGGCGGCCGACTTCTTGTTTGTTGGTCGGGTGAATATCTTGGGGATCGCCGAGATCGATCGCGAGGGCTTGGCCGGTGTGGGCCAAGGCGAGGGTGCGGGTTTGGGCCTCGCGCAGGAATGCCCACGAACGGCCGGTCAGGTCGGCGGGGCGCTTGAAGTCGGCGAGATTGACCCAGAAAAAGGGCAGATCGGCCTGTCCAAAATGCGCCCGCCAGGCCGTGATCATCGCAGTGAAGAGCGCTTGATACTCGGCCGGCCGGTCGGCGTTGCTCTCACCCTGATACCACAGCGCGCCGCGGAGGGCGTAAGGCAGGAGGGGGTTGATCATACCGTTAAAAAGCCCGGCCGGCTGCCACGGATCCGAAGGAAATCCACGCGGCCCCCGAGGGCGTGGATTCGCCTGAACAAACGCCGTGTGCGGGGTGAGCACCGGATTTTTTTGAACGGATTTTTTGGTCGGCGCCACGAGGGTTTTTGCGGCGGCCTCGGCGGCCGTCCACGCGGCGAGATCACGGTCGAATTGAGTTTTTCTTGCCGCGTAGGCCGCCAGATCCTCCGTCCATCGTTCGCTGACGCGGGCGAATTCCGGCGAACTCGCCAGCGCGGCCGGGCTCATCCACGCTTCGACCGGGGTGCCGCCGACTGAACTGTGCACGAGGCCGATGGGCACGCCGAGCTTTTGAAAGAGGTCGCGCGCGAAGAAATAGCCGACCGCGGTGAATCCGCCGACGGTTTGCGGAGTCGTCATTTGCCAGCCAGAGGTGGCGACGGTGCCCGACGGCGCGGTAGCGACGGATTGCTGAATCCGGATGTGGCGAATCAGAGGATAACGGGCGAGGGCGATTTCGGCATCGGCGCCGGTTACGCGGCTCGTCGCCTGCCACGTACCCGGACGAGAATCGACGGTGAATTCCATGTTGGACTGCCCTGAGCAGAGCCACACGTCGCCGATCACGATGTTCTTCAAGGTCAGGGTATTTTTCCCGGTGACGACTAAGTCGGCGCCGATGGCGCGGGTGGGGAGAGCGTCGAGGACAACAATCCAACGCCCGTCGGCCGCAGCGGTGACGGCGTGACTTTGACCGGCGAAGGTCACGATGACCTTTTCGCCAACATCGGCCGTGCCCCAAATCGGGACGGGCCGTTCGCGTTGCAAAACCGCGTGGTCGGCAAACAGCGGGGCAAGGGTGACATCGGCCCGGGCGCTTAGGCTGACGAGGGCACCGACCGTGATCGTGAGAAAGCGCAGTGATCGCATGAGGGGGGCCATGAATCCAGCCCAAGAACGGGCGCTCGGCAAGTTCGCCGCTTTTGTGACCGCGGGCTGATCGTAATAGAAGAGATGTTCGTAAAAAATTTCGCGGTTCCGTGGCGCTCGCGGGGTCGGTTTGAGTCCCGCCGCGTCGCCGGGCCCGCCGTGCTCCGGCCGGTTGATGAGGGGCCGTTAGTCTCGACCAACGGGACGGCCCAGTGGGGACTCGCGGCCATGCAATGGCTCGCCCTGATTGGGGAATCGCAACCCAGCGATTGACCGGCCGGGGTGAAATTTGAGCATCGGGCGGACGGTCGATTGCGTCTCGGTCACGGATGGTTTCTATTTTGGTCCGGAATAGTTTTCTTTTCCACAAACTCCACCCTCAACGCTCACCTCCATGCTCATTCGCTCACCTAAAGCTTGGGAACTCCCCGAGTCCGCCGTCACCCCGGAAAGCCTCTATCACCTGTCGAAGCGCCGGGATTTTCTCCGCGCCCTCGGCGTCACCGGCTTTGCGCTCGCCGCCCGCGATGTCCTCGCCGCCACCGCGGGATTTCCGGCCCAGGCGAATCCGGCTTACCGTGACCCGGCCCTCAAGCCCACGGCCTACGAGCACATCACGAGCTACAACAATTTCTACGAGTTCGGCACCGACAAGGCTGAGCCGAGGATCAACGCCAACAAGGGCTGGCAGACCGATCCGTGGACCGTCGAAATCGCCGGATTGGTGCGCAACCCGTTCAAAATCGATGCCAACGATCTTGTCATGAAAATGGGCGGCGCCGAGCAACGCGTGTATCGCCTGCGGTGCGTCGAAGCGTGGTCGATGGTCGTGCCGTGGGGCGGCTTCGAACTCTCGAAACTCATCGCGCTCGCCGACCCTAAGGCCGAGGCGAAGTATGTGAAATTCACGACCTTTGTGGACCGGAAGAACGCCCCAGGCCAGCGGGCCGGCAACCTCGAATATCCCTACGTTGAAGGACTGCGGCTGGACGAGGCGATGAACGAGTTGGCCTTCATCGCGACCGGAATCTATGGCGAACCGATCCCGAACCAAAACGGCGCGCCGCTGCGGCTCGTCGTGCCGTGGAAGTATGGATTCAAGAGCATTAAATCGATCGTGAAGATCGAGCTCACCGACAAGCGGCCGCGCAACACCTGGCAGGTGCTGCAATCGAGCGAGTATGGTTTTTTCGCCAACGTGAATCCCACCGTGGACCACCCGCGTTGGACGCAGGCGAGCGAGCGCGTGATTGGCGGCGGTCTCGGTGGCCGCCAAAAAACCCTCATGTTTAATGGCTACGAAAAACAAGTTGCCGCGCTCTACGCCGGGATGGACCTGCGGAAGAATTATTGAACGACCATGTCGTTGACCCTGTGGAATCGCCCCTGCCGCGCGGCGCGAGCTCCGGTTGTAGAACCGACCGCCGGTCGGTTGTCGGGGGATAGAAAAGCCCGACCAGCGGTCGGGCCTACAAGGGCGGCGCGAGCTCCGGGTGTAGAACCGACCGCTGGTCGGTTGTCCGGGGATAGAAAAGCCCGACCAGCGGTCGGGCCTACAGGGGAGGCGAACGCTCCGGTTGTAGAACCGACCGCTGGTCGGTTGTCCGGGGATAGAAAAGCCCGACCAGCGGTCGGGCCTACAGGGGCGGCGAGCGCTCCGGTTGTAGAACCGACCGCCGGTCGGTTGTCGGGGGATATAAAAGCCCGACCAGCGGTCGGGCCTACAGGGGAGGCGCGATCAACGCCCAGGGTCCGGGGCAGAACTTAGGTATCCCCATGTCCTTTCTCGAAAAACTCCTGCGATCAAAAGTTGTCGTCTGGACCTTGCTTGTGCTGCCCGGCCTCTGGCCGTTGTGGCCGATCTTCGTCCGCGAGGATCCGAGCGTGACGGCCGATCCGCTCAAATACGTCCTGCATCACCTCGGCTTTGTTGCCTGTATTTTGCTCGCGACCGTGCTGTCGTTTTCGCCGTTGCGCGTGCTCTGGCCCAAGTGGGGCGTGGCGCAGGCGCTCAACCGTCACCGCCGGCTCGTGGGCGTCGCGGTGTTCCTCTACGCGGCACTGCACTTGGCGACGCACCTCGTCTACGAAGGCGGCCTCGAACTCGCGGCGGTGCCCGCGACCTTGCGGACGGCGGTAGAAAAACCGTTCCAACTGACGGGGCTGCTCGCGTTCACGATCTTGCTCGTGCTGGCCGCGTTGAGTTGGAACGCCGCGATCAAGTGGCTCGGCGGCAAATTGTGGAAAAATATTCATCGTCTTGTCTACATAGCCGCTGGTCTCGCGGTTTATCATCAGGCGGCTGCGCGAAAGCTCTTCCCGATGCAGGTGGTGTGGATTTTCGCGCCGTTGGTGATTTTGGAAATCGCCCGCGTCTGGAAGCAACGCCGGGCGAAGGCGTGATCGGTTGGATTCCGGTTTGGGCGTGATTCTACTTTATCGAAGCCGGTGAAGGTGCTAACCTTCAGCCGTTGCCATTTGCGTTCAAGACCGGACCCCGCCGGTTCCCCTCCCCCCCAAAAAAAGAGAGCCCCATGAAATCATTCCAAATCTCCCGTCGGTCTTTTCTCAAGCGGTGCAGCGTCGCGGCCGCGGCGTCCGGGCTGCCGTTGTGGTTTGTCGAACGGCAGCTCGCGGCGGCGGAAGCCCCCGGTCCGCGGCGGCTCGGGCCCAACGACCGGCCCGGCATCGCCCTCATCGGGTGCGGCGGGCAGGGCAGGGGCGTCACGACCAACGCGGCGAATCACGGCGACATCGTGGCCGTCTGCGACGTCGACACGAAGCATGCGGCCCAGGCTTCGGCGCGGTTCACGGTCGAGGGGAAGACGCCGCCGCAGATCTACGGCGATTTTCGGCGCGTACTGGAGCGCGACGACGTGCAGGTGATCGTCAACGCCACGCCCGACCATTGGCACACGTTGATCAACCTCGGCGCCGTCAGGGCCGGCAAAGACATCTACGGCGAGAAGCCGCTCACGCTCACGATCGACGAAGGCCGCCGTCTGGTCACCGCCGCGCGCGCCCGCGGCACGATCTTGCAGACGGGCACCCAGCAGCGCAGCTCGCAGCAATTCCGCCTGGCCTGCGAACTCGTGCGCAACGGCCGGATCGGCCGCTTGCAGGAAGCGAAGGTATGGTTGCCCGCGGGTCTTAACGAAGGCCCGTTTGCGACGGCAAACGTGCCGCCCGAGCTCAACTGGGATTTTTGGCTCGGGCCGGCACCGCGCGTCGACTACGTGCCGCAGCGGGCGCACGAGACGTTTCGCTTTTGGTATGACTATTCGGGCGGCACGATGACCGACTGGGGCGCCCACCACAACGACATCGCCTACTGGGCGATCGGTCAGCTCGCGCCGCGTGAGGTCGAGTCCACCGTGCTCGCCCAGCCGATCCCCGGCGGCTACACGGCGATCAGCGATTACGAAGTGCGCTACACCTACGCCGACGGGATCAAGCTCACGATTCTCACGACCAAGGATGACAGCATTTTCGGTGCGGTCATCAACAAGGAGGGTCAGCGCAACGGCATCCGCTTTGAAGGCACCGACGGTTGGATTTGGGTGCGCCGCGGTCAGATCACCGCGAGTGATCCGGCGTTGCTCACGACGCCGCTGCCCGAGGGTTCGATTCAGCTGCAACGCAGCAAAGAGCACATGGCGAATTTCATCGAAAGCGTGCGTTCGCGACAGGATCCGATCTGCGACGTCGAGACCGGCCACCGCTCGGCAACGATGTGTCATCTTGGGGCGATCTCGCTGCGCACCGGGAAAAAACTCACGTGGGACGCGGCTGCGGAAAAATTTGTCGGCGAGCACGCCGCTGCGGGCAACGCTCACGTCGCCCGCGAACTGCGCGCGCCGTATGATTACAGGTTTGTCGGCTAGCGGAGACGCATCCGGCGAAATCAATCGAGCTAAGGTAGTTCTTGTTCTCGAAAGTTAAGCAGTGCGAGAGTCGGTCTATGCGCTTCCTCCCACCACTAACCCTGTTTCTCGGAGTTCTCATCGTCGGCCCCATGTCCGCTGCACCCCAACCCGCCCACACCGACGAGGCCAAAGTCTCGCCTTACACGTTGCCCGACCCGTTGGTGATGGCCGATGGCTCGCCGGTGCGTGATGCCGCTGCGTGGCGCGCCCAGCGGCGGCCGGAGCTCTTGGAATTATTTGCCCGTGAGGTCTACGGGCGCACGCCGGCGGGGCGGCCGGCGGCGATGCGGGCCGAGGTGACGTCTGTCGATCGCGCTGCGCTCGGCGGCAAGGCCACGCGCAAGGAGATCACCCTGTGGTTCACCGGCAAAACCGACGGCCCCCGGATGAATCTCCTGCTCTACATCCCCAACCACGTGGCGCCGCCGCCGCCGGTGTTTCTCGGGCTCAATTTTTTTGGCAACCACACCGTGCACGCCGACCCCGGCATCGCGCTGGCGCAGCCGCGTACGATCTACGACACGCAGCGTTACCGGCCGGTTGATCCGCAGCCGGAAAAGAAGCCGGAGCAACGCGGAGCTCATGCGGAGCGCTGGCAGGTCGAGACCGTGATCGCGCGCGGTTATGCCGTCGCCTCGGCTTGGTGCAACGACCTCGCGCCGGATCGGGCCGGCGGATTGATGGAGGGCGTGCCGGCTCTTTTTGGGACCGGCGGGGCCGAGGACCGGGCGGGTGATGCGTGGGGCGCGGTCGGCGCGTGGGCTTGGGGACTCAGTCGCGCGCTCGACTACTTGGAGACGGACGCCGCGGTGGACGCAAAGCGGGTCGCGTTGCACGGACATTCGCGGCTCGGCAAAGCGACGCTTTGGGCTGGGGCGCAGGACGAGCGGTTCGCGCTCGTGATCTCCAACGAGAGCGGCTGCGGCGGGGCGGCGTTGAGCAAGCGCGTCTACGGCGAGACGGTCGGGATTATAAATCAAAAATTTCCGCACTGGTTTGCGAAAAACTTCCGCCGTTACGACGACCACGAAACGGCGCTGCCCGTGGACCAGCACCAGTTGCTGGCGTTGATCGCGCCGCGGCCGCTCTACGTGGCGAGTGCGGTGGGCGACCAATGGGCGGATCCGCGTGGGGAATTTTTGTCCGCGCTGGGCGCCGAGCCGGTTTACACGTTGCACGGAAAGACGGGGTTGGGGGTGACGGCGATGCCGGCGTTGGACGCCCCGGTGGGCGGGACGCTCCGTTATCACATCCGGACTGGGAAACACGACATCATCGCCTACGATTGGGCGCAGTACTTGGACTTCGCGGACCGGCACCTGCGGCCGTGAGGCGCGATCAGTCCCGGCTGCCGATGCGCGCCATCTCGGCTTCGAAGAGTTCGTAAACGAGGGAGCGTTCGTTGAGGTAGACGCACTGAATGACCCGCGCAGGCTGGTAGCGAAAAATCAGCCGATGGCGCCCAATTCTGAGCCGATAGAACCCCGTCAACTTGTCTCTAAGAGCGATGATGTCTCCTCGTTCTTCGCCCAGATTTCTGATCGCCTTTTTCACTGATCGACGGGCCTGCGGTCCCAGGGTCGTCTGATATTCGTGCACCTGCGGACTGATGTGGAGTTTATAGCTCAATCAGCAAGGTCCTCGATCGAATACCATTTTCCTTTTCCGGCTTCCGCGTCGCGAATCGCTTTCATCGCGGCAGGATCGGCGAGGATTTCCATCGTCTCGGCGATGGCCGAGAGACGTTCGGCGCTGATGATGTGGGCCACCGGCTTCTTGCGACGGGTGATGGTAGCGAGGCTGCCCCGTTCGGCGTGGCGCACGACGGCCGACAGATTTTTTTGCGCCTCTTTGATCGTGTAGGCCGATTTCATGGGGAAAGGCATAGGTGAATGCCTCGGCCGGTCAAGTCGCCGGCCAACGCCAAGCCGTGTTCGGTCGGTTGCGGGGCAGGCGAGGGGGAGGCGCGGACCACCGGCGCGTTGTTCGGCAGATCCGAGGTTTCGCGTAGGAATCCCACGGTCGCGCTTGCCTCGGGGCGGGCCCGATCTTTGTTCGTAGCGGTTCCGGTTGCCCCCTTTTTCCCATGCCCCTTATCACCGCCAGTAAGACTCAGCCTGTTTATGATGTGATCGTCGTCGGTTCCGGCGCCGCCGGCGGCCAGACCGCTTATACGCTCGCGATGGAGGGCGTGAAAGTGCTCATGCTCGAGGCCGGGCGAAACTACGACCCGGTCAAGGAGACCCCGATGTTTCAGACGACCGCCCAGGCGCCGCTCCGGGGTACGAGCACACCGGATAAGCCGTTTGGTTTCTACGACTCCACGATCGACGGGGGTTGGCAGGTGCCCGGCGAGCCTTACACCAGCGCGTCGAGCGATCCTTCCCGCCAATTCTGGTGGTGGCGCGCGCGGATGCTCGGCGGCCGCACGAACCATTGGGGCCGCATCTCGCTGCGTAACGGGCCTTACGATTTCAAACCCTACTCGCGCGACGGGCTCGGGTTCGACTGGCCGATCGGCTATGACGATGTCGCGCCTTACTACGACAAGGTCGAGATGCTCATCGGCGTCTACGGCGCCAACAACGGTCTCGAAAATACGCCCAACTCCCCCGACGGCTGTCTGCTCCCGCCGCCGAAGCCCCGCGCCGGCGAACTTCTCGCGCAAAAACACGCCAAGAAACTCGGCCTGCCCGTCGTCGCGATTCACCGCGCCGTGCTCAGCGTGAAGCAGGACGCCGACACGATCCCGGCGAAACTCCACCCGAAGAATCCCACCGCCCAGCGCATCCTCGCCGACTCGATGCGCGCGCGCGCCGCGTGTTTCTGGGCGACCGATTGCGGCCGGGGTTGCTCCACCCGCGCCAACTACCAATCCACGACGGTTCACCTGCCGCCCGCGCTGGCGACCGGCAATCTCGACCTCTTGCCCAACGCCATGGTCCGCGAGGTAACCATGGACGAAAACGGCAAGGCGACCGGCGTCATCTGCATCGACAAAGTCACCGGCGAAGAACGCGCGCTCAAGGCCCGCGTCGTCGTGTTGGCGGCGAGCTCGGCCGAGTCCGTCCGCATTCTGCTCAATTCGAAATCGCCCCGGCATCCGAACGGCGTCGCCAACTCCAGCGGTCTCGTGGGCAAATACATCATGGACACCGTGGGCGCGCGTCTCGGTGGTCAGATCCCGGCGTTGGAAAATATGCCGAGTCACAATGAGGACGGCGCCGGCGGCAATCACGTCTACGTGCCGTGGTGGCTCTACAAGGAGCAACTCGCCGGCAAGCTCGGCTTCGCGCGCGGTTATCATATCGAGTTCGGGACCGGCCGGCGGATGCCCGGGATGGGTGCGACGAGCGGCATGACCGATCTGACGAACGGCAGCTACGGCCGGAAGTTCAAGGAAGACGCCCGCCGCTATTACGGCTCGTTCGTCGGCTTTGCCGGGCGCGGCGAGATGATCCCCAACGACGATTCCTTCTGCGACCTCGATCCCGTGGTGAAAGACAAGTGGGGCATCCCCGTGCTGCGTTTCCACTGGAAATGGTCCGACCATGAGACGAAGCAGGCCGCGCATATGCAGCAGACCTTTGCCGCGCTCATCACGGAGCTGGGCGGAATCGTCCAGAGCAAGGTGGAAGCCGACGGCGCCAACGCGATCGAGCCCGGCGGCAAGATCATCCACGAAGTCGGCGGCACCATCATGGGCACCGATCCGAAAAAATCCGTAACGAACCAGTGGTGCCAGACGTGGGACGTGAAGAACCTTTTCGTCACCGACGGCGGCCCGTTTGCAAGCAACGCCGACAAGAACCCCACGCTCACGATCATGGCGCTCGCGTGGCGCGCCAGCGACTACCTCATGGCCGAAATGAAGAAAGGAAATCTCTGATATGAGCACCCCCGACCACCCCGCCCGCAGCCGCATGGATCGCCGCACCGCGATCAAGTGGATCGTAACCGCCGCGGCTTCGCTCCCGTTGCTCGACCGCGCCGCACTTGCGGCCACCGCGCCCGCGGCCAATGCGGCCGTCGGCTACGGCACCGATCCGGATCTGCTCAAGACCTACAAGCCCGGTGATGTCTGGGCGCTCACGTTCACCGAGGATCAACGCCGCACGGCCGCGACGCTCTGCGATGTGATTATCCCGGCGGACGCGAAGTCGCCGGCCGCCTCGACCGTGGGCGTGCCCGACTTCATCGACGAGTGGATCAGTGCGCCGTATCCCGGCCACGATCAGGATCGCAAACTGGTCCTTGAAGGCCTCGCCTGGCTCGAGGCCGAGTCGAAGCAGCGTTTCGGCAACGAGTTTTCCTCGCTTGTGGTGAGCCAGCACCGGGCGATCTGCGACGACATCTGCTACCTGCCGAAAGCGAAAACGGAGCACAAACGGATGGCGCAGTTTTTCACGAAGTTTCGCGATCTCACCTCGGGAGGCTTCTACTCAACGCCGGAAGGCTGGAAAGACATCGGCTACGTCGGCAACGTCGCGATCGAAAAGTTCGAAGGACCCACGCCGGCGGCGCTCAAGCACCTCGGGCTAGCCTGAGGGGTCGCTGCAGGCGGTGGATCACGGCGTGGAGTTCCCTCGTTTGCGTTCCGCTTCGGGCCGTGGTTTTCTTTGACCCGGTTTCGCTCTTCTGGTCTTTCACTGCTCTCGCGTCATGCCCACTCCTCGTTCCACCGCTCTCGTTGATCACAGCTTCGTGCCGACGCGGGCCAAGCTGATCGAAGTCGCGGCGTTTCTTGACCGGGTGGAGCGGTACGGTGCGGCCGATGATTTTCGCTGCGAGGCGCTGCGCCGTGCGGCCAAGGTGCTCGTGGACGGGAAGCCGGCGCGGGCTCGCCGCATTTTGGAGCAGCTCAGCGATCCCTCGACTAAGCCCGATCGTGTTTCCTCTGGCAAAGCCGCGCTCGGCGCGTGGCAAAAGCCCGCCAAGCGGTAGTCTCACGCCCACCATGCGCTACATCGAACCTCACGGCCACATGGTCAGCCGCACGACCGACGACTATCAGGCGATGGTCACGGCGGGCTGTGCGGCGGTCTGCGAGCCCGCGTTTTGGGCGGGATTTGACCGCAGCTCGGCGGATGGATTTCGCGATTACTTCCGCCAGTTGACCGACTACGAGCCGGCGCGCGCGGCGAAGTTTCTGCTCCCGCACTTTTCCTGGCTCTGCATCAACCCGAAGGAAGCCGAAGATCTCGCGCTCGCGGCCGATGTGCTGGCGATGATCCCGGAGTTTTTGGCCAAGCCCAACGTGCTCGGCATCGGCGAAATCGGGCTCAACCGCAATACGCGCAACGAAATCAAGGTCCTCGAGGATCACGTCGCCCTCGCGGTGAAGCACGACCAACTCATCCTCGTCCACACGCCCCACCTCGAGGACAAGCTCAAGGGCACGCGGCTCATTCTCGACCTGCTCGCCTCGCACCGCGGCGTGAAGCCGGGGCGCGTCATCATCGATCACGTCGAGGAACATACGGTGCAGCTCGTGCTCGACCGGGGGTTTTGGGCGGGCATCACGCTCTATCCCGACTCAAAATCGTCGCCGCCGCGCGCCGTGGATATTTTGGAGACCAGCGGGCACGATCGCATCTGGCTCAACTCCGCCTGCGATTGGGGTGTGAGCGATCCCTTGGCGGTGCCGAAGACCGCGTTTGAGATGAGGCGCCGCGGCCACAGTCCCGAGTTCGTCGATCAAGTGCTGTATCAAAACCCCGTCCGCTTTCTCTCGCAGTGCCCGAAGTTTCGCCTGCCGAACACATGAGTGGAGTCGCGAATCGCCCAATCCGTCTTAACCACGGATGGACCCGGATGGACGCGGATGACGGAGATCTGATTTCCAACGTGAGCGAGTGCCGGGGTTTTCATCCGGGTTCATCCGTGTCCATCCATGGTTAGTTTTTGCCTGAGCCTTTGAGCACGCGATGAAACTCAACCACGGCCTCCACCTCGCCTATTGCACCAACGTCCATCGCGGGGAAACGTGGGCGCAGACCTTTGACACGCTGGAGCGCCACACCCTCGTCGTCCGGCGCCGCGTCGCCGCCGGGCGGCCGTACGCGATCGGGCTGCGGCTTGGCGCGCGCGCGGCCGAGGAACTCGCGCAACCGGCCGCGCTCGCTGCGTTTCGCTCGTGGCTCGATCGTCACGACTGCTACGTTTTCACGATCAATGGTTTTCCCTACGGCAGCTTCCACGGCACGCGCGTGAAGGAGCAGGTCTACGCGCCGGACTGGTCCACGCCCGAGCGGCTCGCCTACACGAAATTGCTCTTTGATCTGATCGCCGCGCTCGTGCCGGCGGGCGTCGCGGGCAGCGTGAGCACCGTGCCGGGCTCGTTCAAAGCCTGGACCACCGACGATCCGGCGCGCCGGGCTGCGATTTTTTCCAACGTCACGGCGATCGGGCGTTATGTCGCCGAACTCGCGGCGCGCACCGGCCGCGATCTGCACCTCGGCCTCGAGCCGGAGCCGTGCTGTTATTTTGAAACGACGCCGGAGACGGTGGATTTCTTCAACGCCTGGCGCGCGAGCGACGGCGCGGTCGACGCCGAGGGCTTGCTCCGCCGGGTGGGCGTGAACTACGACTGCTGCCATCTCGGCGTCGAGTTTGAGGCGCCGGGCGAGGCGCTGGATCGCCTCACGGCGGCCGGTCTGCGGCTGAGTAAAATCCATCTCAGCTCGGCGCTGCGCGTGAAACCCGACGCCGCCGGTCGGGCCGCGCTCGCCGCGTTTGTCGAGCCGACGTATCTGCATCAGGTCGTCGTGGGCCACGCCACGACCGGCGTCGTGCGGCAGCGCTACGTCGACTTGCCGGACGCGCTGGCCGACGCCGCGCCGTCGCAGCCTGACGACGAGTGGCGCGTGCATTTTCACCTGCCGTTGCATGCCGCGCCCGGCGCGCCCTTTGGCGATACGCGTGATCATCTGCTCGGCGCGCTGGATTGGATGCAGGCGCACCCGACCGCCTGCCAACACGCCGAGATGGAGACCTACACGTGGGAAGTGCTGCCACCCGCCTTGCGCGGCGGGATTGAAGACCAACTGGTGGGCGAATACGAATGGACGCTCGGGGCGCTCGGGGCGCGGGGACTCGCATGATGGCGATGACCTGGGTGTTTTCTGTAGAACCGACCGGTGGTCGGTTGTCCGAGGCGACCCAGAGCCCGACCACCGGTCGGGCCTACAGGATGAGCGCTCGCATGATGGCGATGACCTGGGTGTTTTCTGTAGAACCGACCGGTGGTCGGTTGTCCGAAGCAACCCGGAGCCCGACCACCGGTCGGGCCTACAGGATGAGCGCGGGGACCCGCGTGATGGCGCTTCCGGGTAGGGGCGTCGCTCGCCGACGCCCGCGGGCGTGCGCAAGGCACGCCCCTACAAAAATCTTCTGATGACTGCTTCAACGTTCCGTCTCTGGCTCGATCTCGCGCGCGCTGGAAATTTTCCGTCGGTGTGGAGCAACGTGTTGGCTGCGCTCGTGCTCTCGATGCCGGTCGCGGGGGCATGGCCGCCGTGGTGGCTGATCGGGCTGGGATTTTTGGCGGGCAGTTTGACCTACGCGGGCGGCACGACGTTGAACGACGTGGCGGACGCGCGCTTCGATCTGCAGCACCGGCCGGAGCGCGCGATTCCGCAGGGGCGAATCAAGCGGATGCTCGCGGCGTGGGTCGGAAGCGCGCAACTCGCGCTGGGCCTCGCGCTGCTCGTGCTCGCGGGCGCGTCGTATTACTGGGTGATCGCGCTGGCGGCGGTGATCGTGCTCTACGATTGGCTGCACAAGGGCTGGACTGGCTCGGTGGTGTTGATGGCGGGGTGCCGCGGGCTGCTGGCGGTGACGGTGGCTTCGTTGCCCGGACACGAGTGGCGGCCGGAGTTTCTTGGGTGGGTCGGCGCGCTGTTTGTTTACATCGTGGTGCTCAGCCTGCTGGCCCGGCGGGAATACAAACCCGGCGCGCCGGCGGAGAAACTGGGCCGCTGGGTGCGGCGGATGTTGGCCTTCATCCCGTTCGTCGATGCGATCGCGTTGGCGGCGGTGAGCGCGTGGGTGCCGGCGGCGCTGTGCGCGCTGGCGGTCCCGCTCGGGAAATGGGCGCAGCGAAAAGCGGCGTCGGGCTGAGGTGCTTCGGCGGAGGGCAGGGTCTCTGACCCGCCCTGGCTTGGGCGCGGACGGCAGGATCTCTGACCCTAAAAACGGCCGTTGAACCACGGATGGACCCGGATCCCAAACCGATGGGAGCTGGCGATTGATTCATGGTAGGGCCTCACCTTGCGTGAGGCCGTTCCCTCTTTGGCGCCCGGAACACGGAACGGCCCGACACAAGGTCGGGCCCTACACCCTGAACGGCCCGTGCCGCTGATTTTTCTCGTGGTAGGGCCTCACCTTGCGTGAGGCCGTTTCTTCTTTGGCGCCCGACCCCACGGAACGGCCCGACGCGAGGTCGGGCCCTACAAAGACGTGAAAGGATCGGGCGATGGGGTTGAGACCAATCGCGGTTGAATTTCATCCTCAAACCCACTGGCAAGATGCCCGTGCCACCTCGGAACTCGCAGGCCAAAAAACAACCGCCCTTCGCTGCGATTTCAGTGTCGGTGGCACCCATTTTTCTGACCTTATCTTTCTGACCTTTCGGACCTTTTCAGGCCAAGCGTGGGTCAAAAAAATGGGGTCAGAAAAATGCCGGCCATTCGATCTATCCACCGGAAACAGCGAGGAAGCAATTTTGGGTGCGGTCCGCTGGCGGCCGGGCGCCACTGGTGGGCAAGGGCGGGTCGGAGACCCCGCCCTACTTGGCGAAGGCTGACTCAGGATAGTTCGTAGATTTCGATCAGGGCGCCACCGGTGGTTTCGTTTACACCGCTGACTAAATTCGAAGGGTTGGGCTGCGGCGGATTGAAGGTTCAAGTGTCCGCGTGCCGGCTCAGGCCGATTTCGTTTTTGAGTGAAAAGGGCGGACCGGAGCCGCCGCCCTGCTTTTTCTTGGCGATGAACTGGGGCGAGGCGTCCCTCTGGCCGCGGGTGACGCCGAGTTGGTTGAGGAGTTTCAACTCGCGCCAGACATCGGCGCCGGTGATCTCGCCGCCGCTGAGTTGTTGGTAGCGCGTGATTGAGAATATTGGCTGCCATAATGGCGCTGCGTTCGGTGAAAGCGTAAGGCGCGTGCTTCACGTTGGACGTGAAGCACGCTACGAGACGTCGCGTGGTCGGCAGCGAAAATGACGCGTTCGCCGCAGAGGGGATAGATCGCCGAATTAATTACAGGCAGTGCCACGGTAGCGCGATCACGCGGTCGTCAATCTGTTCGGGTCGGGCGCAGCGGCAGATGAGGTAGCCCATAGGCGCGGCTTTTTTCTGCTCGTCGAGGAAAGTGAGAACGTGGCGGGCGTCGTTGCGGTCGGGGCGTTCGGTCCATTTCACTTCGATCGGAACGATGCGGCCGTCGAGTTCGACGACGTAGTCGATCTCGGCACCGTCCTTGGTGCGGAAGTGGTGGAGCCGGCCTCGGCCGAGGTAACCGAGGCGCTTCCAGAGTTCGATGCCGACCCATTGCTCCAGCGCGCGACCGGGATCGGCGCGCACGGCCCCGGGCCCCGGGGTGAGGCCGGCAGCGGCGTGTCGCACTCCGAGGTCGAAGAGATGGAAGCGCGGCGTAGAGGTGAGGTTCTTGCGGGGACTGCCCGACCAGCCGGGCACGCTGAAACCGATGAACATGTCTTCGAGCAACTGATAGTAGGATTTAACCGTGGGTGCGGTGAGACCGACCTCTTTGCCGATCTTGGCGAAGTTCACGATCAGACCGGATTCGGCGGCGGCGAGTTGGAGAAAACGCAGGAAAGCGCCCCAGTCCTTCACGAGGGCTTCGCGACGGATTTCCTCCTCCAAGTGCGCGAGAGCGTAGCTGCGGAGGAGGTCGGCTCGGTCGGCCAGTGGTTGGAGAATGACGCCGGGGAGATCGCCGTAAGCGAGGCGCTCTTCGAGATCCGCGCTGGGAAAGAGTGGCAATGAGCCGGAGGCGAGAGGTGGAAAGGGTAGCGGCGACGCCACGCGGGTGGGATGCGGCCCGGTGGGCGGACGCTCCGCGAGGAGGAGGGGAAAGAGCCGGTGGTGAAGGCTGCGACCGGGAAGGAGATTGGCCCCGGTGAGCCGGAGCTTGCGGGCGGTACTGCCGCAGAGAACGAAACGCCAACGGGTTTTGTCCTCGTCGTAAAGCGCCTGCACGGCGTCGAAGACAGCGGGGACGGTTTGGGCCTCGTCGACGAACACGACGTGGGGGGAGCTTTGTCGAGGCAGGGCGCGGCAGGCACGGAGAAACGAGCCCGGGTTTGCGAGGAGCGGGCCGCGCTCGGAGGGATCCGCCAAATTGAAGGCGAGGGCGGGGTCGGGCAGGAGCTGGCGAAGGAGCGTGGTCTTACCGGTCTGGCGGGCGCCAAACAGGACGTGCACATAGGGCTTGCGGAGCTTCTCAGCGAGTAGGGTGGCGGCCCAGCGGGAATGCATAGTGCATTTTACTTATATCGCCTATAACGAAAGTCAATTTTGTGGACATCAAAATTCGGGGGTGGGGTGCGTTGGCCGATGATTGCTTGTTTTGAAAACCGCCGCTCCGAGTTTGGCGGCGGGATGCCGGCGCGAATGCGGCCTTGCCGTCGCGCCGGGCTTATCGGCTAAGTCATGGTCCCGCCTATGGCTGATTCTTCGCCCAATCTTTCGTTTCCCATCACGCTGCAACACGAGCACCGCCTGATTTTTACCCGCGAGGTGTTTGCGGCGGAGAATCTCGCGCTGGCGGAGGTGCTCACGCCGCGGGAGCCGGGACAAACGGTGCGTGCGCTCGTGTTTTGGGATCGGGGCTTGGAGCCGGCGTTTCCCGGGTTTGGGGCGCGGATTTCGGGGTGGTTTGCGGCGCGCGGCGCAGCGTTGACGTTGGCGGCGCTGCCGGTGGCGCTGGCGGGCGGCGAGCAGGTCAAAAATGACTTTGCCCAGCTCGAAGGGATTTGGGCGGCCATCAACGCCGCCGGGCTTTGCCGGCATTCCTACATCGTCGCGGTGGGCGGCGGCGCGGTGCTCGATCTCGTCGGCTTTGCGGCGGCGACGGCGCATCGCGGGATTCCGCTGGTGCGATTGCCGACGACGAGTCTGAGCCAAGGCGATGGCGGAGTCGGCGTGAAAAACGGGATCAATTTTTTTGGGAAAAAAAACTGGTTGGGTTCTTTCGGCGTGCCGCACGCGATCATCAACGACCTCGCGTTTCTGCGTGGCCTGCCCGACCGCGAGCGGCGGGTGGGGTTGATTGAGGCGGTGAAGGTGGCGCTGATCCGCGACGCGGCGTTCTTTGAATTTATCGCCGCGCGGGTGGCGGAGCTGGCCAAGTTTGAGTCGGAGGCGTTTGAGGCGGTGATCCGCGAGAGCGCGCGGCAGCACATGGAGCATATCGCGACGGCGGGCGATCCGTTTGAGCGCGGTTCGGCGCGGCCGCTCGATTTCGGGCATTGGGCGGCGCACAAGTTGGAACAGCTCTCCGGATTTCGCGTGAGCCACGGCGAGGCGGTCGCGGTGGGCATGGCGATCGATCTGATCTACGCGCGGCGCACCGGGCTGTTGTCGGAAGGAGATGCCGACCGGATTCTCGGGGTGATTCAGGGGCTGGGCTTTGAGTTGTTCGCCCCGGTAAGGCAGATCCGCAGCGCGACGGGCCGGCAGGACATGCTCGATGGGCTGGAAGAGTTCCGCGAACACCTCGGCGGGCGATTAACTATTCCGATGATCCGGGCGCCGGGCGTGCGGCTCGAGATTCACGAGATGGATGGCGCGGTCGTGAAGGCGGCGTTTGATGAGTTAAGGGAGCGGTATGGGTGAGGCGGCGGGAGTTCAACCACGGATGAACACGGATGGACACGGATTCAGAGCAGGCGGATTCCTATCCGCGTCTATCCGGGTGCATCCGCGGTTATGGATCAGAGGGGCGACGCCATGAGTCGCACCGCGATTATCAACGTTGTTGGGCTCACCTCGCGGGTGCTGGGGCCGGATACGCCGCGGCTTTCGGCGTGGGCGGAGCGCGGTGGTTTGATCCGGGTGAAGCCGGTGTTGCCGGCGGTGACGTGCACGGCGCAAAGCACGTACCTCACGGGGCTGCCGCCGGCGGGGCATGGCTGCGTCGCCAACGGCTGGTATGATCGCACGCTGGCGGAGCACCAGTTTTGGAAGCAGTCGAACCACGTGGTGCAGGGGAAAAAAATCTGGGAGACGCTGCGTGACCGGCGGCCGGGGGTTACCTGCGCGAAATTGTTTTGGTGGTATAACATGTACTCGAGCGCGGACTGGACGATCACGCCGCGACCGATGTATCCGGCGGACGGGCGCAAAGTGTTCGACGTTTACACGCAGCCGATGGGACTGCGGGAGGAGATCAAGGCTGACCTCGGGCCGTTTCCGTTTCCGGCGTTTTGGGGTCCGAGGGCGGGCATCGCGTCGTCGGAGTGGATCGCGCGTTCGGCCGAGTGGATTGAGCAACGGCACCGCCCGGACCTGTCGCTCGTTTACCTGCCGCATCTCGATTACAACCTGCAGCGGCTCGGGCCGGATGATCCAAAGCTCGGGGAGGATTTTCGGGAGATCGATCGGGTGGCGGGCGGGCTGATTGATTTCTATGCGCAGCGCGGGGTGCGCCCGGTCGTGCTTTCGGAGTATGGGATCACCGCGGTGACGCGCTCGATCGCGCTGAACCGGATCTTCCGGGCGCGCGGGTGGCTCGCGATCAAGGAAGAGTTGGGTCTCGAGTTGATGGACTGCAGCGCGAGCAAGGTTTTTGCCATCGCCGATCATCAGGTCGCCCACATTTACGTGAACGATCCGGCGCTACTCGGAGCGGTGCGGTCGGCCGTCGAGGGCGTCGCCGGCGTGGCGCGGGTGCTCGATGCGGCGGCGCAGCGTGCCGAGGGGCTTGATCACGCGCGGTCGGGTGACCTGGTGGCGTTTTCGACCGAGGATGCGTGGTTCACGTATTACTATTGGGCTGATGAGCGGAAGGCGCCGGATTTTGCGCGGTGCGTCGATATCCACCGCAAATACGGTTATGATCCGGTGGAGCTGTTCGTTGATCCGGTGATCGCGTTTCCGAAGTTAAAGGTGGCCGGAAAACTTCTGCGCAAGGCCCTTGGTTTCCGGATGCTCATGGATGTGATCTCCCTTGATCCCTCGCTCGTGAAGGGCTCGCACGGGACGTGTCCGGCGGATGCGAGCGAATGGCCGGTGCTGATCGGGACGGGAAACCTGGCGGCGGCAACCGGGGTGGAGGGAAATGAATCAATCCCGGCGACGGCGGTGCACGATCGCTTGGTCGCGGCCTGTTTGGGCTAAGGCTGGGACCGGAGCACAAAAAAGGCGGGTCTGAGACCCGCCTTTTTCAAACTAAACGCCCGTGGTTTAGACGGTGTAGGCGGGCAGAATCTTCTCGACGCGCGACTTGTCGAGGCGGGCGAAGACCGGGAGACCGGCGTCGTAGGGCACGGTGACTTCGCCGGCGATCAGCGGTTGGGCATAGCGCAGGAACTGGAAGTTCATGCTCACGCCGTCTTCGTTGATCCAATCTTTCGGGAGCTTCTTCACGCCGTTGGCGATCTCGTGGAGGGCGGCGAGGCCGGTTTCCACGCTGTAGGCCTCGGAGTCGCCGCGGACGAGAGTGATCATCTTGTCGGTCTCGCCCTTGATGGCGGCTTCGACGGCGGCTTCACCGGCGAGGAAGGCTTCGTCGGAATCGGTCTTGGACGCGATGTGGGCGGCGGCGCGTTGGGCGATGCCGGGCTTGGCCACGCGGACTTTCACGCCGGGGATATTCTGTTCGACGATCTCGCTGAGGGCATCGCCGGCACCGCCGAGTTTGGCGTGGCCGAAGGCGTCGGTGGCGGCGTCGGCCGCGAGGTAGTTACCGTCGGAATCGACGAGGCCCTCGGCGACGACGATTTGACAGAATTTCTCGCGCTTGAGGACGCGGCGGATGTCTTCGAGGACCTTCTCTTGATTGAAAGGAACCTCGGGGAGGAGAATGAGGTGGGGCGGATCGTGTGGGTGATCCTTACGCTTGGCGAGGGAGGCGCCGGCGGCGATCCAGCCAGCGGAGCGGCCCATGACCTCGATGATGGAGACGAGGTCGCCTTGGCCCATGGATTCGTTGTCGCAAGCGAGTTCGCGCACGGTGGTGGCGAGATACTTGATGACCGAGCCGTAGCCGGGCGTGTGGTCGGTGAGGGGGAGATCGTTGTCGATCGTCTTGGGCACGCCGATGACGCGGAGTTCGTAGCCCTGCGCTTGCGCGAGCTTGGAAATTTTATCGGCCGTGTCTTGGGAATCGTTGCCGCCGATGTAGAAAAAGTAGCGGATGTTGTGGGCCTTGAAGACTTCGAGCACGCGGTCGAAATCTGCCTGTTTCTTGAGCTTGAAGCGGCAGGTGCCGAGGGCGGCTCCGGGCGTGTGCTTGAGGGCGCGGATCTGTTGCTGAGATTGGCCGGCGAGATCGATAAAGTCCTCTTGGAGAATGCCGAGCACGCCGTTGAGCGTGCCGTAAATCTCCTCGATGCACTCGTGGTTCAGTGCTTCGGCAACGATGCCCGCGACGCTGGCGTTAATGACGGAGGTGGGGCCGCCGGATTGGCCCACCAAGACGTTTCCTACGAGTTCAGCCATGATAGTGTGGTGTTAAATTTGGACAGGGAATCGACTACTTGAACGGGAGAGGAAGCGCGGCGGAAGCAGCGGAAGCAAACGAAAATTTCCCGAGGCCCTAAAGTCCGGTGGCGGCGTTGAAACCGCCCGGCAGAGCATGGCTCGCGCCCGTCAGAGCAGCTTCGCGGGCCGGTAGTCGGCTGCGCCCTTTAGGCGTTTGGCGAGCGGCTTGACCGTCGCGACGAAGGTGTCGACCTGCTGGGGCGCGGCGCCGACGAAGCGGGCGCTCTCGGCCAAAATGGTCATAAGGGTTTCTTTGCTCAGGCCGACGCGTTTGTCGGTGGCGAGCCGGCTCAGCAGGTCGGCGTCGCCGTGGCCGGAGCGCAGGGCTTTGGCGGCAGCGAGGGCGTGCTCCTTGATGGCCTCGTGGGCGGTCTCCCGGCCGGCGCCGCGTTTCACCGCCTCCATCATGATCGTGGTGGTGGAGAGAAACGGGAGGTTGCGCTCGTTCTCGGCGGCGATGGCGGCGGGGAAAACCTCAAGCTGGCGGAGCACGGTGAGAAACGTCTCGAGCAAGCCGTCGACGGCGTAGAACGCATCGGGCAGGGCGACGCGGCGCACGACCGAGCAGGAGACGTCGCCCTCGTTCCACTGGTGGCCGGCGAGCGCGCCCGTCATGGTCACGTAGCCGGAGAGAATCGTGGAGAAACCGCAGATGCGCTCGCAGTTGCGGGCGTTGACCTTGTGTGGCATGGCGGAGGAGCCGACTTGGCCGTCTTGAAAACCTTCGGTGAGCAGGCCGGCGCCGGCCATGAGGCGGAGCGTGGTGGCAAAACTCGCGGCGGCGGCACCGAGCTGGTGCAGCGCGGTGACGACCTCGAAATCGAGGCCGCGCGGGTAAACCTGACCGACCGCGTCGAGGGAGGCGTGGAACCCGAGGTGCCGGATGACGCGGGCCTCGAGGTCGGCGACTTTACGGGCGTCGCCGCCGAGGAGCGTGAGCTGGTCAAGCTGGGTACCGACCGCG
The DNA here is from genome assembly GCA_945869845.1 of Opitutus sp. GAS368. GTDB lineage: Bacteria > Verrucomicrobiota > Verrucomicrobiia > Opitutales > Opitutaceae > Tous-C4FEB. The sequence goes on along the minus strand of CAMBRG010000004.1, from coordinate 63 downwards.
CCCTTGAGGCCGCGGACGGGGTAGCGGGCGATGAGTTCTTCGATGCGGGTGAAAGCGCCGAGG
>CAMBRG010000003.1 GCA_945869845.1 Opitutus sp. GAS368 | reverse complement strand
CCCTCCGCCGTCCAACTCACCGTACAGCTCATCCGTCCGGGCGGCGTGATCGACGATCACCGCTTTGCACCCGAGGCCGACTACGTCCGCAGCCCCGCCGAGGTCTATGAGCCCCATTCCTTCGCCTACAAAATCATCGCCCGCCACGGGGACACCCTGCACCGCTGGGAGTTCGACGCCCCGGAAATGCAGACCACCGTCGCCGCCCCCGCGGCCACGCGCGGCGGCGTCCTCGCCGAGCCCACCGGCCCCGCCACGATCACCGAAGCCGTCTCCGTCTACGGCCAAGTGAGACTCAACGCCGACCGCCTCGCCCGCGCCGTGCCGCGCTTCGCGGGCCTGGTCCGCGAAGCCCGCAAATCCCTCGGCGATACCGTCGCCGCCGGCGATGTCGTCGCCATCGTCGAGACCAACCAAACCCTCGCCACCATCGAGGTGAAGGCCCCCATCGCCGGCGTCATCGTCGAGCGCGAGGTTCATGCCGGCCAGACCGTCGCCGAGGGCGCCACGCTCTACACCATCGCCGATCTCTCCACCGTCTGGGTCGATCTCCACATCCCGCGCGGCGACCACGCCCGCGTCAAAGTCGGCCAGACCGCCGCGCTCCTGCTCGACGACGGCGCGCCCGCCGCCACCGGCCCGATCGCGTGGCTGGCTCCCACCAGCTCCAGCGAGGCCCAGACTCTCGTCGCGCGCGTGGTCCTGCCCAACCCCGACGCCCGCTGGCGCCCCGGCCTTTTCGTCAAGGCCGACATCACGCTCGCCACCCACGCTGTGCCCGTTGCGGTAAAAGAATCCGCCCTTCAGACGCTCTTCGATTTCACCGTCGTCTTCACCCAGCACGGCGAAGTCTACCAAGCCCGCCCCCTCGAACTCGGCCGCCGCAGCGGCGGCTACGTCGAAGTTCTAAAAGGCCTCACCGCCGGCGAACGCTACGTCACGGAAAACAGCTTCCTCATCAAAGCCGACATCGGGAAATCCGGCGCCTCGCACGATCACTAAAATCCCGCCGTAGCCCCAAGTCTCACGCTCTGACTCTCAGCTCTCAGCCCTAAGCTCTCAGCTCCCCAGCGCTCTCAACTGCCTTTTCACCATGCTCGAAGCCCTCCTGCAATTTTCCATCCGCCGCCGCTGGCTCGTGCTCGTGCTCACGTTCGGCGCGGCCGCCCTCGGCGCCTACCATTTCCGGCACCTCCCCATCGACGCCGTCCCCGACATCACCAACGTCCAGGTCCAGATCAACACCGAGGTGCCCGGCTTCTCCCCCCTCGAGTCCGAGCAACGCGTCACCTTCCCCATTGAGACCGCCCTCGCCGGTCTCCCGCGTCTCGATTACACGCGCTCCCTCTCCCGCTACGGCCTCTCCCAAGTCACCGTCGTCTTCAAAGACGGCACCGATATCTACTTCGCCCGCCAACTCATCACCGAGCGGCTCCAAGAAGTGAAGTCGCAGCTCCCGGCCGGCCTTGAGCAGACGATGGGGCCCATCGCCACCGGCCTCGGCGAAATCTTCATGTTCACCGTCGAGCCCAAAGCCGACTCCGTGCGCAAGCCCGACGGCACACCCTACTCGCCCACCGATCTGCGCGAGTTGCAGGACTGGGTTGTCCGCCCCCAACTCCGCAACCTCAAGGGCGTCACCGAGGTCAACACCATCGGCGGCTTCGTGAAGCAATTTCACGTCACGCCGCACCCCGATCGCCTCCTCGCCTACGGTCTCACGCTCCGCGATGTCATAGACGCCCTCGCGCGCAACAACTCCAACGTCGGCGCCGGCTACATTGAGCGCGCCGGCGAGCAATATCTCATCCGCATCCCCGGCCAAATCGCCAACCTCGCCGAGATCGGCGCGCTCGTCGTCGCCCAGCGCGACGGCCAACCCGTCCGCATCCGCGATGTCGCCGCTGTTCTCATCGGCGAAGAATTACGCACCGGCGCCGCCACCGAGAACGGCCGTGAAGTCGTCCTCGGCACCGTCTTCATGCTCATCGGCGAAAACTCCCGCGACGTCGCCACCCGCGTGGCGCAAAAACTCGCCGACGTGAACCGCAGCCTGCCCGAGGGTGTGATCGCCAAACCCGTCTATGATCGCACCGCCCTCGTTGACCGCACCATCGCCACCGTCCGCAACAACCTCGTCGAAGGCGCGCTCCTCGTGATCGTGATCCTGTTTTTTCTCCTCGGTAATATCCGCGCCGCGCTCATCACCGCTGCCGTTATTCCGATCACGATGCTGCTCACCATCACCGGCATGGTGACCAATAAAGTCTCCGGCAACCTCATGAGCCTCGGAGCCCTCGACTTCGGCCTCATCGTCGATGGGGCCGTCATCATCATCGAAAACTGCCTCCGCCGCTACGGTGCCGAGCAACACCGCCTCGGTCGCCTCCTCACCAAGCCCGAGCGCCTCGCCCTCGCCTTCGAGGCCACCAAAGAAGTTCGCGGCGCCACTCTCTTCGGCGAACTCATCATCGCGATCGTTTACATCCCCATCTTCGCCCTTACCGGCGTGGAGGGAAAAATGTTTCACCCCATGGCCTTCACCGTCGTCCTCGCCCTCCTTGGCGCGATGATTCTTTCGGTGACGTTCGTCCCCGCCGCCGTCGCAGTTTTCATCACCGGCAAGGTCTCCGAAAAGGACAACATCGCCATCCGCGGCGCCAAAACCCTTTACCGTCCCGTCCTCCGTTTTGTGCTGACCATCCGCCCCGCCGTCGCCCTCGCCGCCGTCTTCCTCGTCGGCCTCGCCGGCCTCGCCGCGTCGAAGCTGGGCACCGAGTTCATCCCCAATCTCGACGAGGGCGACATCGCCCTCCACGCCCTCCGCATCCCCGGCACTAGCCTCACCCAAGCCATCAAGATGCAGGCCGAGGTCGAGGCCTCCCTCAAAGCTTTCCCCGAAGTGGACAAGGTCATCGCCAAGATGGGCACCGCCGAGGTCGCCACCGATCCCATGCCGCCCAGCGTGGCCGATACTTACGTTATGATGAAACCGCGCGCCCAGTGGCCCGACCCCAAGCGCACAAAAGCCGATCTCGTCGCCGCGATGGAGGCCGCCCTAAAAAAACTCCCCGGCAACAACTACGAATTCACCCAGCCCATCCAGATGCGTTTCAACGAACTCATCTCCGGCGTCCGCTCCGATGTCGCCGTAAAAATCTACGGCGACGACCTTGAAGTGATGAACGGCGTCGGTCAGGAAATCGAAGCCACGCTCAAAACGATTCCCGGCGCTGCCGATGTGAAGATCGAGCAGACCACCGGCCTCCCGCTCCTCACGGTGCAGCTCGACCGCGAAGCTCTCGCCCGCTACCGCCTCACCGGCGCTGACGTGCAGGCCCTCGTCTCGACCGCGCTGGGCGGCACGACCGTCGGTCAAATCTTCGAAGGCGACCGCCGCTTCGACCTCGTCGTCCGCCTCCCCGAAAAGCTCCGCACCGACCTCGCTGCCCTGGAAAACCTCCCCGTCCCTCTCCCTCGCTCCGACGCTCAACTCTCAGCTCTTACCTCTCAACTTCACCACATCCCCCTCCGCGAGGTCGCCAAAATCGAAATCGCCCCCGGCCCCAACCAGATCGGCCGCGAAAACGGCAAGCGCCACGTCATCGTCACGGCCAACGTCCGCGGCCGCGACCTCGGCGGCTTCGTCACCGAAGCGCAGGCCCAAATCACCGCCGCCGTAAAAATCCCCGCCGGCTACTGGCTCGGCTACGGCGGCACGTTCGAGCAACTCATCTCCGCGACCAAACGCCTGCAGATCGTCGTCCCCGTCTCCCTCCTGCTGATTCTCGGGCTACTCTGCATGAGCTTCGGCAACGTGAAGGACGCGCTCCTGGTCTTCACCGGCGTGCCGCTCGCGCTCACCGGCGGGGTCGCTGCGCTCTGGCTGCGCGACATCCCGCTTTCCATCTCCGCCGGCGTCGGCTTCATCGCCCTCTCCGGCGTCGCCGTCCTGAATGGCCTCGTGATGCTCTCCTTCATCAATGCCCTGCGCGCCGAAGGAAAGCCGATCGACGTCGCCGTCGAGGAGGGCTGCCTCACGCGCCTGCGTCCCGTCCTCATGACTGCCCTCGTGGCCAGCCTCGGTTTCGTTCCGATGGCCCTCGCCACGGGCGCCGGCGCAGAAGTCCAACGCCCGTTGGCCACCGTCGTCATCGGCGGCATCATCAGCTCCACCTTGCTCACGCTCCTCGTCCTGCCCGCCCTCTACACCCTGGTTTATCGGAAACCCGCTTCAGCCGCCTCGTAAAAATCTTCCTCCGGTTGCGATCACCGCGTGGACCAAATCGCCCTGATCCGGCGTCTCCGAAACCTCTTCTGATTCTCCGCCTCCGGGTTTTTCCGTGTTTTCCGTGGGGTCCGTGGGCCCTCTCCCGGAAACCTCACGCCAAGTCCGCCGCGGGCGCAAAGAGTCCGATTATTCGGAAACCCGAATCGCCCACATCGCACCGCTCTCGATCTTTCCGACCCCATCTTTCTGTCAAAATCCCGCCTCGATCTGATCGTCAGAAAAATGGGGTCAGAAAAATAGAAGAACCCCTTCGTGCCCCTTCCTTCCCGGCCAACAAAGTCCTCCGCACCCTCCGCTTGAGGCCCTCCGATTTCCCCCTCCGCCTTCCGTGTTTTCCGTGGGTTCCGTGGGCCCTCTCCGATCGGCCCCGTTCCGCCTTTCGTGTGTTTCGTGTATTTCGTGGTTAGAAAACTCCCGTCTGTCCGCCTGCCTTCTCGATTCTCCAGTGCCAACGCCCACCGGTAAAATTCGCCATTGCCCGCTCGCCATTCCTCCGCGGCCACTCAATTTCACCGCATGAAGACCACCCTCCGCGCCTCTCTCGCCGTGTTGCTCCTCTGCTCCTTCGCCGCCTGTTCCAAGCAGTCCGAGCACAAAGACTATTCCAAAGCCCCCGGCGGCGACGCCCACGCCGGTCACAACCACGGCGGCCACGCCCACAACGCGCCCCACGGGGGCATTCTCGTCGAGCTCGGCAACCACGCGTTCAACGTCGAACTCCTCCGCGACCCCGCCACCGGCAAGCTCACCGCTTGGATTCTCGATGCCCACGCCGAGAACTTCGTCCGCATCGCTTCGCCCGCGATCGAGGTGGTAGCCATGCCCGGCGGAAAATTCACCCCGCTCTCCCTCGCCGCCGTCGCCAACCCCGCCACCGGCGAGACCATCGGTAGCACCTCCCAATTCGAGGTCCAAGCCGATTGGCTCAAAACCTCCGGCCCCTTAACCGGTATCTTCACCGTCGAGATCCGCGGCACCAAGTTCGAGAAAGTGGGCTTCGCCCTCTCAAAGTAAGTCCGGCTTCCGCGTGGTACGGGCACCTTGCCCGGGGGGCCAACCCGCGATTTCAGTCGCCACCGACTTCAGCAAGCCGCCCCGCCACCCGCTCCGGCTCTCTACTCTCAGCTCTCAACTCTCAACTTTCCGTCCGCCTCTATGCCCATTCCCGTCACCGTCCTCACCGGCTTCCTCGGCGCCGGCAAAACCACACTCCTCAACCGCATCCTCACCGAACAGCACGGCAAGAAACTCGCCGTGATCGAAAATGAATTCGGCGAAGTCGGCGTGGATAACCAACTCGTCATCCAGTCCGACGAAGAGCTCTTCGAGATGAACAACGGCTGTATCTGCTGTACCGTCCGCGGCGATCTCATCCGCATCCTCGGCCGCCTCATGAAGCGCAAGGAACCCCTCGACGGCATTCTCATCGAGACCACTGGCCTCGCGAATCCCGGCCCCGTCGCGCAGACATTTTTCACCGACGACGAGATGAAGGCCAACTTCCGCCTCGACGCCATCGTCACCGTCGTCGACGCCAAGCACATCCTCCAACACCTCGGCACCGACGACGAATCCGTGAAGCAAATCGCTTTCGCTGACGTCATCATCCTCAACAAAACTGACCTCGTCGCCCCCGCCGAACTCGTCGCCCTCGAACTCCGTATCCGCGCCATCAACGCCGTCGCCAAGATCCATCGCGCGCAAAACGCCAACGTTCACCTCGACCACGTGCTCAACGTCGGCGGCTTCAACCTCGGCCGCGCCGTCGATGTCGACCCGAAGTTCCTCGAGCCCGAATATCCCTTCGAATGGGCCGGCGCCTACGCGCTCCCCGTCGGCGCGCACGAACTCATCATCGGCCACCACGACCACGATCACGGCCACGACCACTCCCACGAAGGCCACGACCACGCGCACGGCGAGCACGACCACCATCACCACCACGGTAACGCCAACGAACTCGACGTCGTCGTCATGCCCGTAAAGTTGCCCGTCAACGGCGACTTCACCACGCCCGATTCGCTCGCCGCCCTCGCTTCCACGCGCGACGCCGCCGTCCACGTTTTCGCGGACTGGGAAGCCCGCCTGAAAGAAGGCGACACCGTCGTCCCCGGCGCGACGCTCCACCGCCTGCTGCTCACCGAAGGCAACGGCAAGTTTGTCCTTAAAATCAAAGATCCCGGCTTCTATCTCGTCTTCGAATCCTGCGGCCACGACCCGCTCCACATCCAGGTAATGGGCGAGACCGCGAAGCCGTGCTGGCAGCAGGATTTCCACGCCGCGCACACCCACAACGACGCCGTCACGAGCGTCGGCATCACCGAAAAAGGCGACCTCGACGGCAAGAAACTCAACGACTGGATCAGCGAACTCCTGCGCGTAAAAGGCGGTGACATCTACCGTATGAAAGGCGTGCTCGCGGTGAAGGGCTCCAACAAGCGCCTCGTCTTCCAAGGCGTGCACATGCTCTTCGACGCGAAATTCGACCGCGAGTGGAAGTCCGGCGAGCCCCGCCAAAACACCTTGGTCTTCATCGGCAAAAACCTCGACCGCCCCGCCCTCACGGAAGCCTTTAAGGCCTGTCTGGCGTAGGGCCGGCGCTCGTCGCCGCGGTAGGAGCGCGCTTGCGCGCGATGGCACGCGCATCGCCGGACCAACCCCCCTCGCTATCGCCCGCAAGCAGGGCTCCTACCCTGCGTCCAGCCTACACCCGCGCTTACACATTCCCCAACCGTGCGGTCGAGTCGCCAAAGCGATCGAGCTTCGTCACACCGGCTTGGTCGGCGAGCGTGAGGAAGAGGTTGCTCATCGGCTTCGAGCCGTGCTGCACGTAGCGGCCCGGCGTCAACAGCCCGCCGCCACCGCCCGCCAAAATCACCGGGAGATTGTCGTGCGAATGGCGGTTAGCGTCGGCGTTGCCACTGCCGTAGACGATGCGCGTGTTGTGCAAAACCGAATTGCCGTCGATGTCGCGCGTCTCGTGCAGATCCTTCAAGAAGCGGGCAAACTGCTCGGCATACCAGCGGTCGATTTTCTCAATCTTCGCGATGCGCTCCAAATTACCCTGATGGTGCGAGAGATCGTGATGTCCTTCGAAGACGCCGATCTCGCCGAAGGAGCGGTTGCTGCCGTCGTGCGCCAGCGTAAACGTCCCGATGCGCGTCGAGTCGGTCTTAAACGCGAGCGCCAACATATCATACATCAACCGGACGTGATCGCCGTGACTGCGCGGCACGCCCGCCGGCGTGTCGATGGCGGGGTCCACGTTGGCGCCGAACTGCTCGGCCTTTCCGATTCGAACCTCCACATCACGGATGCCGGTGAGATATTGATCGAGTTTGTCGCGGTCGTGAGCATCGAGCCGGCCCTGCATGCGGCGCGTGTCTTCGTTGACGAAATCGAGCACCGAACGGCGCGCCTCCATGCGGAGGCGGGCGTTCTCGGCGCGCTCGCCATGGGCGCCGCTACCAAACATCCGCTCGAAGAGCAGGCGCGGATTCGACTCGGGCGGCATGGGCGTCGTCGCGGAGCGCCAAGAAAGATTATGTTGGTAAGCGCAGGCGTAGCCGGAATCACAGCTGCCGGACCGACGCTCGACGTCGCAGGTGAGTTCCAGCGAGGGGAAACGCGTGAGGTGGCCCACCTGGTTGGCGATCACCTGATCGATCGAGATGCCCGCCCGGATCTCGGTCGCGCTCTTGTTGAGGCGCACCCCGGTCAAAAAGACGCCGTTGCCGCGCGCATGGTCGCCGGCGCCGTCCTTGCCGCCCTTCGCGTTGGCGTGATCGAGCCCGCTCACCACTTGCAACTGGTTCTTCAGCGCCGCGAGCGGCTCCAGCGTCGGGCCGAATCGAAAATTCGAGCCGCCGCCTTCGGGCCACCACGAGGAGGGAATCGCCCCGTTGGGGAAATAGACGAACGCCGTGCGCAACGGCGCGCCGGTCGCGGTCGTGGCGAGACCCTTAGCCGCCTGCGCCGCCAACAGCCGCGACGGCACCAGTGAAGCGAGTGAGGGCAAGGCGATGCACGCGCCGAGACCGCGCAGGAAGTGCCGGCGATTCATGGCTTGGGTGTGCTGCTCGGCGGTGAACGAATCGGGCGGGGATGCTTTCATGGGGCGGGGGCGTTGAGGCTGACGTTGACCGCGCGGACGGGGGCGCGGCGTTGTTGAAAGGGAGCGGAGTCGATGACGCCGCGGATCAAAGCCGAGGGACGGCCGCCGGCCGCTTCGAGCTTGGCGGCCAATTGGTCGAGCGTATCGGTGTCGGTGTAATCGACCCCGCGCCCGAGTGCATACGTGAGAAGTTTTTCGCCCACGTTGTGATAGAAGTCGCCGCGATGGCCGGTGGCGAGGATGCGTTTTAGTTCCCGGATATTGGAAAACTTTTCGCCGGTGATGAGCTGGCCGGTCGAGTCGATCTCGTGGTTCGCCTCGGCGGTGCGCCATTGGCCGAGGGCGTTGAAATTTTCGAGCGCGAGTCCGAGCGGATCCATGCGGCTGTGGCAGGAATAGCAGGTGGGGTTGGTGGCGTGCAGCGCCATGTTTTCACGGAGCGTCATCTGGGCGAGTTTTTCGGGGCTGGCGGCATCTTCCAGCCCGGGGATATCGGGCGGCGGCGGGGCGGGAGGCGTGCCCAAAATCGCTTCCAAAATAAAGACGCCGCGTTTCACGGGCGACGTGCGCGTGGGATTCGAAGTCACTGCCAGCACACTGCCCTGAGTCAACACGCCACCCCGCGCGCTGTCCGGTGGCAACATCACTTTGCGCATCGCCCGACCGGTGACGCCGGGGATGCCATAGTGCTGGGCGAGTTCCTCGTTAAGAAAGGTGTAGTCGCTATCGATCAGCTCGGTGAGCGGACGGTCCTCTTTCAGGATGTGCGCAAAAACCATCTCGGTCTCGTCCAACATCGCCTGCCGGAGCGGCCCCGTGAGCTGGGGCACCGTTTGCCGGCTCCCTTCGGTCCGCACTTGTCTCGCCGCTGCAAGATCGGCGAGGTCCTGCGGTGTGCGCCGCACATCCGGGATATCCGAAATCCGGCGAATCACCGCACGCGCCTGTCGAAACGCCGCGCTGGGCGGATGCTCTCGGAGATACACCGCACTGCCGTCAATCACCACGGTCGCGATGTCGCGCGACTGCAGCCATTGGCCGGTGAAATTCCGCACAAACTCAGCCGAGCGCGGATGGGCCATGAGCCGGGTGATCTGCCCCGGAAGCGATGCCCGGAGCTGCTGCTCCTGCGCCAGCCGAAACAGCTCTTCATCCGGCATCGTTGACCAGAACAGATACGACAGCCGCGAGGCCAAGGCATACTCGTCGATCAGCGGATGGGGCTGACCCGGCCGGATCGGTTCCACGCCTTCCTCCCGAAAAATGAACCGGGGCGACGCCAAGACCGCCACCATCGCCTGCGCGACGCCGGCTTCAAAGTTGCCGTCGGCCTGCGTCATCACGCGCTCGGCCAAACCAACGAGCCGCTTCACCGTCGACTCGTCGACCGGACGCCGAAACGCGCGGGTCGCAAATTGCCCCAATAGTTCACCCGCGTAAGCCTGCCGCTCGGCCAAATCCGCCGGCACGGCTTTCGGGAAAAACCGTGCGTAATTTTTCGGCGCGACCCAGTGCTCCGGCGCCATCGGTCCCTTCACGGTCACGCCGTTGAGTCGGATCCGCAGCTGCCGCTCCCGGGGCAACGCATCGCCCAACGGCCTAATCTCCACCGACAGCTCGTGCTCTCCCGCCGACCAATCACGGTCAAAAGTAAATTCATGCGGAATGCTGCCCTCCCGGGCGAACTCCCGTTCGAGCAACGACTCGCCTCCGACGCGAAAGATAAGCACAGCCCGATTGAGGTCGAATTTGTCCTCCACGAAGCGTTCGACCGTCCGCAGATCGAGCACCAGTTGATACCGGCCGGCCACAGCGACGCGGTGCTTCGTCGTCGCGACCGTCGGCACATAATAGGACAACTCCAAAGCGGAGCCCGGTGCCGCACCTCCGCGCTCCCGGCCACGCGCCGGGTCGACCGCCACGGGCGGAGCCGACGACACAAATTTGCGCCCCGGCACCGTCGTTTCATCGAGCACTTTCGCAATCGTCGGAACCGCCGAAGCGATCACCCGCTGCGCCGTGTCGAGGTAACGCTCGAGCAACAAGGGCGAGACCGTGAGCACATCGCCGATGTTGTCGAAACCGTGGCCGGAATCGTCGGCCGGAAACTCCACCTTGGTGTCGACTTCGACGCCGGTGAGATCACGGACGGTGTTGCGATACTCCGTGCGATTCAACCGGCGCACCGTCACCCGACCGGGATCAGGCACCGCCGGATCGAGCTCAAACACATCGCGCTTCACCCATTTCGTGAGTTTCTCCGCCAACTCCGCCGGGAGCCGCGGCTCTTCCGCCGGCGGCATGATGCCCGTGCGGACGTTACGCAACGCCCGCACCCAGAGCGCGTGGTCCTTGAGGTCCGCGCCGCTCGCAAACTCGTCGAGCGTGACGCCGCCTTTGTCGATGCCGCCGCCGTGGCAGCCGTAACAATACTCGTTCAAGATCGGCTTAATCTCCTTCGCAAAGAAATCCAAAGCCGGGTCGGCGGCACGGCTATCCGCCAGCCCACCGAAAACGGCGAGCCCAAGAAGAGGGCCAAGAAACTTGCAGCGGGGGAAACGCAAAGGAGAGGGAGGGAACGTGATTACGAGAACGAAAAAAGCAAAGCCGGGTTACAGACAGAGCAGACGCGCCGACGATCGGAAAGTTGTTAACGACTCGACTGGGGGCCAGAGAAATTTCGCGCCGATTCAAGGGCGTAAGGGGACGGGCGCATCTCAGCGTCTTGCAAGGCGAATGCGCGCCTCGACCGCGCCTTTGCCCGACGGGCGTGGTCAAGCCACGCCCCTACGGAAACCGCACCGGCTCGATCAAACCGGTGCCCGTGATCAGAACGTGAACGAATTGGTGAGCGACCACTGTTTGGGCTGCGGAATCCGCGCCGAGGCGACTTGCCCGTTGGGTTGGGCGGTGACGGCGATCAGGTCGTCGTCGCCCAAGAAATCGCGGACGTTGAGTTGGATCGACCAGCCGATCTTGCCGTCTTTGAACTTGCGGCCGTAGCGCAGCCAAGCGTCACAGTTGAGCTGCTCGCTGCCGAAAAACGGTTGGGTGATGTCGGAGACCCAAACGCCGATCGAATTTCGCTTCACGCCGTAGCCGATCGCCACGCGGTCCTGCCAGCGGGCGGCGCCACCGATACCGAAGCCCTTGAGCGGCCCCGTGACGAAGTCGTAGTTCGTCACCGCGTTGAAACGCCACTTGCGGAGCTCTTGCACCGCGGCGCCGTTGGCCGCGAGGGCGTTAAGGTAAGGGATATACATGTTGTTGGTCGTCGCGCCGCCAAAACGGGTGCCGGTCACACTGTTGAAATACGGAATGTCCTCGAACCCTTGCTGCGCGCGGATGCTCGTGGCGGCGATGCCGTCACCATCCGACCAAAGCGGTAAATTTTTTGCCACAAAGGCCGCGAAGTCCGCGCCGTAGTTGGCGCGCACCGCTTCCTGCATCGCGGCGTTGAAGGTGATGCGCCAGTTGCGGCGGGGATTGTAGGTGCCCTCAAATTCCCAGCCTTCCGCCGTGGTGTCGGAGATATTGCCCACATTCGGCGGGCGCGTGGCGCTCCAGTTTCCGCCGCCGGCGGCCTGCGTGAAGGCCCACGACGCTACGAGTTCCGGATCGACAGGGCGGAGCCATTCGGCGGCCGTGCGCTGGGTGAACCAAAGGTTGCGCGCGGTGGTCTCGGCCGCCGTGAGCGCGGGGTTTGCGTTGCCCGCCTGCGCCGCCGCGGTGAGCGACGCCCGGAGCGGGAGGTAGCGCGAATCGCTCGGCGCGAAGCCAAACCATTTATTGATGAGCACCTCGCTGGTGTTGGAGCCGCGCAGCCCGTTCATCGCGCGGGTGACGTCGTTGCCCGGCCAAAAGGTATTGTAGAAGGTACTCACGTCGTTCGCCTGCGTGGTTTTGTAGTTCACGACGCGCAGGACGAATTTCTGGTCGGCAAACGAGAGCGTGAGGCCCTTGTCCACCGTGGAACCGGCGGGCGGGCTAAACGGGCGACCGTAAACATCGGCCACCGTTGAGGACGGCCGGAAATTTTCCGAACGGTTATAGGACAGGCTCACGTCCATCCCGAGCGGGAGGCGCCGCTTGATTAAATCGGGTGCATGACCGACGACGCTCCAGCTCACGGTCCGGTCCTTGGCGTAGATGTTGGGTTTGGCGGGCGAGATCCACGACGCCGCGAAAGGATCGACCTGATTGGTCGCCGCGACCCGCACGGGCGCGCCGCGGTCGAAGAGCGAAAACTCGTCTTCGCGCCAGCCGACGAGGCCGACGAGTTTGCGGTTCAGAAAATAACTCTGCCAGATCGCGGAGTAGCTCGTGGTCTGGTTCCGCGCGCGCGAGGCGTTGGAGTAGAGTTTGTCGAGGCCGCTCTCCGGTCCGATCACGGTCACGGGAGCGTTGGTCACCCACTCGTTGGTCCTATTGTCGAAGAGCAACGCGGTGCCATTGGCCCGGGGAAGGTGCGGCGCGGTGAGGCCTTGGATACCGGCGCCGGCCGCCGACGTGCGATTGGCCAGCGAGCCGCCGAGGTAGTGGATCGCAGCGTAATCGGGGTAGGTCAGCGCGGCGGGATTGTTGGCGTAGGCGTTGAGGTCGGTCGTGTAGGAGAACCCCTGGTAACTGCGGGAGAACGTGGAGCTCTCAAGGTCGCTGTAAACGCCGGTGACCGTGTGCTTGCCGAGATGGCGGAACAGGCCGGATTTCTGCGTGAGATCCAGGGTGGCGTAGGAGGTCGCGCGGAAAGCCTTGCGGCGGTTGTTGGAGAAATTGTTGCCGATGGAATCGGAGGCGAAATACGGCCGGCCGAAGTTGGGGTTGACCGCGCCGTTCACGAGCCGGCTTTGCATATCGACGTGGATCGTCGCCGCGTCGAAGCCGATGATACTGGTATTGGCGCGGTCCTGCTTCTGCTCGTCGTAGGCGACTTCGAAGCCGAGCGCGTCTTTGAAAAACGTTTGGCGGAGGCTCGCGTTGAAGGCGTTGAACTTGGCGGCCTCGCGCTTGTTGGGGCCGTCGAGCAGCGTGTTGTAGAAATCAAAGACCGAAGGATCGCGGATCTCCTGATATTTCCAAAGCCCGGCGTAGGCTTGGCCGGCGGGCGCGAACTGTTGGTTGAGGAAGAAGAGCGGGTTGTTGCCCTGCGTCGTGTAGTTGCCGACGCCGAACCATTGGGTGAACGGATTGCCGCCGCGGCTGAGCATAAAGGCCGGTGTGCCCGGACCGCCCATCGTGGCTGAATTGGGATCGGTGAAGACGCCGCCCACTTGGCCGAACCATCGGCCCGCCGAGCCGAGATGCGCCGCGAGCAGCGGATTGGTGGTCACCGTCGTGGGCTGGCTCGGATCGATGGCGACCTTGTTCAGCACGTTGAACCAAACCGAAAGTCCGTCCTGCGGCGGCGTGGGCCGGGGGCGGTTGGCCGAGATATCCCCGGTCTCATAGCTCACGTTGAGCTGCGTGAACGCGTCGCGAAACAAGCGCGGCTCCCAGCGCAGCGCCGCGTAAAGTCGGCGGTCGTCCTCGAAGGCGGGCTTTTGGCGAAACTTCTTGTCGTCGTTCAGGCCGATGACGCGCACCGCCAGCCGGTCCTTCATGATAGACTGGTTCAGATCGAGCACCTCGCGGTGCGAATCGTATCGGCTATAGGTCTGCTGAAATACCAAGGCGTTTTTGCGCAGATTCGGGACCTTCAGCTGGTTGTTGATAATGCCCGCCGGGCTACCAAGGCCGAACAGAATGGCATTGGCCCCGCGTGAAATATCGACGCGCTCGGTGTTATACGAATCGAGCCCGATATCGGTGGGGAAAAAATCCCGGGTGAGATCAGCGCCGCTCAGTCCACGCACCCGCGTCGAAACATTCGGGCTCTGAAGATTGGCTTCCGCATTGGAAAAATTATTGCCCGTGCTGACGCCCGAGTAGTTGCCGCCGGGCCCCGACGCCTCCGTGCCCGTCGTGTAAACGAGAATGTCCTTGGTGTTCGTCGAGCCCGTGTCGGCCAAAAACTGGGCGTTCACCACGCTGATCGCCGCGCCGACATCGCGAAGCTCCGTCCGCAGGCGCGTGCCCGCGAGCGTCGAGGCCGACTGGTAGCCTTTGTCGGTGTCGGTCTCGACCACGAACGGCGAGAGCTTCATGACCTCGTCGGGAGCGGGGACGACCGGGGCTGCGACCGCCCCCGGAATCACCGTCGATTTCCCAGCCGCGGCCTTGGCGGCAGCCGGAGTGGTCGGCGCGGCGAGTTGAGCCGAAAGCGAGGAGGCGCCGAGCAGGCCGACAACGGCGCACCCGACTTGAAGGGTCCGATCAAAAAAGAGCGAGGAATAGGGTTTCATGGGATTAACAAGTGAAGCGTTGCCCGATGGGAACCGGGCTAAAACAACCGACTACGTTTTGCTTTTCGACGGGACAACCGCCGCCACCGCGCGGCCGGGCCCGGTGGTAAAAAGGGCCGCTCAGAGGAGCGTGCGGATCTCTTCGAGGGCCTGCTTGGTGCGCTTAATGCCTTCGATTTCGCTGTGCTTGTGACCTTCGTATTCGATGCCGATGTAGCCGCTATAACCGGCGCCGACCGTGATCTTCACCATCCGCTCAAAATCGAGGGTCATCTCGATCTTCTCGCGGCGGTCTTCCGTATAAAAACGGCCGGCACCGGTATCCCAGTCCCACGACTTGGCGCTCACGGCCTGCTTCACCCAGGGCATAAACTCACGCAGACCTTGGTAGGGATTGTAGAGTTCGGACTTAACCCGGTCGGTGTAGAAATTCCCAAAGTCGGGCAAGATGCCCACACGTTTGTGGTCGGCCAACTTCATGACGTTCGTCAGCCACTTGCCGTTGGAGGAAGGCCCGCCGTGATTTTCGACGACGACCCAAAGGCCGCGTTTGTCGCCTTCGACGCACAATTGATGAAGTCCAGCAGCCGCGAGTTTGGCCTGCTCGTCCCACGGGAGGCTGGCGTCGCTCGCCGCGTTGACGCGGATACTGTGGCAGCCGAGAAACGCCGCCGCATCCAACCACTTCAAGTGGTTCGTCACGGTCTTTTGCCGACCCGCTTCGCTCGGCGCGCCGAGGCTGCCTTCGCCGTCACACATGATGAGCAGGCTGGCGACGCCCTCGCCCGCCGCGCGGCTCTTCATTTCTCCGAGGTAGGCCTGGTCCGTCGCCTTGTCCTTGAACATCTGGTTCACGTATTCGAGGCCGTCGATTCCGACGGATCGGGCGATCTTCGCGAACTCTAGATTGTCGAGCGGCTCGGCCCCGGCGCGCTTGAGGAAGCGCTTGTTGAGCGACCATTGCGCGAGCGAAATTTTGAAGGCGGCGGGTTTTGCGGCCGGCGTCGCAGCCGCGCGGGCGAACGGGCTCAGGGCCCCGAGGGCCCCAAGGGCGGCGGCAGATTTAAGAAAGGAACGACGGGTGGATGGGGCGATGGGGTTGATCATAAAAAAGCGAAGCCGAGGCTTTTAAAACCCCGGCTTCGCGGCAACCCAGAAACGGTTTCAGGCGAGAATCGCCCGATGAATCCTCAGTTCGCTCAGGCGATGTCGGCGATCGTCCAGCCCTTACGATAGGTCGGGTAGATCAATTTATCGGCCTCGGGGTTGTTCGTCTTCATCGCGACGGGATCCCAGGTGAACTTGCCGCCCACGAGAATCGCCATCGTGCCAAGACAAACCATCTCGGTAAACGGCACCGAGTATTCAAAATTCGAACCGGCGGCGAGCGGGTTGTTGGCCCGGATCGCGGCGGTCCACTCGGTGTGCGGGTTGTTCTCTGGCACCCGCGGAATCGTCTTGGCCGGAAACGACGGCGTGAGCTCTTTGTGCAGGGACTCCGGGATAAAGCGCGGGCTGTTACAGTAGTCGTTGCCGTCGTAAACGGTGCCCTTGCTGCCGATGATGAGCTGGCCGCCTTTGGCGAGTTGGCGGCTTTCTTCCAGCTGCGCAGGTTTTGCGGGCTTCTCGCCGCCTTCATACCACGTGAGTTTGACGGGCGGCAGGTTGCCCCGCGCGGGGAACTGATACTCGACGATGGCCGACTTCGGGAACGCGATCGGGCTCTTACCCACGATCTTTTTGAGTTCAACGCTGGTCGGTGCGCCAAGTTTCAAATTCCAGTAGGAGGCGTCCATGATGTGACAGGCCATATCGCCCAGCGCACCGCAGCCGTAGTCGATAAATCCGCGCCATTTGAACGGATGGATCGCGTTGCTGTAAGTACGATCCTGCGCGCGGCCGAGGAAGAGATCCTGCGAAAAACCTTCTGGCGGCGTGTCCGCCTTCGGCCACTCCTGCATGCCCTGCGGCCACACGACTTGCTCTTTGCCGTCGGGTCCCATCGCGGCCGAGCGATTAGTCCAAATCTGCGCCTCGCGCACTTCGCCGAGCACGCCCGCATTAAACCATTCCTGCACGAGGCGAATACCTTCGCCGGCGTGGCCTTGGTTGCCCATCTGGGTGCAGACGCCGTTCAAACGCGCCAGCCGCAACAGCTCCCGCGCTTCGCCGACGGTCTGCGTCAGCGGCTTCTGCACATAAACGTGTTTGCCCAGCATGATCGCCATGTAGGCCGGCAGGAAATGCATGTGGTCCGGCGTCGAGACGCAGACCGCGTCAATCTGCTCGTCCATCTCGAGCAGCATCTTCCGAAAATCGGTGTAACGTTTCGCGTTCGGGAATTCCGCGATCAGCTTCTTGCGGTTACTGCCGCCCCGGGGGGTATCCAAATTCCAATCCACATCGCAGAGCGCCACGACTTCCTCGTTTTTATGCGCCATGATGTCCGAGAAGCCCTTGCCGCCGCAACCGATCTGCGCGACGCGGATTTTGGCTCCGGCCGCGATCGGCCGCGGCTTGCGCGGGTTCTTCGCGAGCGTCGCACAGCCGGCGAAGCCGAGCATCGACGCGGCCACGGCGGAGAACGCGATGAAGTCGCGGCGATTCATATGATTGGAGGATGATTCTTTCATAGCTTTGGGGGATTTGAGGGGATCGGAGAGCCAGACGCTCGCCACCGAGGACGGTCCCCACGGTTAGAAATTATTAACCCAATGCAACGCCTGTGATGCATGCTACCGAAATAATCTTACCCGCTTATGCGTTCCATCGCTTTTGCGCCGTTGCCACTTTCTCGGTGTTCGCCGGATTCACGCCTGCCTCCTTCGCCGCCCCCATGCACGAGATCATGCTCCTGACCGGCCAATCGAACCCGTATTATGATTGGACCCGCGGCTCGCCCCTCGCCGGCGTCGACATGGCCAACTTCGCGCCGAAGTTTTCCGATTACGCCCCCGTCGTGGTCGTCTACAAGGGCGCCGAGTGATCCGCGACGGGAGGCGTGGTGACCACGTCGACGGTGAACATTTTCGTCTGCTCGAGGTAGGTCTACACGTCGGCCCGCTTGGGCTTGTGCTACCCGCTACTCGGTTCTCACTACCCGCTACTCCTGCCATGCAACTGACCAAACACTGGGCCACCCAACTCGACGACTACGCCATCGACCTCGCTTGGTCGCCCGACGGCACCCAACTCGCGGCCGCCAGTTCCGCTGGCCCCGTTTCGCTCTTCGCCTCAGCCGACGGAAAGAAACTCCACGAGCTCCCCGGCCACGCCAACGGCACCAACTGCCTTGCATGGCAGCCTTCCGCCTCAACCTCCGGCTCTCAACTCTCACCCCTCAACTCCCAACTTTACCTAGCCACCGGCGGCCAAGACGGCGCCGTGAAATTCTGGGACGCCACCGCCGGCCAACACACCGCGACCGCCCCCCTCGGCCCCACCTGGGTCGAACACCTCGCTTGGGTGCCTGCCCCCGCCCCCCGTTCGGAACCCGGCTCTCAGCTCTCAGCTCTCAGCCCTCAGCTTCTTTTCGCCTCCGCCGGCCGCAAACTCGTCGCCCTCCGGACCGACGGCTCCGTGGCTCACGCCTTTCCGCCAGCCGCCAAATCCATCTCCGCCCTCGCCGGCCAGCCCGCCGGCGGCTGCGTCGCTGCTTCGCATTTCGGCGGCGTGCAACTTTGGGACGCCGATGATTTTGTCCTCCAAAAAGAATTTCCCTACGCCAACGGCATCCACGCCCTCGTCTGGTCGCCCGACAACCGCTGGCTCGTCTCCGGCAACCAAGACCCGAGCGTCCACCTCTGGATTCCGGAAACCGATGTCGAACTCCACATGAGCGGCTACGAGTCGAAAGTGAAACACCTCTCCTACGACCACACCTCGCGCTGGCTCGCGACCGGCGGCGGCCGCGACGCCTGCATCTGGGACTGCGCCGGCGAAGGCCCCGAAGGCCGAGAACCCGCCATGCTCCCGCACGAAGCGCCGGTGTGCGCCGTCGCTTTTCAAAACGCGCACAGCCTCCTCGCGACCGCGAGCCTCGACGGCGTCGTGCAACTCTGGAGCCCCGAACGCGCCAAACCCCTCCGCGCCACCGTGAAAATGCCCGCCGCCGCGACGAAACTCGTCTGGTCCCCCGACGACCGCCTCCTCGCCATCGGCTCCGAAAAAGGCGCCGTTTACGTGCTCAAAAGCGAGGCGTGAGTCTCTGAAACGGGACTTGTCTGAACTCTTATTCCGAGCAGCTTCACGGAATGAACTCAGAATTGCTCAAGCGCATCACCGTCGAGCCCGGCAAGTGCGGCGGCCGGCCCTGCATTCGCGGGATGCGGATGCGCGTGACCGACATTCTGCAACTCCTCAGCGCAGATGCATCCTACGAGGAGATTCTGGAGGACTACCCCGATCTTGAGCGCGACGATATCCTCGCCGCGATCGCCTACGCCGCACACCAGACCGATCACGTCGTGCTTCAGTCGGCGTGAGATTCCTCATTGATCACCATCTGCCGCCCGCTTTGGCCCGGTTTCTGGAAACGGCCGGCCACACCGCGCAGCATGTCAGGGAGATCGGGATGAGGGAGACCGATGATCGCACGATCTGGCGTCACGCCGCCGCCCACGACCTGGTAGTCGTGAGTAAAGACGAGGATTTTTATTACCTAGCACTGGTGCCGGGAAACACCGGCCGACTGCTTTGGGTCAAGATCGGCAATTGTCGGAAACCGGTGCTGCTCGAAAAAGTTCGCACGCAACTCGGAGCCGCCGTCACCGCGTTGGAATCCGGCGCACGCATCGTGGAAATCCGGTAACCCCACCGGGCTGGACGAAAAAGTTCCAACTCCTTGTCATCGCCGCCGTGAAGAAACTCGTCTGGTTCCCCGACGATCGCCTCCTCGCCATCGGCTCTGAAAAAGGCGCCGTTTACGTGCTCAAAAGCGAGGCGTAGCAAACCCCACCGGCCATCCCGCGGCCAGATCCGCTCCCGGGAAACACTCAGTGAGACGAAGCGTGTCGGGTCGCTCTTTCCGGCCGTCCTCGCAGAGTGACCTCGAAACCACGCAAGAGTGTTATGGCGGAGCCGGTCAAATTCGGTAGCAAACCTTCCATTCCCTGCAGGCAGATCCGGGTTATACCGGCGGCTGATGATTTCTGGATTTTCGTAGGCCGCCCGCTTGCGGACGCTCCGAGCGACTGCAAGCAGGCGGCCGACCGCCTGAGGTCTAAATATAATCAGGCGTTGGTATCAGCCGCCGGGCCGCGCCGAGGGGCCGGAAGGAGCCGAGCCGAAGGGTCTGAGCCGAGGGGCGAGCCGTGGGAGGTCGGCGGCGACGATGAAGCGGGCGACCACCGCCTCGAATCCCTGGCTCGCCCAGGCGCTAAGCATGGGCAGTCAGTTTCGCCTGAGCCAGTCGGCGAGCGCCTGCCGGGCGAACCCAGCGCCGTTTCAGGCCCACCTCGACCGGATAACAAAGCGCAAAGTTTGCCCCCTTTTTCCGGCCTCCTGTTTCCGGTCTTTTTCCGGCCTCAACGGGCGACGGGAATTAGAACTCGAGGGTCGTCGTGAAGCGCCAGCTTCGCGGCTCTTGCAGGTAGACACGGCGGAGGCCGGTGAAGTCGGAGTTGAAGCGGCCGCGGCCGACGAGCGACTCGTTGAAGGCGTTCTTCACGTTGAGCTGGAGGGTAAGCTTCGATTTCAACCAAGGGAGGCGCGCGGCGTAGCCGACGAAGAAGTCGGCGGCTTTGAGAGGATCGCCGTAGTATTTTTTCCCGAAGTTCGCGGAGGTGGAGCGGAGGTCGACTTGCATGTAGCTCTTGGCGGAGAAGCGATACGCGCCGCCGAAGAAGCCGCCTTTGAGCCGCCCCTCAGTCAGGGAGTAGCGGGAGGTGATATTGAATTTGTGCGGGCGGGTGCCGAAGGACTGCTCCTGGTTGTCGGCGTTGTCCTGAATCGCGTCTTCGAGGAAGGCGAGTTCCTGCGTGATGGTGCGGGCGGTGGCGGCGATGACGGCGCCGTTGTCCTTCGAGCGGACGAAGGTCGTGAAGTCGGTGAGGTAGGGTTCGCGTTCGTTGAAGTAATTTTCCCGGCCGCGGTCGGAGTAGGAATAGGTGAGGCGGGTGGTCCATTGGCGGACGGGGTTGGCGACGAATTCGAGTTCCGCGCCTCGCGAGGCGACGTCGATCATGAAGGCGGTGAAAGAGACGGCGCGGGCGTCACGCTCGCTTTGGGTAATGCGGCCTTGGGTCTGGAGGTGGTCGAGGACGGCGGTGGTCGAGGAGACGAAGTAGTTGGGCGAGCCGGGGATGGCGGGGGTGTCGCGGAGGAATTCGGTCTCGTAATAATTTGCGCGCATGAAGAAGCGGCCGTCCTTGGTGAGGTCGATCATCACGCCGTAGTCCCGGCCCTTGCCGTCGGTGGGGGGCGGGAGGAGATTGGGGAGGATGGTGCGGTCGAAGCGGGGGGCGCCGACGTTCGTGGACTGGTTATAGAAAACGGAGAAGCGATCGTTGAGGTGAAAGACGGCGCCGGTGGTGCGCGTGGTGGGCTGGTAGCGGTAGCGGTTGTATTGGCCGGCGACGACCTCCCACTCGCCGGAGACGCGCTCGCGGGTGAGGACGCGCGGGTCGGTGGCGGTGAGGCGCTGGGTGAGGCCGTCCTTGAAGACGATGTCGTCCACGCGGTAGCCGAAGGTGGTGACGAGTTTTTATTCCACCAAGAATTCTGCATGGCGAACATGAGCGTGTCGGTAAGCTTGATACTGTTGCCGGTCCCGCCGGCGCTGCCGGTGACGGTGCGGACGTTGGCGTTTTTCACGGTGGTGGTAGTTCCGGTGGTGACGGCGACGGGGCGCGGGGCGAAGGGGAGCGCGGGGTTGCCTTGGTAGTAGGTCGTGTAGTCGCCGAGGGTGACGTAGTGGCGGCGCCAGAGATTGTTCGCGCCATTTTCGGGGGTGGCGTTGGCGAGCGGCACGTTGTTTTCATCGACGAGGATTTCGGAACCGTCGTGTTTCGTGCGGTTGACCTTGCCGGTCTCGCCGAGGCCGGCGAGGCGGTGGAAGCCCCATTTGCCGAGGTTGAGTTCGTAGGCGGCAGTCAGGCGGAGCACATCGTTTTTGAACTGGGTGCTCTCGGGTTTCCACGCGCCCTCCATGTAATACTGGCCGGCGCGGGGATTGGGGACGGTATCGCCGGTGGCGCTGCGGGGATCGGGGAGCGTGAGATTGGGATCGGCGCGGAGGGCGATGTCGTTGCTCTGGGTGTTCCAGCCGGTGGCGAAGGCATCGGAGTCGTTGTGGAGGTAGGCGAACTCGATGGAGACGTCTTTGGAGACGCGCTGCTCGACGGTGATTTGGTGATTGGCGTAGTGCTGGAGGAAGTGGGAGCCGGGGCCGTTGAACGTGTAGTCGTAGGGCATATCCGCGGGCTGGAGGAGGGTCGGGCCGGGGCCGGCGGCGAAGCCGATACTCTGGAGCTCGTTGCGGAGATTGAAGAAGGTGCCGTCGTTTTCGTAGAACGCGAAACGGTTGTTGGCGCCGAAGGTGGCGAGGCCGCGCGGGGTGTCGGTGGCGGTGACGAAGCCGTCCTTCACCACGGCACCTTGGGCGCGCCAGAGGGTGATTTGGTCACCGGCGTTCCAAGGCCAGGCGGCGTGGCGCTTGAGCGTACCGCGCTCAAAGGAGCCGCGGACCACGGTGTCTTTGAAGGGCCGATACGTGACGGCACCCGTCCAGCGGCGGGTGTCTTCGAAATCCCAGTGGCGCCAGCCCTCGCGGTCGCCGCTGAGGCCCATGAGGCGGAGGCCGAGCTTTTGGGGGATCAGGACGCGATTGAGATCGAGTTCGTAGCGCTGCTGGGACCACGAGCCGAACTGGGCTTTGGCGACGGAGCGATCGCGCAGGAGAGTGGCGCGTTTGGTGGCGAGGGTGACGAGGCCGCCAGCGCTGCTGAGGCCGAAGAGGACGGAGTTGGGGCCACTGGAGACTTCGACGCGCTCAATGTTATCGTTGTCCTGCGGGGCGGCGGTTTCGACGAGGTCGATGGCGTAGCCCGCAGCGATGCCGCGGATGCGAAAATCGCCGGTGGTGCCGTCGGATTTACGCGTGGTGGGAGAATTGAAGCCGGCGTTGGAATCCTCAAACTCGGCCTCGACGTTGGTCGCGTAGGCGAGCATCTCGGAGAGGTTGTTCGCCGCGATGTCGGAGATAAACTCGGGCGTGAAGACGGAGATGGAAGCGGCGGTGTCTTTGAGGGCCGAGTTGAGGCGGCTGCCGGAGGTGGTGTTGGCGGCCTGGTAGCCAACGTCTTGCTCGGAGCGGACTTCGAAGGAAGAGAGGACGGTGGTGGAATCGCCTTTGACCGCAGCGGCGGGGCCGGCGGCGGACGAGGCCGGGGGGGAGCTGAGCCGACGTGAGCGTCGCGCAGAGGGCGGTGGCGAAGACGGCGAGGAGCCGTCGCGCGGTTGAGTGAGCGAGCGTACAGGTGAGTGCGTTGAAGTGCATGAATACGAAAGATCCGCGTTCCCACGCGTGAGTGACAAAACGGCGTCGGGGAGGTGACGAATCAGTTAAACCCCTCCCAGACCCGATCCCCCTGAAAATCCAGTCCCCTATCAGTAAAAAGGCCGGTCTCGGAAGACCGGCCTAGAAGCGAAAAGCTCAGAAGCGATACGTGACGCCGGTCGTGGCGCGCATGCCGTGCATCGTGTAGTCCTCGGGGTTGTAGGCGAAACCCTGATAGGAAACCTGCGGACGGTCGGTGAGGTTCGTCATGTTGAGGAAGAGCTTCATGCGGTCGCTCACCTGGTAGCTCGCCACGAAATCCACGCGCTCGTTGGCGGCGAAGATATCGTCGAACGTGAAATCGAAATCGAGGCCTTCGAGAAAATCGGAGCGGAAGCGGTAGCTGATTTCCGAACGGAATCGCCCGATGGTGTATTCGAGCGCGGCGTTAAACATGAAGTCGGAGAAACCGTAGGTCGGAAGTTTTTCGGTCAGACGGCCGGGGTATTTTCCATCGCTCTCGGTAAAGGTCGCGCTGAGGTCCACCCCAAAGCCATCAAAGGGCTTGGGGAGGAACACGAGCTTCTGGCGGGCGATCAGCTCCACCCCGTAGTTCACCGCGCCGAGCGCGTTTTCGGGGCGAGAGACACGATAGGTCGTAGGCACGCCGTTTTCATCGAGCACCTCTGTAGCGGAGCTGTTGTAATAAAACCCATCCATCGTCTTGTAGAACGCGCCGACGGAGTAGAGCCCGCGGTTGGCGGTGTAAAATTCGAGCTGCACGTCGAAATTGTCCGAGGTCGTCGGCTCGAGGTCCGGGTTGCCGTCGGTGATGGTGTCGTTGTCGATGTTGACCAGGCGACCGCGGAGCAGGTCGTCGAGGTCGGGACGGCTGTAGCTGCGGTTGTAGCTGCCGCGCAGGATCAGGTTGCGCCCCAGCTCGTGACGGAGGTGCGCGCTCGGGAGCCACTGGTTGTAGGTGCGTTCGCGATTCACCACCTCGACGCGGGCCGCGCGGGCGCCGAGAGCGGGGATGAACTGGTTGGTCGTCGATTCGAAGGTGTTGCGCTCCATGCGGAGGCCCGGTGTCAGCGTCGTGCGCCCTTTGGTCACGGCGCCCATCACATAGGCGCTGTGCGTCGTCTCACGGCTCAGGAAATCGTTGAAGACGCTGTTCTGAAACGCGGCGGGCGCCTGCAAAACGAAGAGCTCAGGGCGGCTGCGGAAAAGGGCCTCGAGCTTCGGAATGTCCGTCTCAAGGGACATGGGAATACCGGCGACCGTGCGATTGCTGCGGCGCATGATGTCAGCGTAAGGAAAACCACTGGCGGCCGTGCCCGTCACATAGACGCTGCTCGAGGAATCCTGCTCGCGCGTGCTGCGATTAGTTTTGAGCCCGAACTTGAGTTTTCCGGACAGCGCGTCGCCCCGGTAGGATTTCTCCACGTCCACCTTGCCGGACATGACTTCCTCAGCGTATTCCGAGGGATTGATCGTCATATCGCCGCGCGTGATCGTCGTGGTGTCGAACGCGCTTTTCCCGTTCAGGTTGGTGTATTTGGGACGGAGTGTGTCGGAGCGGTCGTAGGCGTTTTGGAAGCCGGTGTTGCGGACGACGTATTGGAGGCTGCGGTCGGTGTTGCGTTCATTTTCAGCGTAGTAGCCGCTGTAGTTGACCTTGATAGTGTCGAAGCGCTGCTCGCCGCCGGCGGTGAAGGAGAACAAATCGTTGTCGGCCTCGCTCTGGCGGTTTTGGTAGCGGTGTTCGTTGTTCGTGAGGCGGCCGGCGCCGGTGCGCGGCGTGATGGACAGCACGTTGGCCGGGCCGCCGCTCGTGACGACATAGATGCGCTCCTCGGGTTTTTCGGCCGTGGTGGTGTTGTGACTAAAGCCGGGGCGGAAAAACAAGGTCGCATTCGCGCTGAGCCGATAGTCGAGCGAGCCGGTCAACCCCCATGACTTCACATCGCGGAAGTTCGTCTGAGGCGTGCCGATGCTGTGAAAGTAGAGCGGCTCGGTGAGCTTGAGGTCGGGCCGGTCGGTGGGGCGGACGTAAAGGTAGTCGAGATCGACGTTGTCGTAGGCGCGGGAGGTCTCGTAGGCCGAGACCGTGAAACTGACGCCGAGATTTTTCGTGCCGCCACCAACACTCAGAATGTCACTGTAGAGGAGCCCGGCGTCGTAGCTCCACTGGTTGTTCTTGTCGTAATACACCCCGGCCGTCGTGACCTTGATCTCGCGACCGTCGCGCTCGAAGGCGGAGCGCGAGATGGTATTAATAATGCCGCCGATCGCATCGCCATCGCGGTCGGCGGTGGGAGCTTTGACCACCTCGATATTGCTCACGCCATCGGCGAGGAGCTGGCTCGTGGCGAAACCGCGGCTGTTGCCCGATGTGGGCGTGCGAAAGCCATCGGTCTGAAACGAATTATATTTCGACTCCATGCCGCGGATGTTCACGCCGTTGGGCGTGCCGTCCTCGTCTTCGTTGACGCTGAGGCCGGGCAGGCGCTGCAGCGTGTAGCCGATATTTCCACTGATCATCTGGCCGAAGGTTTCCTCGGAAACAATGTTCACGATACCACTGGCCGTTTTCTGTTGATTGATAGCGAGGGCCTGGCCGCGCGCCGACTCGGCGACGGTGAATGACTCCATCTTCATCACTTTGCTTTCCAACGTGGCATTCACGCTCGCGGTCAGCCCACCCGAAACAGCGACGTTGGTCGTATAGGCGTCGAGGCCGACGTAGTCTACTTCCACTTGGTAGCTGCCGGCCGCGAGTCCCGGCAGCGAGAAGCGGCCCTCGGCGTCGGTATAGGCGACGGCAGTGGTGCCGAGCAGTTTGACGATGGCGCCTTGGAGCGACTTACCCGTGACGGCTTCTGAGACGCGGCCGTTGATACTACCCGCCGCAGCTTGTGAAAAAGCCGTGGACGAGAGCAGGGCCAGCGCGAGAAGCGCGAGGGAGGCGACGGCGAGGAGCCGGCGCGCGGTTGAGTGAGGGAACGTACAGGTGAGTGCGTTGATATGCATGAATGAGAAACACCATGCTCCTCCGCTTGAGTGACAAAACGGCGTCGGGTGAGTGACGAATCAGTTAAACCCCCTCCCGGACCCGATCCCCCTGAACATCCAGTCCCCTATGAGTTGTCGTCTTTCGGTGGGCGGTTAATCATTCCTACGACCGACCGCCTGAACGTCGTTGAGCCGACTGGCCAACCTCCCCGCCAAACCGCTTGTGCAACCCGGCGCTTGTCGAGTTTTCCCCGGCGCCACACGTTCCGACTGACGCCTTTGCCCCCGCGGTCCAAGCGGTGGAGACCCTGGCAAATCGTCCGCTCGCGGCCGTCAGATTCTCGTTCGCGCGCGCGATTTCGCCCACCCACCTACTCCGCGTGGCTCGCACCACCGTCCAGCCCGCCGATGTGCAAAATCGTCATACGAATGTGTGCAGCCGACCCTTGTTTACGGCTCACCCGCGGCACAAGTTTGGGTGAGTCGACCGCGTCCCCACCTGAAAACTCCCGGCCATACGGCGCATTTCTGTCAGCCGCACCGGATAAACCCCGCCCCACCCATGACCCCATCATCCCCACCTCGTAGTCTCGCCGCCACATCGCTCTGGCTGCTCGCGCTCGCCCTGATCTTCGTTTCGCCGCTCCGCGCGCAGGTCGCCACTGGCTCCATCGAAGGCCGTGTGCTCCACGCCGCCAGCGGGCGCTACCTCGACAGAGTCCGGGTCACTGTTGAGGGCACCTTGCTGGAAACCTTCACCGATGAACTCGGCGCTTACCGCGTCGATGGCGTTCCGGCCGGCCGGCCCACACTCAAGGTATTCTTCACGGGACTAAAGCCTTTCTCCGATCAAGTTTCTGTCACCACCGGTCAAACGTCGACGCGCGACGTGACCCTCGACTCGCTCCACGCTGCGCCGAAATCTCCCCTCGCGACCGAAGCCGTGAAGCTCGACGCCTTCGTCGTCGCCACGACGCGCGAGATGGACGCCGCCGCCATCGCGATCAATGAGCAACGCTTCGCCGCCAACGTGAAGAACGTCGTCTCTACCGACGAATTCGGCGCGGTCGCCGAGGGCAACGTCGGCGAGTTTCTCAAATTCCTTCCCGGCGTCTCCGTGGATTACGTCGGCGGCAACGCCCGTTCGATCTCCATCAACGGCGTGCCGCCCGACAACGTGCCCGTCACCCTCGGCGGGCTCAGCATGGCCAGTTCGAGCGGTGACGGCGGCCGCGGTCGCTCGTTCAATATGGATTTCTTTTCCACCAATAATCTCTCGCGGGTCGAAATCGAATATTCGCCGACACCCGAGTCGCCCGGCTCCGCCCTCGCCGGCACCGTGAATCTCGTTCCGCGCAGCGCCTTCGAGCGCACCAAACCGGTCTTCAATTACAGCGTCTCCGCGCTCATGCGGGACAACAACAAGAGCCTCCGCGCCACGCCCGGCCCGCGCGGCCACGCCACGCACAAGATCCGCCCCGGCGCCGATTTCAGCTATTCCGCGCCCGTTAACAAATCCTTCGGCTATACCGTGTCGGCCGGCTCAGCGTCCCAATTCTCCCCGCAGGATACGCCCGTGGCGCTCTGGCGCGGGGCCAGCGCGGTCACCAACGGCGTCGCCTTTCCCTACACCACGCCCGACCAGCCCTACCTCTCGCGCTACTCTTACGAGGACGGCGGAAAATTCACCACCCGCCTCTCGCTCGGCATTACGCTGGATTTCCGCCTCACCGAGCGCGATCGCATCTCGCTGGGTTTCCATGCCGCCCGCACCACGATCGGTTACTACAACAAGGCCCTCGTCTTCCAGATCAACCAGGTCGATCCCGCGGCGTTCTCGCTCACGTCCACGCGCAGCCGCGTCGGCGCCGCCGAACTCAACCTCGCCACCGAGGGCCGCGAACGCGTCAACAAGACCGCCATGCCCACACTCTTCTGGTATCACCGCGGCCCCGTCTGGAAATTCGAAGCCGCCGGCACCTACTCCTCCAACGTCAACAACCACGTTGATGTGCAGGTCGGCCGCTTCTTCAACGCCACCGCCCGCCGCACCGGCCTCACGATGGCCTTCGACGACATCCAGCCCGACTACCCCGGCCGTCCCAACCGCATCACCGTCACCGACGGCGCCACCGGAGCCGTCGTCGATCCTTACAGCCTCGCCTCCTACTCGCTCGCCACGGCCAACAGCAACGAAAGCGTCATCGCCGATCTCCGCCGCAACGCCTACGTCACCGCCAGCCGCAACTTCCGCGGCGCCATTCCGATTGCCCTAAAAGCCGGCCTCAACTGGCTCGTTTCGCAGCGCGACAACGCCTTCAATCAGCCCGTCTACAACTACGTCGGTTCCGACGGCCGCGCCAGCACCACGCCCGTCGGCAACGACGATTCCGCCGCGCGCTTTCTCGATCCGTCCCTCTCGCAGGAGACCGCCCCGTTCGGCTTTCCGCTGACCCAACGGATCGGCAACGACGGGCTTTATCAATTTTTCCAGACCAACCCCGCGCAGTTCACCACCAACGCCGCCACCACCCATATCTCCGGCGTCAACAACTCGCGCTTCGCCCGCGAAAAAATCATCGCCGGATTCGTCCGCGGCGACGTGAGCTTTTTGGACAATCGTCTCAAACTCGTCGGCGGGCTCCGCGCCGAGCAGACCAACCTCGACGGCCAAGGCCCGCTCAACGACCCCACCCGCAATTTCCAACGCGACGCCTCCGGAAGAATTATCCTCGGTCCGAACGGCCGCCCGCTCGCCCTCACGTCTGACCCCCTCGCCTCTGCCCAGCTCACCCGCGTCTTCCGCGGCACGCAGGCGAAGAAGGAATACCTCACGCTCTTCCCGAGCCTCAACGCCAGCTACGCGCTGCGTGAGAATTTCACCGCCCGCGCCGCCTATTACCATTCCATCGGCCGGCCCAACTTCGATCTCTACACCGGCGGCGTCACGCTCCCCGACACCGAGTCGCCCCCATCCCCCACCAACGTCACCACCGTCGCCAACATCGGCATCAAGCCCTGGTTCGCGCGCAGCAAGGTGGTCCGCCTCGAATATTATTTCCCCGGTGTCGGCGTCCTCTCCGCCGGCGCTTTCCGCCGCGAATTCGAGAATTTCTTCGCTCAAAATAACGCCCCCGCGACGCCCGAATTCCTCGCGCTCTACGGCCTCGATCCCGCCGTTTACGGCAAATACGACGTCGCCACGCAGTATAATCTCTCCACGTCCACGCGCGTCGAGGGCTTCGACATTAACTACAAGCAAGCGCTCACGTTTCTCCCGCACTGGGCGCGCGGCATCCAAGTGTTCGGCAACCTGAGCCGCCAGCGCGTCACCGGCGCCGCCGCCGATTTCTTCTCCGGCTATCAACCGAAAGGGGCCAACTGGGGCGTCAGCCTCACGCGCCCCCGCTACAACCTCCGCGTAAATTTCAACTACCAGGGCCAGCGTCGTCAGGGCCAGATCACCGCGACCGCCACCGATCGCATCGGGCCGTCGATCTACAGTTGGCGCGACGATCGCCTCTACATCGATGTCCTCGGCGAGGTTTCCCTGCGCCGCAACCTCGCGTTCTTTTTCAACCTCCGTAATGTGAACGACCAGACCGAGAACACCGTCGTCTACGGCCCGCAAACTCCCGCCAGCGCCCGTTTCCGCCAATCCACCGACTTCGGCGCCCTCTGGACCTTCGGCATTAAAGGCTCCTTCTAAATAACCTCTTTTTTAAATCCGAGTATCCTGCCAGCCACCGACTCAGATCGTTGTTTTCACGATAAACCCCTCCGCTCCGATTCACCCCGTTTCTACCCATGCTTACCCGCCACGTCCTCCGCTCCCTGCTCTCTCTCACCCTCACGCTCGCCGCCGCCTGCACGCTCCGCGCGCAATCCCCTCTGGCCACCGGCGCCATCTCGGGCCGTGTGCTCAATCCCGTTAGCGGCGCCTACGTCGAAGGTG
Organism: Opitutus sp. GAS368; assembly: GCA_945869845.1. Classification (GTDB taxonomy): domain Bacteria; phylum Verrucomicrobiota; class Verrucomicrobiia; order Opitutales; family Opitutaceae; genus Tous-C4FEB. The sequence continues at coordinate 45,806 of CAMBRG010000003.1, read as the reverse complement.
CTCGCATCACCGTCGAGGGCACCCCCCTCGAAACCTTCACCGATGCCGACGGCGCCTACCTCCTCGCGTCCGTCCCCGCCGGCGAAGCCCGCGTGCGCATCTTCTACACCGGTGCCTCGGCGCAGATCACCACCGTGCGCGTCACCGCCGGCCAAACCGCCGCGTACGACCTCGCACTCGCCGCCACCGATCGCCCCGCCCCCGTACCCGACGGTCCCGTTAAACTAGAAAAATTTATCATCGCCACCTCGAAGGAAATGGAGGGCGCCGCCATCGCCATCAACGAGCAGCGCTTCGCCTCCAATATCAAAACCGTCGTCTCCACCGCCGAATTCGGTGCCGTCGCCGAGGGTAACGTCACCGAGTTCCTCAAATACCTCCCCGGGGTCACCGTCGACATGTCCGGCGGTGACGGACGCTACATCTCCATCGAGGGCGCCCCCGCCGCTAATACCCCCGTCACCCTCGGCGGCATCGGCCTCTCCTCGCCCGGCGACAACAACACCAGCCGCGGCGTCGAAGTCGGCTTCTTCAACCTCAACAACATCTCCCGGATCGAAGTTACCCATTCGCCCACACCCGACACTCCCGGCAAAGCCCTCGCCGGCGCCGTCAATCTTGTCCCCCGCAGCTCCTTTGAGCGCTCCCGCCCCATCTTCAACGGCAGCGTCTATCTCATGATGCGCGACGATCACCGCAGCCTCAAAAAAGGCGCCGCCATGTATCGCGATCCGCGCCGCAAAGTCTGGCCCGGCGCCGATTTTTCGTGGGTCGTCCCGGTGAACAAAAACTTCGGCTTCACGCTCTCCGCCGGCGCCTCCACGCAATACTCCAGCCAGGATCGCGCCACCAACGTCTGGCGAGGCGCCTCCACCGCCACCGCCGGCACCGCGTTTCCCGCCACCACGCCCGACCGCCCCTACCTCTCGCAATTTACCATCCAGGACGGCCCCAAGGAATCCGACCGCGACTCCCTCGGCATCACCCTCGACTTCCGCCTCTCCGCCCGCGACCGCCTTGCCCTCTCGTATCAGTATTCCTCATTCGACGGCTGGATCTCCAGCCGCTCCCTCGCCTTCGCGCCGAACCAAATCGTCGCCTCTTCGATCTCTCCCACCGGCGTGCAGGGCGTCGCCGGCGTCGGTCAACTCACCCTCAACAACGGCAACAACCGCGTCCGCGAAAACCGCACCTATCTGCCCACGCTAACTTGGCGTCACGAGGGCCCGCTCTGGAAATTCGATTTCGCCACCGGCCGCGCCTACGGGAAAAACGCCATCCGTGACATGGACAAGGAGCGCTTCTTCGCCGTCCAGTCGCGCCGCACCGGCGTCACCATCGGCTTCGCCGACACCGGCTTCCTCCGCCCAGGCACCATCACCGTCACCGACCACGCCACCGGCCGGCCCCTCGATCCCTACCTCCTCGAAAACTACGCGCTCAACACCCTCACCTCCAGCCCGCAGCGCGCCTCCGACATCAACTTTACCGCCACCGCCAACGCCCGCCGCGATTTCTTCTGGCGCGTGCCCGTCACGCTTCGCACCGGACTCGATTTCCGCCAGACCTCGCGCGAGAAGCGCGCGTGGTCCTCCACCTACACCTACGTCGGTCGCGACGGCCGCGGCAATCTCACCAACGGCACCGCCCTCCCCTTTCTCGACCCGCTCTTCTCCACCCGCTCCGCGCCCTACGGCTTTCCCCGGATCCAATACCCCGATTCCCAGGAAGTCTTCGCCTACTGGCGCACCCACCCCACCGAGTTCACCCTCGATGAAAACGCCCTTTACCGCTCCCACGTCACCAATTCCATCCGCGCCCGGGAATCTGTCTCTGCCGCCTACCTGCGCGGCGATGTCGCCCTCCTCAACCGGCGCCTCCTCCTCGTCGGCGGCGTCCGCGTTGAGCAGACCGATGTCGACGCCGACGGCCCACTCACCGATCTGAGCCGCAACGTCCAGCGCGACGCCCAAGGCCGCCCGCTCCGCGACGCCGCCGGCGCCGTCATCCCGATCACGACCAACGCCCTCGCGACCTCGAAACTCACCTTCCTCGAACGCGCCTCGCACGTCGAAAAACAATATCTCCGCCTCTTCCCCTCGCTTAACGCCACCTATAACCTTCGCGAAAACCTCCTCCTCCGCGCCGCCGTCTCCACCAGCATCGGGCCGCCAAATTTCGCCCAATACGCCGGCGGCCTCACCCTCCCCAACACCGACAACCCCCCCGCCGCCAACAACCGCATCGTCGTTAACAACGCCGCCATCAAGCCTTGGACCGCCAACACCGTGAAAGTCCGCGCCGAGTATTATTTCGCCGGCGTCGGTCAGATCTCCTTCGGTGCCTTTCGCCGTCATTTCCAAAATTTCTTCGGCGCCACCATTTTTCAGGCCAACCCTGAATTCCTCGCCCTCTACGGCCTCGATGCCGGCGAATTCGCCGACTACGAAGTCAGCACCCAGCGCAACGTGCCCGGCACCATCCGCATCGAGGGCCTCGATTTCAGTTACCGTCAGGCCCTCACGTTTCTCCCTGTCTGGGCGCGCGGCTTCCAAGTCTTCGCCAACGGCAGCCTCGAGCGCACCAATGCCGCCAAAGGCTTCCTCGGCAGCACCGGCTTCAATGAGATTCCCCGCAGCGCCGCTTGGGGCCTCAGCTTCACGCGCCCGCGCTATAATGTCCGTCTCAACTGGACATGGCGCGCCGACCAAAACCGCGGCCCCGTCGCCGGCGCGAGCATCGCCCCCGGGACCTACAGCTACACGCCCGGCTTCACCAAGCTCGACCTCCTCGGCGAATACTCGCTCACCCGCCGCCTCGCCCTCTTCGCGAATCTCCGCAACGTCCGCGACATCTCCGACCGCGGCACTACCGTCGGCCCGGCGACGCCCGCTCACGCCACTCTTCGCTTCGAAGAGCGCTACGGCTCCCTCTGGACCCTTGGCGTCAAAGGGACTTTCTAATAGCCGAATCCGCCACGCCCCGGCGGTTTATCAAACCTCCGTCCAAGAACGGAAAACTCCGTACAATGGCGGTCGCATTATGTGAGCGGGTCCCGAAAACTGGTTCAGGTCACATTACAAGTAGCCCGGATTTCGGGGGATCACCGCAGGAGGGGCTGAGCGTAATTCGGAGATTATGACACGGTGGATGGTTGTATTTTAAAATGACTACGACGAGATCGTACCTCGTTCCTTTCACTTCTGCATCCCGACGACTCTCGGTTCTCCGAGCGTCACCAACCGAGCCTAACACGGGCCACGGTGGTTTTTATGATGTGGGCTCCGTCAATCCGGGCCAAAGTTGTTCGTGGTGCTGCGGCGTTTGGAAATTGCACCATGAAAAAATACCAAGGCATCCGCTACGGGTTCCGGCCCAAATCTTACTGGGCCGAAACCGATCCACTCTCCGCGATTCTCCGCAACGTCACCGGCGAGAACCGCCGCCAGATGATTACCGATTACTGGGCATCTGGGCGCATCGAGGAACTGGATATCACACTACTGCAAGACGAGGTTGATACGAGCACTCGGACTCGCCTCGGCCGCATTCACCCCAGCTTCATGGGCGGAGAGTACCTCCCGTCCTATCTGCCCGGCGAGCTTGAGATCGCCCGCATCAACTTAAAGTCGACGACGAGCGACGTGATCAGCCTCCGGGCTCGCCCAAGCCCCGAGGGCATCTCCTACCGGGTCGTCGATGAATACAAAGCCGAGTTCACCCTGCCGATCCCTCATTCCACCAAGCCACTCAATCTGGCGGAGACGATCAACCAGTTCGACCAAGGCTCACTCGACGACAGCTGCTTCAATAACAGCGATGGACTTTCGCTGGGCTACAACTGGCTCAACGTGGACGACAATAACTACGAGAGCCTTCGTTACTTCACCTCGATCTCTTCCCAAATCTATCGCCAGCTCCACGATCACTTCGAGCACGTCTACGACGATTGGCTGGAGCAGTGCGTGAAGGACCAGAAAGAAAACGCTGAAACGGAGGAGGCTGCATGAATACCAACAAACCAAGTCCTAATCCACCGTCCAAAATGCAAGGCTTACGCGAACTATACCAAAAAGCCGCTTCGACGTCATTTCTGATGAGCGAGGACGAGATTTCGCAGATGCTATCGCCAGAACATCCGCGAGAAGTGGCGGTTGAAATTAAGCCAGCAGATAAATCCGAAGACGGTGAAATCATCCAAGAAGCGCCCGTAGAGGCTCAACCCCAGGGCCATTACTGGGACGAACTGCGAAAGCTTAAACGGGTAAAAATAGTCACGGATGGTAAGTTCTCAGGTGTAATTTTTAGTAAGAAGCAAAAAGAGGAGGAGTCTGCATGAGCGCCCAACATAAACTCACCGGCGAAGAAATCGATCACCTGCTGAATCTTGTGCGTGAGCACTGGCCGGAGGTCTTTGATTACGAGGAAGGAATCGCCAACAAGGCACTGAATCGCATTCAGGAGATCGCAGAAAAGGAAGGCGTGGCTTCCATCACACCTCCGAGGTTAGAGGGACTCCGTGAACTCTACGAAGAGCAGTTTTTGGTCTTTGTTGAAATGGAGCGTTTGCGAGAGAAGGTGGCGCTCCGTGCTGAACAAAGAGAAAAAGCTCTAGGGGAGAAATCATGACTTTATCCCCATGGGCAGTTTTTGGAGCGCACTGGTGTTGTGCTCGGGGCTCGCTCAGTCTCATTCTAATTCTTATCGCTGTTCTGGCTTCAATGGGGCCGCGCCGGTTAGGGCGCGGATAGAAAACCTACGGCGGCGGATGATTGGGCGCACGAGCTGGCTTCAATGAGGCCGCGCCGGTAAGGGCGCGGATAGGCCGAATTTGGCCGGGGCATTGCTTCCCGTTGGTTGCTTCAATGAGGCCGCGCCGGTAAGGGCGCGGATAGACGGAACAGCGCACAAAACAGTTTCCACTCTTGTCAGGCTTCAATGAGGCCGCGCCGGTTAGGGCGCGGATAGGGCTTTCAACTTGGCCTCGGCGGCGTCGAGCCGGTAGGGGCTTCAATGGGGCCGCGCCGGTTAGGGCGCGGATAGCCGAATCGGTGCGGCGAGCTTCGCGTTGCCCCAGTGCTTCAATGGGGCCGCGCCGGTTAGGGCGCGGATAGCTACCACCGGCAAGCGGGATTCTATCTGCCGCTGATGCTTCAATGGGGCCGCGCCGGTTAGGGCGCGGATAGGCCAACGCAACGGCGCCGGCCGAGGCATCAACGACTAGCTTCAATGGGGCCGCGCCGGTTAGGGCGCGGATAGGAAGACAAGCGCTTCGGATCGGCTCGGCACACTTTGCTTCAATGGGGCCGCGCCGGTTAGGGCGCGGATAGGCGAGCACTTGGCCCTGCTCGACTTTGGTGCAGCCGCTTCAATGGGGCCGCGCCGGTTAGGGCGCGGATAGTCTATGAGTTCAGGGCAGGCCAAACACGCCCCAATGCTTCAATGGGGCCGCGCCGGTTAGGGCGCGGATAGGCCGCTTGCTTAACTAGCCGAGAGAAAAGGAGCAAGCACACGATTTGCGAGCGTGTGTCTAAGCAATGCCAGCCAACAGTCGGTTTGCGCCGGTTTCTTGCGTAATTTCTTGTGCTGCAGGTTGCGAGCGACACGGCGGGAGTGCTGGCCATCCTCGCGCTCGCGGGCTCGCTGTCAAAAAACTCCCGTGGCTCAGACTATATAGCAGGGCTGGTCAAATTGGTGATAAGCCTGCCCCAAAGCCGTGATTATCCGATCACCCCGGCTTTCGGTCAGGCCGCACTTCGCGCCGGCCTTGCCCGCTGACGGCAATGAAGGGCGGAGACAACGTCGAGGCGGTGGCTGTCTCGATCATGTAGTAGCCGCAAACAGGCCGGTGCCGGAGAACTTGCCGCCGCCGAGGCAGATCGGACCAGGGATAGGCAGGGGTTGGCCTTGATCATCGCGAAACTGGATTCGGACATGAAGCTTTCGGTAACGACGGTGTTGGTCGCCAGTCATGTAGCGGGAGGCGAGGTCGGTGCCGGGCAGATAACCGGAGCCGCGCCATTCGATGGCGGCGTGGCGCGTGATGGTTTCGGAGTAGCCGGATTGGCGAAGGGCTTTGCGCAGGAGCAAGTCGATACGTTGGTCGAGTTTTGCGAGCAGGGCGCTTTTCTCTTCGGCCGTGAGGCCGCCGTTTTCGCGTAGGCGGTGGCGAAGTTTGCGCGGATCGTCGTAGCCGGGAAGAACGACCGGAGTGACCGTCGACCAAGTGGCGGATGGGGCCAAGTAGTTGTCTGCGGTGAGTCGATCTGAACCGGGCAGACGTGCGAGGACAGCGGTAGTTTTCCCGTCTTTCTCGTCTATCAGCTCAATACCGGCGAGGCGCTGGGCGAGGCGTTGGAATTGCTCGGGAGTAATCGGTCCTTGGGCGGTGACCAGCACGCGACGGATGCCGCCGACGACGTTGGCTTTACCTTGGCCGCGTGCTTCGATGCTCGGAATGGGAATGAAAAGCAGGCGGGTGGCGGGTTCGTTCGAGACGTCTTCTTCGGCGTGGCCATGAACAAGTCGCGCGGTCTGGGCGTTAGTCCAGCCAAGAGAGCGGGAGACATCTGCCCTGCCGGTGACGTGTCTTAGCATGGCGGCGACGTGCAGGCCGCGCCGGACGGGGTCAAAGGAGCGGAACCCGGAATCGTCGGGCTGGCGCAGGGCAAAAACGGCGACAGGGGCGCGGGCAGGTTCTGAGTCGGAACGGTAATCCACGGAGCGATAGACACTCAAGGGCGGCACTGGGGAAAAAGTGCCTCCGGCCAAGCCAGTAACGCGCTGGAGGAAAGCGTGATGGCGATGTTCAAGGTCGTCGAAGGTGCCGGATTGGGTAATCCGCAGCGAAGTGCCACCGCTATCCGGGGCGGGGCGCCAAGTGTCGCCCTCAAGCGAGGCGAGTGCGGACCCGGGGATGACTTCGGCGTCGGCGACGACGAGGTCTACACCCCAACCAAGATGCGTAATGGAGCGCGCGGCGGTCATGATGGTTTGCAAGTGCGGTGTTTGCTCCTGGTTGTCGAGTAGCCAGAGAAAATGCACCGCGCCGTCGCCGTGGACATGGGTGGGACGAACCGTCTTCTCAGTCCGATAGTCGGCGACGCTGCCGGCGTTGCCCTTGCTCCATTTATTGCCGACCAAGTCGCCAACGTTGTCCGGCACGTAGAGGCGATAGGCGGCACCTTCTGCGCTTTTTGGGGCGATGATGGTGGGCGGCGGAAGGGCTTCAAGCCAGCGCAGGGCGGGCGCGGCGTGGCGGATACGACGACGCTCGTTCCAACGCGCGGCAGAGGCGGCGACGAGGGCTTGAAAGAGGCGCAGGGGCGAAGGCGGCCACTCGTTGGCGCCGCCATCGCCGCGCCCGTGGAATTCTCCGTCGAGAAAACGCACGCTGATTCGGAGGCAATCAGGCATCGGCGGCGTCCTTAGTGGAGGTTGCGGCGGCGGCTTTTGCTCCCTTGGCCTTCTTGGCAGCTCTTTCTTTCTTCGGCTTTAGGTCTTCTTTGGCGCGCTCAGGATCGAATGGTTCAGTGCGATCCGCACCGACGCCGAAATCGTCCGCGACAGCGGAGGCGTAGGCGATGGCTTGTTCGTGGGTTACGGTGACAGGAGTGCGCTTGCCTGTGGGCAGAACCTCCACGAACTCGCGCGGCTTGTCAGGATCAAGGACGAGGATGGTGCCTTGACGGAGGTAGCCGGAAGGCAGGCGAGTGAAGGCGACGAGCGCGAGGCCAAGGATGTAGCGCCGCAGCTTCAAGGTTGCTGCGGGATCGGATCCTGCGTGGAGCAGACGCAGGGCGGCGAGCGCCAGGGTGGCGTCGCGGCGAATGTCGCCTTTCGCGATTACACCGCCAGGTGAGCCGGTGGCGGGCACGTGGACGAAGCCGCGTTCGGCGTAGGAATCTTTAGTCACTTTGTCGGTCGCCTCGTCGAGCAGTTTTGCTCCGACATAGTCGATGGCGGGTACGAATTGGGCCGAGCGCGTGAGCTTGCGCACGTTGTAGGCGCGAATCGTAGAGGCGATGGCACGGGGGACTTTGGCTTGGGTGTCGCGAGAATCCCACACGCCGAACACAAGGGAAGTTGGAGCGATTTTCGCCAAAGTGGTGGCGTTGCCATCGAGCAAGGCGTGGAACGCATCTTGAAGTTCTTGCTGGAGGGCCGAGGCGCGCACGATCGCGTCGCCGGCGCGATGCCCGGCTTGCAGCAGACTGATCGTTTTCAGTCCGGCAGTGATGTTCACTTGTGGCACCAACTTGGCATAGTTGGGTTCCGCAAAGATCGGCTCGATGCGGTTGGCTTGAGAACCGACACTGTCGATAAGTACGATATTTTCTCCGTTGGGGTCGCCATCGATGTTATATCCTCCGGGGAAGCCGTCACCAGAAGCGTAGGTCGAAGGGAAAAGCACGCCGTCTTTGCCTTCGACGGGGGTCAGGTATTCGCGAATAACGAGGGCGGCGGGGCCGCTTTCGGAGAGGTAATGATCGAACTTGGCGGATGTGCTCATGATGAGTCGGATGGTTACAGGTTGATGAGTTTAGCGGTGAGAAAGGCTTTATGCTTACGCTGTCCGGTGCGAAACCAGCTCTCGAAACGATAACGAGAGCCGCTCAGGTTGGGCAGCAGTCCCGCGACGGCGGCTTGCGCGAGCGTCGCGGGCAGCGGGTTCGACCAAATGCTGTAGTCGAAGAATCGCGGTAGATCGGTGCGGACGGGGCGGGTGCGTTGCAGGCCAATTAGACAAAGAAGTTCTACGGCCGGGGACGCAATGGTCGTGAGGCCGAGATCGTTTGGTGCGAATCCGACATCGCGAGAATGGGCATTGGGACCGCGGCGCGCGTCGAAGTAAAACGGTTCTACTTTCTTGTCGGGGGCGTCTGGATCGTAGGCGACCATGCTGGTGTTGAGCAGGTCCTCCGATACGAAGGCATCGGCGCGCAAAGCATTCTGCATGGCGCGCGCGATGCGAAAGCTTTCCATCGTGCCAGCCCAAACCTTGAGGTCGGAATCGGCTCGGTCCCGGGATTTCCACCAGTCGAGGCGAAGTGAAAAGGGTGCGGTTACCTCAATCGGTGACGCCGTCGTATCCTCCGGGTCAGCTTGGATCAGGCGAACTCCCCGAATGTGCTCGATCAACGCTGCGAGTGTTGGTCCTCGTGAAACGGAGAATACTCCCGGCTCGAACCATGCTTGGACGTCGGGATCTAGGCGACTGGCCAGTTCTAACAACCCGCAGCAGGCAAAGAATTGTCCGGGGTTGGTGACGTCCACACGGATGCGGAAACCGGGATTCGGCACGGTGCTCATTTGGTTTCCTCCACAGTTTTGGAAGGGTTGGCGCTGGCGGCGTAGTCGGCGGCGCGGAGAATGGATTCGAGGTAGGCCAAGCCCCACCGGCCGAAGCGGCGTTGGAGGCGGGCAAAACGGAGCGGTACCGTGACGGAAAGATCTCGCGCGGTGGCGAACGCTGCATCCGAGTCGGTGGCCTCTTCGGCCGTAAAGTGCGGGCGCGCGCGACCGTGGTGGGCTGCGATGAGGTGGAGCGCGAGGTCCTTTTCGTCGTTTGAAAGAGCGAGAAATTCGGCGTCGGATGCGATGTCGATCAGCGAGCCGAACTCATGGCGGTAGTGTTCACCAGTGGCGCGGGGGCGCAGTTCACGTCCAGCCTTGGCGAGTGCGATGGCGGGCGAAGGATTGCCAATGCTCTTTTGCCAGCTCACTCGATTTTTTCCGGCGTCGTGGTGTCGGGCGGCGATGACAACGGCGCGGCGCAGCTCAGGCGTAAGCGCGAGTTTGCTGGCGATGGCGGTGGCGAGCCGTTCGACGTCGGAGCCGTGGATGTCGAGGCGCACTGACCTCTTGGCTTGGTGGAGATTGGCGTCGCCGATCATCTCGGTGGCTTCGAGCCAATACCAGTAGCGTCCGCCGGCGGAACTTGCCGACTCTTCACCGCCGAGATCGGACGAGTCGTTTTCGTCTGCTCCCGAGTCCAGATCGATTCGGGGACGGACGAGGCGGAAGCCGGCGGCATCAGGAGTTTTAGTGGAGAGGGCGCCGTCGGAGCGGATGCGGATTCGTTGAGACTTGGCTTCGCGATTTGGGGCTGTGGAGGAGACGTCCTCGGTGCCGCCCGCGGTCGGAGGAGCGTTGCCATCGAGAGAACCGTCGGGGTTAAGACCGCCCGCTGCCGGAGGCAGGAGCAGCGTGCGGTTGCCCAGCCGAGCCCCGGCGTTTTTGCCGTCTATCTGAGCGAGTTTGGCCAAAGTGGTGGATTCGATTTCGCCGTCTTCACCAACAAGCCACACGGGAAGCTCGGGCCACGCGGCGATTTCTGGGAGGAGGGAGAGTTTCTTGAGTTGCTCAAGGATGCGCTCAGAGCGGTCGCGCAGTAGCTCCTGCGGAAGCAATGGGTAGTCGGCGAGGAGTTCGGCGGGCGGGTAGAGTTCGCGCAGTGCAGGCGTGTCGAGCAGGCCGACTTCGGTGCGCCATGCTACTTGGGTTTCGGGCGGCTCCCAATCGGCGATACCGTGCAGATAGTCGGCGACGGGGGGGCGACCGGGGAGGACGCCGCGAATGGTAGTAAGGGACCAGGCATCGAAGAGAATGTCGGTAGCGGGCGGAATTTCTGGCGGTGGGCTGAACGCGGCGAGGCGGTCGGCGATGGGAAGGTCGCCAAGGGAGGCAGGAGATGCGGTGCCCTTCTCTTCGAGCTTTTGGAAGAGGGCCAGGGTGCGCTCGCGGGCGATTTCCACCCGATCTTTCCCTTGTTGTTTTTCCAAGGAGGTCTCGTAGGCGAAACTGAGCGGGTGGACGATGTCGATGGTGGAGGCAGGCCGGTCGCCGTCGGGCAAATCACCAAACCGATTCACGCGTCCGAGGCGTTGAGCCATGCTTTCAAACGTAGAGAGGTCGCATACGAGGTCGTCGGCCGAGAGATTCACTCCGACTTCGCCGGCGCTGGTGGCTACGAGGTAAACGGTGCCGGCGGAGATGGGCTCCTTGATCTTGGCACGACTCGTTGGGGGAAGAAAGCGTTGGAACGTAGGGTCGTAAATCAGACGATCTCGTTCGAGGCCGCGTAACGGGCCGATGAGTTTAACCGGGGAGGGCTGAACTTTGGCTTTTCCGAGTGCAGCGGCGACACGTTGCACAACGTCAAGATGACGGGCGAAAATAAGGACGGCACGACCGCTTTCACGGCGAGCGAGCGCGAGCTCGGTCAGTTTCTCCGCGAGATCTTTTTTCTCATCGCTGATGGCGTGCAGCGTGGGCTTCTTGGCTGCGTGAATGCGCTGACGGACCCTAGGATGATCGTAATCGGATTGAGTGAGGGAATGGGCGGTTTCTTCGGCAGAACGGTTTGTGGCGGAAAGAGCCAAGATGTGAACAGGGCGAAGATCGCCATCAGTCTTTTGTTGGCCGGCGAGAGTTTCGAGGAGTCGCTGGAAGGCGGGTTCCAAGTGTGCTTCATCGTGAACCACCAAGGTGTCCTGTCCAAGGAAGCCGGCGTGGTGGGGGCGGGTTTTAAAGCCCGAGCCGTAGCCGTTGAAAAGGAGACGGCTGCCGATCATGTCGACGGTACCGACGATGACGGCGGGGCGAGCTGGATCGGCGGACCACGCACGGTTGTCGGCGAATTGGCCGCGAAGTGTGCTGATGGCGAGAGGCTGATCGTCGTTCGAGAGGAGTGGGACTGCGCCGAGTGACGCGAGTGCGGATCGGATACCGGCGGCTTCTAGGTTGTTACGCCATTTTTCGACTTCGCTTGTGGTCTGATCGACGACGGTTCGGCGATTGACAACGTATGCTAGGCGGCGGGGCGTAGTTAGTGGTTTCTCGGCGAGCGCGCATAGCCAAACGGCAATCACTGCGGTTTTGCCAAGTCCGGTCGGTATGTTGGCGGAGGCTGGGATGCGACCCGCGGTAAACTCATGATAAAGTGCCGTCTGCCAGGGAAAAGGGGGCGAGCCAGTAAGGGCGCTGAAGGCTGTGAGAAAGTCTAGGGGCTGCATGGTTAATGACGCCGGGCGGCGGTTTTACCGAGGCCCTTGGAAATTGAGATGAGCTGCGACTCGCAGGGCACGCCGTCATCTTCGCCAGCGAGCCGAGCTTGGTAGTCGTAGGGCGATTTGCCCGTGGCACCTCCGAAGAATAGTTTAAATGGAGGCATGAGGAATTCAGCGACTGCTGGGGCGAAAATCGAAACTAATTGGGAGGCTAAAAGTGCAGGAGGCAGGAAGGAGCGATGGGGCGCCGAGGTTCGGGTGAGGCGGACATCTCCTTCACCGATAGTAAAACGTAAACGTCATCTCCTGCGAATCGCCCAACACCGCGATCATGTCATCCGACCATTTCCCGTAGGGCGAACGCGCCGTGATCGCGGAAACACACGCTTCCTTGCCTTGCTCGCTTGAGGTGTTCTTCACGGCGACGATCCCCGTTATCTTGCCGTCGGAATCCATCCGAAATTTAATCGTTACGGTCGTTCCCGACGGCGGATAAATCGTGCGCGAGAGCAAGGTGCGATCCCATTGAATCTGCACCGTCTCGATCATGCGCTGAAGGTAGAAGCCGTAGTTGCTCCATTTTGCGTCTACCTCTGTTGGGCTGATGTTCATCGTGCCGAAGCGATTGTCGGCGAAGATCGCGGGACGGGCTCGGCCATCACTCGCGACCAGCGCTTTACCGCCCGCCCCGCCGTCCTTGTTCGCGGTGGAACCTCCGATCACACCTTTGGCAATGCCCTCCGCATCAATCTTGGCGACGTTCTGCGGACGCGGCTTGGCCTTGACGGTTTGCGTAATCTGCGGACGCGGCTCGGGAGCGTCCTCAACGGGCTTATCTGAGGAAGGTGACGCAGTATCCTCAGCTGATTTTACTAATTCACCGTCAAGCTTTGGTAACCACGGTTTTGGACTCAGCTTAATCAGCTTGAGGCGCTCCCTTGCTAAGTCAGTCGCCTCAGCGATAGCCAGTGGGGTCATGTACTCTTGGACCATATTTAGTCGCAGGTTGGCTAGAGGATGGCCACTCGCGCCTGCAATATTGAACCAAGCGTGCGCCTCAATAAAGTCTGGGGCAACCCCTTTACCGGCGACATAAACATCGCCGAGTTCCATTTGAGCTAGGGACAATCTTCGCTCCGCCGCCTTGCGATACCACTGCACCGCCTCGGTTTCGTTTTTGGGCACGCCTTTGCCGTTCGCATACATCACGCCGAGTGCGAATTCGGCTATCGGCTCTCCCTGCTCCGCCGCCTTGCGATACCACTTCACGGCTTCGGCGCTGTCTTTCGGCACACCTTCGCCATTAGCGTACTTCGCGCCGAGTTCGTACTGCGCGATGGCCTCTCCCCTTTCAGCCTTGTTCCTGGTTTCATCGAGCGACGCCGCGAGAGCAACCGACAACAAAAGACCGGACACGCAGAACAGACGGGTGAGGTTGCTCATCGGCGAACCGTGCGCGCAGCGGCGAGTGAATCCAAGCCAATTGGCGGGGTGAGGTGTGTGGGGGCTTGGCGTTCTGTCCCTGCTGTCCCTGCTCAGCTCGCATACTTTGAGCAACTACTCCGGCATAACATATTTTCCCGAACTTTCGGAACGGGGCTTACTGCCCACTGGCGTCGTGTTGTCGGCGATTCGATCGTTTGAATCACGAATCTCTTTCAGTAAAATGATGACCGTTCCGATTCTCATCCAAATGAAGAGGGGACTCAGAAACATGAAAACGAGGAAAACGAGAAAGCCCAAGTAGACTATCGCACCAGCGTTCACTAAAATGTCGGAATTCATGACGCACGCTGATCTCGCGGCCGAATGCCAGCGAGGGGAAAATCGTAACTGATCTCGATCGTGTAGAAATTGGCAAGGTGGGTGGGCTTGGAGCCCGAAGGAATCTTTTCGGCCAAATGTGGGATGTGGGTGAAGCGACCTTGATTTCGGCGGCTCCGGAGACCGTGGCAGCCAAGAGAAAGAGAAACAGTGTTACTGGGAGCTTTTTCAACATGGGTGCCTCGGTTTTTTGACAAACACCTCAGCAACATCGATTATTTCCGGCTGAGGCTGAAGCTAAACTTTTACCTACCAAAATGCCAAAGCCGAACAAAGATGATGTCGAACGCTTGAGCCGAGGGGGACCAACGCGCACGAAAATTGGCAGTCGGGGGATTGGGCACCGTCTAACCCAGAAAGAGAGGCTGCTTTTTGAGGCCGCCAAAAAGCATGGGTTTCTTAAAACTCCCGCAAACGGCATTCGTTCTAACGTCATTAACGTTTATCGCCTCTGGTGCGTGGCTGAGGGGCGCAACTTTATCATCAAAAGCGGCTCAACGCGGTGACGGCGCGCTGCTAGCGGCTTCGGGCGTCATCGGCGTTTCTACGGTGGCGAAGTTCGTTCCGGGAGCGGCTGAAAAAGGGGTCTGGCCGTTATTTGTTAGTTTTACTCCTGAGCGGGTCCCGAAAACTGGGCTAGGTGGAGGGTTAGTCTTTGGCTTGATTTGATGTGCTGACTTCGGTTGTGGTTAGCAATCCCAAGCGGAGGGGCGGATCGGCTTGGCGGTCTGGCCACCAGCCGAAGCACATCGGTGACTACCTATAATAAGGGCCATTTAAGGCATGGTTAAACTGTTTCCTACGGCCGAACCAATTCAGCGACGACACCCATCCAGAAAGCGAAGTCGTACCCGCACCACGCCAATAGTCGTGGATTGCTAGCGCCCTCCCCTTCCGCAGCAAATCCGCTGGGGTTATATTCCTCCACGAATTTCCCAAAAGCCGCGGGAAGGTCGACCCGCCCATTCGCAGTGGCGGTTGTTTGGATGCATTCGCTGAACAGCTTTTGAGTAAATGCCCAGTTTTCTTCCGGCAGCGTCTGGATTGCAGCCTTCACCTCATCAGGAGCAAATTTGGCTGCCATGATCCCGTCTTTCCAACCTGGCTTCAGCCAGTGCTCCAGCGACCAAGGGTCGCTCTCGTCTAACATATCGGGAAGATGGTTCGCGATTCCTTCGCAAATCAGATCCCGCTCTTGAACTGTTTTATACCGAGTTACGCAGAGCTCCATGAAGGGGTGAAACCGCGGGAGTCCTTTGTGATCGGCCCAAAAAATGAGCCGATTGGCAATGAACCGATGTTCTTGGCTGAGTTTTCCTGATTGAGCGATGAGCGCTTGATAGGCCTCTGGAATGGTAGCGCGGCTGTACAATCCCCCGAGGACCGCTTCACCGATCAATTGGCGAATGCGGTCACTGTAATCGGAGCTCTCGCTAGTCCACGTGCGACAGTGCTCGTTTTCAGCGTAGTAGGCTTGGATTGCAGCCAAGGGATCTGTATCCGATGCCCCGATGGCTTCAGCGATTTTTCGGCAGAGGGATTCCGCTTGGGTTTGGCCCACCTCTAACGTTTCACGGAGAGACTTGGCTAGAGTCGCGGCTTGCCTGAAATTCGACTGCACGAGCCGAGCCGCATTGACCCAGGCGATGCATAGCACCCGTTCGACGAATCTCTCATCGTCGGTGACGCCGAAAACATGCGCCGTATGGACGAGGCCATCGGAAAGAATTTCGTGAAAGGCCAACCCTTCACGGGATGGCGCCTTGGTCTTGTTAGTTGGAATGATTGCTTTCATGGGCTGTGGTTTCTATGCCGTACAATCCATCCAACGTCAGGGATTTGACCCACGGAGTAATTTGACCTCGTGGGCCCGCATCCCTGGACCACCGCGGCCCTGTTAAGGCTCGGTTGGCGGTCTTCCCCAACGGGGGAAGACACTCGAATGATGCATTGTCTAGCGGGTTAAAAAGGGACAGGCCGCGAACAACCCCGCAATCGGCAATCGTGTCATATTCGTAAAACTTACCGCGGATAAAAAGTGAGAGTTTTAGACGACCGCTTAGATTTGCGCCGCAGGGCGCTCGTTTAAAAAAATCCGCCCCTCCCCTTAAAGTGCGATGACGTATACTCAGGCCAACCTGAGCCGCGAAAACCGCCACGTCAGCCCCTTGATGTCCGGCGCGTAGGCTGGCTCACTCGGCATTAGCAAGCGCTGCCGGTCTAGGCGCGTCAGTTCTTCTTCACCCTTCGATCGGCGTGGGTCGATTTCTCGTGAAACGCGCCATACTCCCTCAGGAGCGGGTGCGATGAGTCTCTGGTCCATCGCCCAGTGATGATTCTTGCACAACGCAATTCCATTGGTCGGATGATCACTGCGGCAGTCGGAAAACGGGATCACGTGGGCTGCATCGACGAAGGAAACCTGGCGATCCGGTATCCAAATGCGTAGCCCACAGGCACAACACTGGTAATCGTATATTTCTAAGATCTGCCGGCGGAATGCCGCGGAGCGAGCAACCGTGTCCCGCGGACCAACCTCATCAAGCGCCGCGGTTTCAGCTAGGAGGGATAACTTGGAGCTGAAGGCCGGGAAATAACGTACGACAATCGCCTCACGAAGAGCCGCGCGGGAGCTCGGTACCGCCACTAGCGGCAGCCACTCGGGCACAAAGCGCGCCATTACCCGCAGTGCATCTGAATCCGCCACGCTAGGCGGTGCCTCAAGGGGCTGTTCTCCGACCGATGTCAGCTTAGTCGCTACCCAGAAGCCGTCGCTTCTGAGGTAGTGGAAGGGATTCTCTGGCGTGCATTTGTCGTCAACTGCCTGAACGATCTCAAAATACTGCGCGAATCGGCGGCGGATCCAGTCGTTCCAAGGGATTCGCTCGGGGGTTGCCACACTCGTAGCAATTGTATCGAGAACTGCTAGGAGCAGCACAGGCTTGTGGGGTCGTTTGTGGCGTTCATTTGCCGTTCCCACCACGCCGACGTTCAAGCGGTAGAGTGCATCTATGGCTTGGGTGAGCGTAATCACGTTTACTCAACAGCACCAACCGAGGGCTCGTGAGTCAATTGCGCCTCTTCCAGCTGCGATGAAATGAAACGCCTGTGGCTTAAAATATGTGGCCGAGTTCGGCGAAGCGCGTACAGGGCCTTAATCTCGGCGGCGCCGGACACCGTGGCGGCCAAGAGAAAGAGGAACAGAGTCACTGGGACCTTTCTTACCGTGGGTGCCTCGGCTTTTTGACAAACACCCGAGCCACATCGATCGTTTGAGGCTCAGGCTGAAGCTGAACTTCTAACCACCAAAATGCCAAAGCCGAACAAAGATGACGTCGAACGCTTGAGCCGTGGCGGACCAACGCGCACGAAAATTGGTAGTCGGGGGATTGGGCACCGTCTAACCCAGAAAGAGAGGCTGCTTTTTGAGGCCGCCAAAAAGCATGGGGTTCTTAAAATTCCCGCAAACGGCATTCGTTCTAACGTCATTAATGTTTATCGCCTCTGGTGCGCGGCTGAAGGGCGCAACTTTATCATCAAAAGCGGGTCAACGCGGTGACGGCGCGCTTCTGCCCACGCCACATGGTCCTGGCCTACTGGTTAATCGGGCGGGAGATCGTGCAGGAACATCCAAGGCGGGAAAGAACGCGCAGAATATGGGCGGCAGGTGCTGGCGGATTTGTCCCTGAAACTAACGAAAAGGTATGGTGATGGGTTTTCGGAAACGACGCTCCAATACTTCCGAAAGTTCTATTTGGCTTATGCAAATCGTCATTTCCCAATTCCACGCCCGCTGGGCGTGAAATTGGCCGTGCCAGAAAAAGGTCGCACCGCGGGCGACCTATTCGTGGGAGACGTGCGCTCGCCAATTCAGGACCCAATGGGTATCAAATCGTTCGGCGGCTTTTCTCCGCAATTAAACTGGTCCCACTACCGCGCCTTGATGCGGCTGGAGAAGCCTGAGGCGCACGACTTTTACGAAGCGGTCGGACGCCGCGAGCTTCCACTTCCGCAACGCCGCCACCTGCGGAGCGAAGGTGGTGAGGTGATCCGGCGTCTGGGCGGTGAGGGCGAAGTCGAGCTTGCGCGTGACCGCCTCCATGAGTTGGAGGCGTACGGCAGGGGCAAAGGTCTTCAGGGCGGAAGTGTTCATGGGGTGAGACGGAAAAAGACCTGGATCGCGGAGCGGAGGGCGCTCGGACGAATCCCGCCGCCCAAGGTGTTTTTTACTGAAGCGAGAATCGAGGACCACTCGGGCGAATCCTCCGGAAAGGAACGGAGGAAACGCTCGAGGTCGGCGGCAATGGATTTTGGCAGCTCAGGCCCAGGCTGGCCGGGCAGAGTGCCGGCCAGGCGGAAAACGTCGTTTCGATGCTTGGCGATATTCTTTGAGTCCACCTCGACCCCCGCGGCTTTGTCTCGCGTCAGGTTGAGCCAAGCTAGGGTTTTGAGGGGAATGAGCGCGGTCGCGTTGGCAAAATGCAGGCCCTCGTGAGCGTCATGGTGCTTTTGAATCAACGCATAGTAGGCGTCATCCAGCAACAGGGCAGACAAGCTGTGCTGATCCGCATCTGCCCGCACGGGAACGATGCCCTGTCCTTCTCCCAGTTGGATGCCTTCAGGTTTGCGGCTGAAGAACTCCAGCATGAATGGGAACGATTCATCCTCAGGCTTGGCAAAGCGGTAGAGCACCGGGACGCCCTCGGTGCGCTCGCGGATCTCGTAACCACCATCTGCGACAAACGTGCGCAGGGCCTTGATGGCTGCCGGTGACAGCACTTCGATGATCAGGACGATATCGAGATCCTTGGTGCCGCGAAACTCCAGCCCGGCGGACCCAAACCACTCATCGCAGGCCGCGCCACCGATCAGCACGAAGGAACCTTCAAATTCCTTGAAGCGGGTACGAAAGAGATCGAGGCCCCTTACCATTTGACCTCCTCGATGAGCCGATTGAGTTGCTGCTGAACGCGCTCGTCGTCCGTGGCACGAAGGCTGAGGTGGAGGGACAGAGGGTCCACCATCCGGTCTTCGCCGAGCAGGTGCGGTTCGTAGGACCACACCTCAATGCGCGCCGTCGCGCTCTCGGCATCGGCGCAACCCGCCATGTCCCCTCGCTCCAGGAGGTCCTGATAGGTCGTGAGGGTCAGAGCATAGGTGGGGAGACGGTCTGAGGCGATCATGGTTCGCTGGCTCAAGGCGCTCATCCCGGCGAGTAGGGCGGTGGCGGCAGGTTGTGGCCATTGAACCCAGCGGGTCTTTTTGACCGGAGAAACAAGCAACGGCTGGACCTGCTCCCACAGCGGCCGACCGGCAGCCTTGAATTCCAGAACCAGTGAGCGGCCCTCACGAACGATTTTGCAAATGCCGGCCGCTTCCAGTTCATCTTTCACCTGCGAGAGCATGATCGGGGAGTATTGGACTTTTTGCGCAACCTCCTTGAGCGGCATACTGGCAAGCGATCCGCGCAACAAATGGTAGAGCACCGTGCATTGGGCGGCGGGACCGAGGGTCTGCCGCCGCCTGGCACTCGGTTGAGGGAACCGCTCCCGCAGATCAATCACCGTGTTTGGCATGAAAATCTGGCTTCCCGGAATGATGAAGGGAATCCCCATCTGAACCATTCGGTTTCGCGCATAGGAAGGCAGAATCGGCAGAACCAAAACGACGTTGTCACCCAAGCTCCGCCGGAGGGTTTCGTGGTGCTTTCCGTATTCTCCGGGTGAGCCGCTCTCCCAATCTTCGGCTTCCAGCGCCAGCAGGAATTTACGCCCAAACAGGCGGGTCGAAAAAATGGCAAACCGTTCTCGCAGAAACAGCGGCAGGGCTGCCATCGCTTCGGGTAGCAGATCGAGATGCTCTCCCGCAACGGTTTCGATGTGGCCGAGCAGGCGTTGTTTAAGGGTTGGCATTGACGATACACTAATCAAGCACGATACGCACATCAAGTGTATCGTGCTTAAAGTTTTTATCATGTTTATTTATAGGCTGATGCGATTTCAATTTTTAAGCTCAGCTTCGGCGGTTTTCCGCAGAGCAGCCAGCCATGTGTCGAGATCCGCCTCGGTGGCGATGTAGAACAGGTCGTGGGATAGATCAGGACCACGGCAACCTCACGACGGCTGGCTTATTTGACCAAGACCTCGGTAGAGACTTTGCCCTGAACCTTGGTTTTAACTTCGCCGAAAACGTTAGGCTTCGTCGTAACCGCCTGCCCCGTAGTTTTACCGTTAGCGTCTTTGTACACCGTTTTCACCTCACCGAAAACATTGGGCTTTTGAGCCACGGCCTCTCCGACCCTCCGGCCCTGGGCATCAGTGATGACCGACTTAGTCTCGCCGAACACGTTCGCCGGCCGCGTGGTAATTGCTCCGACTTGTTGGCCGCGATCATTTTTCACGACCGCCTTAATTTCACCGGCATAATTTGGCTTTTGCGCCACGATCGTTTGCACCGGTGCTCCGTTTGAATTTTGCACCACGCTTTTCGTCTCCCCAAAAACATTGGGTTTCTGAGTGACGATGGTGGTGGGCTTACTTGCCGACGATTGAACGACGGTGCGGGTCTCCCCAAAAACGTTGGGCTTGGATTGGGTTGCCGTCGTGGTTGGGGCAGCTCCGAAAGCGACGTTGGCTGCGAGTAGCAGCAAGACGATGCAGACCTTCATGATTTGAAAGTAGTGTGGTCCTATTCGGAACGCTAGATTTAATCAGGTCTGGGTGAGCGATCTGCCTTGCGCAGCGGCGCGCGCCTTTGCCCGCGCGATGTCCCGCCGAACGAATACCCCAAACGCTTACTCCTTGACTCCGAGCGATCCGGAGGTCACGCCACTTTTCCCCTGCCCCTCCACCCGCGCTTCTTGACCCCAAGCGGCAAGCCGCGCCTCGATTCGCGCCCGAAATCCCCCTTTCGGTCGCCGCCGTTCCCCAACCCAAGTCCCCAGCATCAGCCGAATCCGCCGCCCTCTCAAAATCGACTGATTTACGGCTAACTCATCCGGCTCCCACCATGCCCCTCCCGGATCCGATCCACCTGAAAATCCAGTTTCCTATCGGTAACGCCTCGTGCCCCAACCTCGCCCCCGCTCTGTTCGACATAATCCAACACCCCATGAAATCCCTCCTTCCCTGTGTTCGTTTTTGCGCAACACTACTCGTCGCGCTTGCTGGTTTCGCCTCTAGTCGCGGTGCCGATGCTACGGCGACCGGCACGATTACCGGTTCGGTCAGCAACGCCGCGACCACCAATCTCCTCGAGGGCGGCCGCGTCGAAATCGTGGCGCTCGGCCTGACCACGCTCGCCGACAACACGGGTCGCTACGTGCTGACTGGCGTGCCGGTGGGCACGCACGAGGTCGTCGCCTCCTACATCGGCCTCGATACCCTGCGCCGTCCCGTGACGGTGGGCGCGGGGGAGCGTGCCGTGCAGAACTTTGATCTTACGACGAGCATCTATCGGCTCGAGGGGTTTAAGGTGTCCGGCGTGCGGGAGGGTGACGCCGCTGCGATCACCGCGCAGCGCAACGCCCCCAATCTCAAGAACGTCGCGGCAATGGATTCGTTCGGCAACCTCCCGAACATGAGCGCGAGCGAAGTCGCGATCAACTTGCCCGGCGTCGCCGCCGTGCCGAACGAGGCCGGCATCGTCGCGGCGTTCACCGTGCGCGGCATGGGGCCGGGCCTGAACACCGTCACGATGGACAGCGTGCTCCTCACCAGCCGCGACGATGGCTTGGGCCGTGCGACCCAGATCAACGTCTACGCGAGCGCGATGTTTGACCAAATCGAACTCACCAAGGGGCACATGCCAGATCGCAGCCCAGATTCGCTCGGCGGCACCATCAACCTCAAGAGCCGCTCGCCGCTGAGCATGAAGGAAAAGCGCCGCATCACCTACAATCTCTCGGGCCGCATGCAGCCGAACTTCACGCAGCAAGTGCCGCTCATCGAAGGGCACCGCGCGCATCCGCTCGTGAACCTCGGCTACCAGGAGATCTTTGATGTCTTCGGCGGCGAGCGGAACCTTGGCGTGGCCGTGAACCTCTTCTACAGCGAGCACGCCACCGCGTGGTTCATCACCAATCGCGATTTCCAAAACACCACCGACACGCCCGCCTTCGTCTGGGATTATCGCACGACCGACACCTACAACCCCCACTACCAGGCCAGCGCGAACGTGAAACTAGAATACCGGCTCTCACCCACGACGAAGTTCACGCTTAACACCTTTGCGGTCGACAACAACGAGAAGTTCCGCCGCCGCTACGAGACGCGGGCCTACACGAACCAGATCGTCGGCACCACGGGCACGGCGGGGATCTTGCCCGGCTACACGGATCGCTTCACGCAGGTGCGCGCCGTGCCCGCCTCGACCATCGATCTCACGATGACCGGACCCAACAACGTCTTCGTGCGCGCCCGTGGTTTCGACCTCGGGGCGGAGCAGACGTTTGGCCCGCTGCAGCTCGACTACAAGGCCGCCGCCAACCGTTCCAATGTGAATCGCGGCAATGGCAAGGGCGCCGTGCTCATCAACCGCATCAGCAATGTCGGCTGGATCCTCGACCGCCGGGAGTCCGACCTCCACCCGCGCTTCATCCAGACCGAAGGCCCGGACATCACCAATCCCGCGAACTACCGCCCCGCGCCGAACGGTCTCACCAACGCGAACGCCGACAACGACCGCGCCGTGAAGGAACTTCATTTCAACGCCCGCTACACGCTGCCGATTTCCGCGCTCAAGGCGGACCTGAAGACCGGTGCGCAGTGGCGCGAGAATTCCGGCACGGACAACAACCGCGGTCGCCGTTGGAACTACCTCGGTACCACCGCGCTGCCCGCCGACACGTCGCTGCGCATGTATGACGAGCGCAAAACGGGCCGCCGGATTCCGCAGTGGGAGGCCTCCACGTTCATCAACGAACGTGTGCCCGTGACCCCGTCGCTCTGGAGCGAGGACCGCTATTTCTTCGAGGAAAACCGCTACATCGGCTCCTCCGATGTGAGCGAGAAAGTCACGTCCGCTTATCTTATGACCGACGCCAAGCTGGGCCGCACGGGCCTGATCGCCGGCGTGCGCACGGAAAAAACCGAGACGGAAAGCTCCGGCTATGTGCGGGCGCGAGTCCTCAGCACGGCCGCGCAACGAATCGCCGATCCGGTCGGTTCGGCTCAGCGTGACTACGCTGGAAACCGCCGAGACCTGTCCGGCAGCTACACCAAATCATTCCCCAGCATCCACGTGACCCACAATCTCTCTCCCAAGTTGAAGGCCCGCCTCAGCTGGTCGACGGGTTTCGGCCGACCGCCGCTCTCGAACTTGCGGCCCAATGAGACGGCCAATGAAGGCGCGCAGACGCTCACGATCAGCAACCCCAGTTTGCTACCGCAGACGACCGCGAATTGGGACGCCACGCTCGACTACTACTTCGAGCCCGTGGGAAATCTTTCGGTCAGCTGGTTCCACAAATCGATCGAGGATTACATCATCGCGGGCATCAATACCGGCACCATCGACACCGGAGCCAACAACGGCTTCAACGGCGAATATGCCGGCTTCACCCGCCTCACCACGGCCAATGCCGGCACGGCGACGGTGCAAGGCTGGGAGCTAAGCTACCAGCAGCAGTTCACGTTTCTCCCCGGCCTGCTGAAGGGCTTCCGGGTCGGAGGTAACTACACGTCGATCGAGACCGAGGGTGATTTTGGCGGCACGGTCTCCCGCAGCACCAACCAAGTGCCCGGGTTCATCCCGCGCACCGGGAACGTCCATGCCTCGTGGCGCCACCGCGGTTTCAGCGTGCGCTACGCGATCAACTACACCGGCGACTACATCACGAGCTTCACCGCCGCGAGTGTCGGCCGGAATCTCTACCGCCTGAAGCGCACGATCACGAACCTCGGTCTCGCCTACCAGGTGCGCCCGTCGCTCAACCTCACCCTCGACGTTTCGAACCTCTACAACAACCCCGAGGCGTTCTACCGCGGCATCCGCGATCAGATGGCGAGCACCAACATCCCCGGCACCTCGATCGCGCTCGGCGTCAACGGGCGGTTCTGAGGACTTCCGCCCGCCGTTTTCCTCGTATGAGCCTGAATTTCTTCCGTCTCGCCCTGCTCGTGATCGCCGGCGCGCTGGGTCGCGCCGCCGAGCGCCCCAACATCGTCCTCATCCTCGCCGACGATGTGGGCTACTCCGATATCGGCTGCTTCGGCGCAGAGATCGCCACGCCGAATCTCGATGCGCTCGCCGCCGGCGGCCTGCGCTTCACGCACTTCTACAATTCCGCCTGCTGCTGCCTCACGCGCGCCTCGCTCCTCACTGGACTTCACCCGCATCAGGCCGGCATCGGCCACGTGTTGAACGCCGATGGCGTCGATTCCGATCGCGGCGATCTCAGCCGTCGCAGCGTGACGATTGCGGAGGCCCTCAAGCCGGCCGCCGCCAAGTAATCCGCTCGCCACCATAACCATGAAATCGATCCTTTACGCCTGTGCGCTTCTTGTAATCGCTTCTGCGGCCAGCGCAGCCAAACCCAACGTGGTTTTGATCGTCAGCGACGATCAGGGCTATCCCGATCTCGGCTGCATCGGCACCAAACCCATTCAGACTCCGAATTTGGATCGGCTGGCGTCGGAGGGTGTCCGCGCCACGAGTTTTTACGTCACCTGGCCCGCCTGCACGCCTTCGCGCGGCAGCATCCTCACGGGGCGCTATCCACCGCGCAACGGACTCTACGATCTGGTTCGCAATGACATGGTCGATTACGGCCATCGTTACACCCAGGAGGAGTATGCCGTGTCGCCGGAGATGACGCTCGGCCTTGACCCCAAGGAAATCACCATCGGCAACATGCTGCGCGCAGGTGGCTACGTGAACGGCGTCGTCGGAAAATGGGACATGGGCCAGGCCCGGCGCTACCTGCCGCTCCAGCGCGGCTTCGACTTCTTCTATGGTCACGGCAACAATGGCATCGACTACTACACGCACAGTCGCTATAACGTTCCTTCGCTGTTCCGTGGGAATCAGCGCACGGAGGAGGACAAAGGCAAATACATCACCAACGTCTTCGGCCGCGAGGCGCTCAACTTCACACGTGAGCACGCTGGCCGGCGTCCTTTTCTCCTTTATCTGCCGTTCAATGCACCACACTCCGCTTCCACGTTCGCGGAGGACAACGGCGGCGATAAAGCGGGCGTTCAGGCCCCGGAAGAGGAAGTCGCCAGGTATCGCGGCATCGTGAAAGAAGAGAAGCTCGCGCGCTATTACGCCGCCGTCACGGTGATGGATCGTGTCATCGGCGACGTGCTCAAGGCCATCGACGAGGCCGGCCAGACCGACAACACGATCGTCATGTTCATGTCCGATAACGGCGGCGGCGGCAACGATGGCAACGGGCCTCTTAAGGGAGCCAAAGCCACCATGTGGGAAGGTGGTTTGCGTGTTCCCTTCATCATTCGCTGGCCCGGCAAAGTGCCCGCGGGCAAAGTCACCGACGAATTCCTCACCACGCTCGAGATCGTGCCCACACTCCTCGCCGCTACCGGCGCCCCGGCTCCGAAGGACGTTAAGCTGGACGGCTTTGACATGCTGCCGGTGCTCCGCGGAAAAGAGCCCTCTCCTCGCCAGGACATGTTCTGGCAGCGCCG
Source organism: Opitutus sp. GAS368 (assembly GCA_945869845.1). Lineage (GTDB taxonomy): Bacteria > Verrucomicrobiota > Verrucomicrobiia > Opitutales > Opitutaceae > Tous-C4FEB. The sequence continues at coordinate 20,323 of CAMBRG010000003.1, read as the reverse complement.
TTTGGACAAAGCTGCGCGCGTCGGTCACTGGAAGTGGCTCGACTCCGCCAAAGGCAAAGGCCTCTACGACCTCTCCAACGACATCGGGGAGACGAAGGACCTGTCCGAAGAGAAGCCCGAGGTTCTCCAGATGATGCAGGCCCGCTTTGCCGCCTGGCGCAAGGAAATGGACGCAACCGAACCACGTGGGCCATTTCGGGATTATTGAGAGCCTTTGAAGGTCGCCGCCTTGGTCTGTTGTTTATGGAATGAAACCGATCAAACGGACCCTCACCCTCTTCACCGTCTTGTTGCTCACGCCGCTGGCTGCGCTCCACGCTGCTGACATTACCATTACCGCGGACGGGCAACCGAAGGCCGTGCTCGTTTTAGCAGAAGGCATGAAACCCAGCGCCTCGGCTGCGACCACGCTTTTATCGCATGTGCGGCAGATGTCCGGCGCGGAGTTGCGGGAACGTTTCACGCCGAAGGTGGCGCAGCGCAAAATCCGCATGATCCCGCGTGATGCGGGCTAGCCAGAAAACCCCCTCCCCGATCCGATCCACCTGAAAAACCAGTTTCCTATCGGTAATGCGATCGAGTGCTGCCGTTAGCTCGAAGGCGATTTTTTCACCCTATGTTTTCCCCTACTGTAAAATGTCACCTCGCCGCGTTGGTCGGCCTGCTCTTGCTCGCGCTGACTGGCTCGGCGGCGACGGCTCCGCGCCCCAACTTCGTCGTCATACTCGCCGACGATCTCGGTTACCGCGATCTCGGATGTTACGGCGTGAAGGATATTCGCACTCCGGCCATCGATCAGCTGGCCGCACGCGGCGTCAAGTTCACGCATTTCTACTCCAACGGCCAGGAGTGCTCGCCGACGCGCACTGCGCTGATGACCGGTCGTTACCAACATCGCGTCGGCGGACTCGAATGTGCCATTGGCATTGGCAACGTCGGCCGCTACGACGACGCGATTCGGTTGCGCGAGACGCACGATCTGGGATTGCCGGTGAGCGAGACGTCGGTTGCACGGATGCTCAAGGACGCAGGATACGCGACGGCGATCGTCGGCAAATGGCACCTCGGCTACGAAGACAAATTCGCGCCGCACCTCCACGGCTTCGATCACGCGCTCTACTGTCAGGGCGGCAGTATGGATTACTTTCACCATGTCGAAGATCCGCCCGCGTATGCGCACGTGCTGCGACTCAACGGCAAAATCGAGAAGCGCGATGGCTACTTCACCGATCTCATCGCGGACGAAGCGGAGCGTTATATTTCCGCGAATCGCGAACGGCCGTTTTTCCTCTACCTGCCGTTCACGTCACCGCACTCGCCGTTTCAGGCGCCCGACGAAAAGGAGCCGAAACCACTGCCCAAGGATTCCACGCGCTGGAATCAAGGCAGCGCGCCGGCCGCGGTGTATCGCGCCATGATTGAGCGGATGGACCAGGCAGTCGGGCGCGTCGTGGCGGCGCTCGAGAGGAACGGCGTGGCCGGGCGCACGCTGATCACTTTTATGAGCGACAACGGCGGCACGGCCAGCGCGCGGCCGACGGAATTGAACGGCCAGAAAAGCTCGACGCTCGAAGGCGGCATCCGGGTGCCGTTCATCGCGAGCTGGCCCGGCGTGCTGCCCGAAAACGTCACAACCAACCAAGCGGCGATCGGGATGGATCTCACGGCGTCGATCGTGCGTGCGTCGGGTGCGAAGATTCCGGCGGGCCGCGAGTTCGACGGCATCGATGTGCTTGCGCTGGTCGCGGAGAAAAAGCCGGAGGTGGCGCGGACGCTATTCTGGCGCGGGCGTCGCGGCGACTCGACCTGGCGCGCCGTGCGCGATGGATCGTTGAAATACGTGTATCGCACCGTCGCTGGAGCGACGACGCTCGAAGGACTTTTCGATCTGCAAACGGACGAGGCGGAGAAAAACGATTTGCGCGCGAGCCGCCCCGACGAGGTGAAACGGTTGCGCGGTCTGCTGGCCGCGTGGGAGAAGAAAGTCGCGCCGGTGCGATGAAGACAAAATCAACGTGCGCGACATGAGACCATCCAAGGTAGCTGCAAAACCCCTCTCGAATCCGATCCCCCTGAAAATCCAGTCCCCTAACAGTAAGAGCGCCACCGCTGCCCACGCCTTCGGTCCCGTGCTGCTCGCGGGCGCCGAGGTGGTGATTCTCCGGCAGGGCAAGAGTGCCGCCGCCAACCTCAGAGACGGCTCCCTCCAATTCGCCCCATCACCCTCCCACTCCTAGACCCCGCGTGCCGCTTCGCCCCTTGGTGAAACAGGTGGGTGGCGGCGTATAAATGACTCCCATGAAAACCCCCACCCGCCTCATTCTTCCGGTGCTGCTTCTCCTGCCCGCCGTCGTGCGCGCCGCATTGCCGTCCGACTGGATCGACCCCGATACCGGCCACCGCATCATCCGGTTGTCGCCCGACACCGGCGGAACATCGCTCTATTTTCACCAGCGCGGTTATACGCCGGAAGGGGACAAGATCGTCATCCGCACCGGCGAGGATATCGCCACCGTCGATATGAGCACGCTGGGCGTCTCGCCCCCGAAGCTCGAACTCATACTGCCCAACGCCCGACCGATCGCCACGGCGTGGCGCACGCGCGAGGCCTATTATGTCGACCGCGAGCGCCGCGTCCTGATGGCGGTGCACCTCGACACGAAAGCCATCCGCGAAGTGGTCAAACTGCCGACCCAAGCCAGCGGCGGCCAGTTTGCGCTGAACTGCGACGAATCACTGCTGGTCGGCATCGGCCCAGATCCCGAGGGCAAGGTCATCCCGCGCACCCCGCCGGCTGACGGCATGGGCGGCACCCTCGAGGAGAACTGGGCCCGTGGCACGCCGAAGCAAATCTTCACCATCAATGTCAAAACCGGCGCATTTAAAGTCATCCACCGCGAAAACGACTGGACCAATCATCTGCAATGCTCCCCCACCGACCCGCAGCAGATTCTCTTCTGCCATGAGGGCCCGTGGCACTTCAACGACCGCACCTGGACCGTCCGGGCCGACGACGGCAAACCCGCCCGCCTCCTCCACGAGCGCACGATGAACATGGAGATTCAGGGCCACGAGTTCTTCAGTCACGACGGCAAGCTGGTCTGGTATGACCTGCAGACCCCGCGCAGCACCGTGTTCTGGCTGGCCAACGTCAACCTCGAGACCGGCCATCGCACGTGGTATAACCTCAAGCGCGAGGAGTGGTCGGTGCACTTTAACGAGTCGCCCGACGGCAAGTTCTTTGCGGGCGACGGCGGCTACCCGGGCAGCGTCGCCGCTCGGGGCCCCGACGGCGAGACGATCGACCCGCCGGGGCAAGGTCAGTGGATCTATCTGTTCAAACCCGTGATGGTGCGCGGTAACTCCTTCCGCGATAAAAAGGACCTGATCGACATCGGCTACCTCAAATCCGAGCGCCTCGTGAACATGGCAAAGCACAACTACAGCAAGACCACCGGCGTCGAGCCCAACCTCACCTTTACCCTCGACGGGAAGTGGATCATCTTCAGCGGCAACTTCCACAGTCCGCAGGTCGGCGGCAAGCACGTGACCCACGTTTACGCCGTCGAGCTCGCCCGCCAGCCCTAGTCCCCCCTTGTTCATGCATCGCCTGTCCCGCCTGGTTTTCCTGTCCACCCTGCTCATCGGCCCGGCCTGGACCGCCGAACCACCAGCGCCACGCGAGACCTTGAACTTGAAGCCCGGCTGGCGGCTCCACGTCGGCGATCCCGCTGAAAATCCCTCCCGGACCCGATCCCCTGAAAATCCAGTCCCCTGCGGCTCCTATTTCGAGTGCGAGCCTGGCTGAGCCGGCCGACGCTTTTGCCCGCAACCCCATTTCTCCCAACACCCATGGCTGCAAAAATCCCCCAGTTACTCACCGCCGCGCTGCTCACGGCCGTTGTCTGCACTCCGCTGCACTCCCAGGCCGTGTCGTCTCCTCCGACCACCGCGCAGCTCGCCAAATACGACACCAACCGAAACGGCCGCCTCGATCCGGCCGAGCAGTCCGCGATGCAAGCCGATGAGGCGAAGGCACGGGCCGCCGTCACTGCGTCACTCGCCGCCCCGGCGGCAGGCAGCGGGACGATCCAACTCTCCCCCTTTGAGGTGAGTGAGTCGAACAACGGCTACTACGCGACCAACACCATGTCCGGCACCCGCCTCAACACGAAGCTCGAGGACCTCGCCTCGTCGATCTCCGTCGTCACGAAGGCGCAGATGCAGGATTTCGCGATGCTCGATATAAACGACATCTTCGCCTACGAGGCCAATACCGAGGGCACGGGCAACTACACGTCCTTCGAGGTGGACCGCAACGGCATGGTCACCGACCAGATTCAGAACAATCCGCAGGGCGCGAACCGCATCCGGGGCGTCGGTTCGGCCAACCTCTCGCTCAACAATTTCGCCAACAGCGGCCGCGCCCCGGTCGACCCCACCGCCATCGACTCGGTGGAAATCAGCCGCGGGCCCAACTCCAGCATCTTCGGCCTCGGCGAGGGCTCCGGCACGGTGAACCTCGTCGCCTCGACCGCCAATCTCTCGCGCGCCAACAGCCAGGCCCAGCTGCGCTTCGACGATCTCGGCGGCTGGCGCAGTTCGCTCGATCTCAACCGCCCGCTGCTGCGCGGCAAGGTCGCGGTGCGCGTGAGCGCCGTTTACCAGCACGATGAATATAAACAGAAGCCCTCGGGCTTCGAGACGCGGCGCTTCAACTTCATGCTCCGCGCCCAGCCGTTCAAGGACACCTCGATCCGCGCCTCCTTCAATTCCTACCACGGCGTCGGCACGCGCGCGACTTCCGTGACCCCGCGCGACGCCATCACGTATTGGAAGAGCGTGGGCAGCCCGACATGGGATCCGGTCGCGTCGATCGCCACGGTCGGCGGCGTGCCACGCCAAATCACCTACGACGCGAACAACAATCCCATCGGCGGCTTCCCCGTCGGCCTCGCCGGCCAGAATTTCGCGCAGCCGATTCTGTTTTTGGACAACGGCATCAAGCTCTGGCAAATCAGCCGCCTGCCCTCGGCCACGGCCCTCGACGGCCCGAACAATGTGGGAGGCGCACTGCGCCTGCTCGAGTCCGTCGCCGAACCCGTGCGCACCGGCCGGCCGCTCTTCTCTACGCTCGCCGGCGTCTCCAGCCGCGACGTCTACGACTACTCCCGCATCAACCTCGCCGCGCCCAACTCCATCAAGGATCAGGTCGAGACCACGACGGTCGAGTTCGAGCAGTTCGCGCTCAACACCGAGCGGCACAAGCTCGCGTTTCAAGTCGCTTGGCAGCGCGAGGACGCCGACCGCGTCAACCGCAACATCATCGGCCAGGCCTCCGCCGGCAACGCGAGCTACTACCTCTACATCGATCCCAACACCCGGCTCCTCGACGGCCGCCCCAACCCCTATTTCGGCCGGCCCTACATCGGCGCCGGCGAGCCCGTGACGCAGGAACAGCCCATGACGCGCGACAGCTATCGCGGCCAGGGCGTTTACATCGCCGACTTCACCAGCTCCAAGACGTGGACGCGCTGGCTCGGCCGCCAGCAGTTCCTCGGCTATTATGAGGAGCGCAAGACGAAGGAATTTCGCTACCGCTTCCGCGATGTGATGACGTCCGACAATCCCATCTACGCGCCCGCCGGCCGGCCCAAGGGCAACCAGAGCTCCAGCGGCATCGCGCCCAATCCCGTCTTCGGCGTCGCCCCGCTCGCCACGCGCGGTTACTATCACTACTACGCCGGCGACAACCAGGGCGGAAACATCGACTACGCGCCCACCGGCTACGAGCTCGGCAACTACGGTTTCAGTTGGTTCAACCCCGCCACCAACGCCTGGGTCACCGATCAAGTCACGCTCGGCCGCGCCGGCATCACCGAGGGCTCCGCCGGCACTTTTTCCGTGCTCAACTTGATCAAGACCTGGGGCGGCATGATCCAGAGCACCCTGCTCGACGACCGGATCGTCGCCACGTTTGGCAATCGCTTGGATGAAAACCGCAACAAGGCCCAGCGCCCTTCCTTCCTCAAGGCCAATGGCTATGAGTTCGACTATGCCATGATGGACGGCTGGGTCGGCGATTGGGCGCTGCGCTCGGGCGATACCAAAACCTCGGGCATTGTCGTGAAACCGTTTCGCGGCTGGTCGTTCATCGAAAGGTCCCGCGCGAGCGGCGGCGCATCGGGTTTCGTTTCCCAACTCCTCGGCGGCATGACGGCCTACTACAACAAGTCCGACAGCTTCCGGCCCGACTCCCCCGCGATCAGCATCCTGTTGAACGAACTCCCCAACCCCTCCTCCGAGGGCAAGGACTACGGCTTCTCGATCAACCTCGGCAACAAGTTCGTCCTGCGCGCCAACAAATACACCACCAACCAAGTCAACACCCGCGCCGGCCAGAGCGCGATCTTCGCCCAGCGCACGCTGCGCTTGGACTTCGCGAATTTCGCCGGCAACGCCGACGCCATCAGCCTCCAGCGCCAGGCCCGCAACTGGACCACCGCCGGCAACCCCGGCTTCACGCCCGCCCAAGTCGAGAGCGCCGTGGCGACGATCATGGGGCTCACTGCGGCCCAGTTGAATACTTTCAACACCAACGTCATCTCCGAGACCTCCGATGTGAGCGCGAGCGGCAAGGAGTTCGAGCTGAGCTACAATCCCAACAGCCACTGGACCCTGCGCGCCAACCTCACCCAGCAGTTCTCCAAGGACGCCAATCTCTCGCCCAACATCCCCGCCTGGATCCGCCAGCGCCTGCCGGTATGGGAAGGTATCATCGATCCGCGCTCGGGCGCCAAGTGGCTCGACACGATTTACGCCGGCGATCAGCCCAACGGCACCGCCGTGCGCGGCACGACCACCACGACCGCCGGCGGTTTCCTGATCGGCAACGTCATCAACCCGCTCGCCCTCGTGCAGGCGACCGAAGGCAAGGCCCGTCCGCAGACCCGCGAGTGGCGCTTCAACCTCAACACCAGTTACCGCCTCGCCGGTATCACGGAGCAAAACCACCTCAAACGCATGACCCTGGGCGGCGCCGTGCGCTGGGAAAGCAAAGGCGCCATCGGCTACTACGGAGTCCCGATCAACGGCGACATCACCCGCGCCATCCAGCTCGATCCCGACCGCCCGATCTACGACGGGGCGCACGCCTACTTCGACGGTTTCGCGACCTACACCACGCGCCTCTTCAACGATAAAGTGCGCGCCCGCTTCCAGCTCAACGTACGTAACATCCAGGAATCGAAAGCGCACCTGCAGGCGGTGGGCGCCTATCCCAACGGCGTCGGCCACACCTTCCGCATCATCAACCCGCGGACGTTCATCTTCACGACGACGTTCGATCTGTGACGATCGCCGCCCGGCCGTAGAGCGCGATGTCCGCCCCGCCCTTTCGTCGTTTGCACTTCGCTCGACACGCTCGAGCTTCACGATGCGCACCTCGCGAACGGCTTAATCCGTCCAGAAACCCCCTCCTGGACCCGATCCCCCTGAAAATCCAGCCCCCCATCAGTCAGTCCCCTTGCCGTAACCTCGAAAAGGATTTGATATCCCGCCGCTTAATTTGACCTGCCGAATCTTTCGGAGTCTTGTACTTTCGTGCCTGCTCCCTCTTTGCTCGATCGAGCTTATAACACGTTTCTCTCCGCGAAGGTGAGAGCGGGGGCAGAGCGGTCCATCCTCGCGATCGCCATCCTTGGTTTTCTCGTACATCTTTCCCTGATCGTTTTAGCCGATTTCGGGGTTTTTACATTAGGAGCTGGCTCAAAAATGTTGAGCAATCCCATCGTAGCGACCTATACTCCGTTTTCGTTTATCATCGTTTACGAGGTCTACATGCTCGTTTACTATCTTCCGAGGTCGATCACGACCTACATCAGTAAACAGTATGAAATCATCACCCTGATCATCATTCGCCGACTGTTTAAAGATTTGGGCAATCTCGAGATCACGTCCAACTGGTTCGACATCAGCGGGGACCTTCAATTCACCTATGACCTCATCGCATCACTGGTGCTTTTTTATCTTCTCTACCTGTTTGTTTTAAAGGGAAAGCAAGCCCTGCCGGTGAAATCTGAGGTTTGGCCTCAGCCAGCCAACTTAGCTCGCTTCATCAGATTTAAGAAGGGTCTAGCCGTCATTTTAATTCCGGTCTTATTGGGTTTAGCGCTTTTTACCTTCGTAACGTGGTCCATCGATAATTTTTCTCCAGCTACCTCCGCGCCGTTAGCTTTCAAAAATATCAACAGTATCTTTTTCGATCAATTCTTCACGATCTTGATTGTGGTGGATGTAATTCTACTCCTCTTCTCTTTTTTTCTTACCAAGAGATTCCACACGGTCATTCGTAATTCTGGTTTCATCGTCTCAACCATTTTAATCCGGTTATCATTTTCGACTGAGGGTTTGGTCAACGTCGTCTTAATCGTAAGTTCGGTTTTGTTTGGGCTACTCATCCTTACGGTCCACAACCTATACCAAAAAATGCCTGAAATTTTCGATAACGAGGAACGCGAGTCCTAGTTGCAATGGTTCAAAACCGATCGAGAGTTTACAAATCCAGCCTCTACGAAAACCCCTCCCGAATCCGATCCCCAAAAAGTCCAGTCTCCTATCAGCTATAACTCCCACTCAACACCTCCCACGCTCTCACCATGTTCTCAAAGTTCACTCTCACCGACAAACTACTCTTCGTCTCTGCTTTCTTGTCCCTGATTTTCGCTGAAATCACTTTTTTCGGCGGCCACAAAACGGAGGCTATTTTTGTCGGTCTCTGGGTGCCTTCCATCCTCGGTTTCGGTATCTACCTCAAACTCATCGGAACCTCCAAAAATGAATGAGCTGATTCTCTATTTCGCGGGCTTCATCATGGTGTTGTTCGGCATCGCCTTCTACTCCGCCATGGCCGCCTTCCGCAAGTTGGCCAAGACTAGCGAAACCAAGACAAGCAGCGACGAGGCCGCCGCTGACAAAAAAGCCGCCGATAAAGGGAGATGATCCGCCTGAGCTCCGCCCGCCGGACCTGCTGGTCAGGTGTTCGGGGGGTAGAGCGAGCCGTTGGGGAAGTTGCCGCAGAGCGGCCGATCCCCGTCGGTGAAGGCCGAGATCAGCAGATCACCGCCCACGAAGGCGCCGCGCCATGAGGCGCCCCGGCCGCCGAAGACTTCTTCGCGATCGCCACGACTCCGCGGAGCATTGACGCCGAACTTGAACGACTGGACATCTGGCCGGAGCCGCGCCGCAAAAGCCGGGTCGTCGGTCGCGATGGAAGCCACCAAGGCACCGTTCGAGACATTCATGGCTGACAGGAGCTCGGATTCGGTATCGACGATGACGATCGAGTCGATCGGTCCGAAAGGTTCGCTATGATGGAAGGACCAACCCGTCGGCGGATTAAGCACGCAGGCCGGCGCGATGTAGGCCGACTGGTCCTGACCCGCGATGAAGCGACCGACTCCCAGGCCGCCCCGGATCAAGGGGATGCCGCCGGCCACGATGGCTTCTTCGTATCGGGCCCGGAGATCGGTGGCCTTGGACTGTGAGATGACCGGCCCGAAATCCAGCTCCGGCAACGGGTCGCCCGGCGCGGCCACCGCAAAGGGATTCCCGAACTTCAGGGAGGCGATGACTTCCTGGTAAGTGGCGAGGAAGTCGGGCAAGAGGCGGCGTTGGACGGCATAGCGCGGATAGGCGGTGCAGCGCTGCTTGGCGTATTCGAAACCTTTCTTGAGATGGCCCGCGAGCAGCGGCCACTGCGAGAAATTCCAAATGCCCCAGGTGTTGAGACCCTCCTGCTCGAGGATGTGCCGGCGACGCAAATCAGCCAAGGTACTCGCGGCTTTGCGGCCGTTGGAGCGCCCGCCGACGAACGCCAGCGCGCCGAGCTGCGGAGACGAGATGAGCGCGTCGCTGAGGTCGCCCCCGATGCCGGAAAGCAACGTCACGGGCAACCCCGCCCGCACCATCAGGGCATGCGCCAGCGTCAAAGCGTGGAAGCCGCCTTGCGAAGGGGTCTTGGCGATGACGGCGCTGCCCGCCAGCAATTGGGCTAGTTCGGCGTGGACCAGCACGCTCAGAGGGTAATTCCACGAGGCGATATTGGAAACGGGACCCGTCAGCGGTGTCCGCCCCTCCATCTGCCGTTCGATTTCCTTGATATACCAATCCACCCCGTCGACGCAGCGGTCCACGTCCGCGCAGGCGATGCGCCAGGGTTTGCCGATCTCCCACATCAGAAGAAGGGCGAGGGTGTCGCGGTGCTCGCGGAGGAGCCCGAGAGCCGCCTGCACGCGGCGCTGGCGCTCGTCCAACGGGACCTTGGACCATTTCGCATGCTGCCGCGCAGACCCCTCGACCGCCGAGACGGCCGTCGGCTTGTCGATCCGGGGCGGGCCGGGAATCAACGAGGCGTCGATGGCCAAGGCGTGCGGGCGGGTTTCCCCGACGAACTTCCACTCGCCGCCGATCAAGTTGGCGATGCGGTTGGCCTCAAAGGCCTCAGGAGCGGCTTGGCGGGCGCGACGATAAACGTCGTCCCAAGTGGTTCCCGGCTTGTGTTGTAGGGTCATGGGTAACGTGTGGTTTCGAAAAATTAAAAGGCCTTAAACGGCGTTTTTACTCGTATTTTGTGAACAAGAAGATGCGGAGGCAGGTGGATTTTCAATGAAGAGTGAGTTCATGAAATTAATCCGGGCAAACGATTGGCCCACTTTAGCCCCATCGTCGGGTGAGGCGCACTTTGCGGCTTGAAAGCGAATTACTTCGTTAATCGCCGCAACGACTGGTTGATCTTCGCGACGTCGCACACCTCGGCGTCGTAGTCGGGACCGATCCAGTCCCGCCATTCGCGGCCGAGTTCGGTGTCGGGCTCCTTCAGGCACGCCAGCATGTCGTGAAACGCCTCGAGCCCGCCGCAGTCCTCGGGCGGCCCGGCCCGCTCGCCGCCGCCGCAATACGGATAACGCAGGCCCTTCTCCATCGCCACCGGCTTGTCCACGCGGATTTCGACCTGCCAGCCTTCGGCGAAATGGTAACCGTAGGAAAATCGCGCGCGGTTCTCCAGATCGAGATCGGAGAGCGCGATGTCGCGGTCGTCCTCGATCACCAGCTCATCGCGCTTGAGCGGATTGCCATAGCGCAGGTCGTCGAAGTTGAACGCGTGGGTCTGATAATCGAACCAATCGAAGGCCACCTGAATACAGTCGTGCAGGCGCGAGAGCCACATCGTCTCGCGCACGAGCACCATCCGCCACACGCGCGGCTCGCTGCCGACCAAGCTCAGGTGCAACGGGAACACGCGTTCCACCTTCTTCTTCTTCGTGCTACCTCCTGCGCCTTCATGAATTCCGATCATGCGCGAAGTGGAACCGCCCGCCGCCGACGCGGCAAGAAAAGCCCGCACGCCGGAGCGCCTTCGCCACCGCACACCGGGTGATCCCGGATGAGCGCTTGATGCAGAGGCGGCCGGCGCTAGGTTCTGACCATAAGCACAACCCTCGAAATCAAGTCGGCTGCCAGCGGGCTCGTGGTTTCCAACCCGGGGATTTTGGGCGGCAAGCCCGTGTTTTGCGGCACGCGCCTGCCGGTGCAGACAATGTTCGACTACCTTGCCGAGGGTCTGAGCCTCGACTATTTCCTGGAGAGTTTTGAGGGCGTCACCCGCGCGGACGCGCAGGCCGTGCTCCGCCACGGCGGCGAGCGCATCGCGGCAGAATTGGGGCAATGAAGATCTTACTCGACGTCTGCACACCGGTGCAGGCGCGGCTCGCGCTGCCCGGGCACGAGGTAAGGACGGCGCAGAAAATGGGCTGGGGTAATCTGGAAAACGGGACCCTGCTGGCCGCCACTGAAAATGCCGGCTTCGATGTCTTCATCATCTGCGATAAAAATCTACGATATCAGCAAAACCTGACCGGCCGGCACCTCGCGATTCTTGAACTGTGGACCAATCATCGGCCGACCTTAGAGAACTATTTTACTTTGATCGGGGAACCCGCACCGGCGATGCAGCCGGGCGAATCCCACATCCTGTTTGCACCGCCATAACGGCGCGCGTCATCGCCGCGGATCGGGCGCCCGTGCGTTTCTTTGGGGACGCGACGCCCTCGTCGCGTGTAGCCACCGACCCGAAGGCACGGCGAATGAAGGAGAGCAGGATCAAAAACCATGGACGGGACCCCCATGCCACTTCAAACTCCAGCTCCACTTCCGCGCCCACCCGCACCATCAGAACCGATACTCCGCGCTCACGCCGAGCTGCCGCGGATCGGCCCGAGTCTCGTAGCGCGTCTCGACGTAGTCCGGGTCTGCGTTGCCAAAGAAGAACACGCGTTTCTCATGACGCGTATTCGTGAGATTTTTCCCCCAGAGTGTGAACGTCCATTCGCGCCACGCATAGCCGAGGCTGGCGTTGTAGAGGCGGAACGCGCGACGCGCTTCGTTTTGGTTATTGGAGTCGAATTGCTCGGCGCGGGCGACGAGTTCGGCCGACGCGAAAAGCCCGGTCGGGGCCGGCCGGTAGCGCGTGCCCAACGTGGTGCCGGTGCGCGGCGTATTCGCGAGCGGGCGACCGCCGCCGGAGTTGCCGTTGGTGAGCGAAAACGGATCGAGTTCAGACTCCATCGCCGCGAGCGTGCCGGCGACGGACCAGGCGGGAGTCAGCGCATAATTCACCGCGGCCTCGAAGCCGGTAACGTGGGCGGCGCGGGCGTTGGCCGTGAAGAAGCGGTAGTTGCCGCCGAAACCCGCCGAGTCGCGCACCTGCGTGTCGGCGCGATCAAGGCTGAACGCCGTGATCTCCGCCGTGAGCGAACGCTCCAGCCAAGAACCGCGCAGGCCAACCTCGGTGTTCCACAGCATCTCGGTGCCGTAGGTCAGCGGATCGGCCGGCGGATTGATGCGCGCATCGAGGTTGACGCCGCCGGCTTTGTAACCGCGCGTGACCGAGGCAAACGCGAGCACGGCGCCGGTGAGGTCGTGCTCAAGCGTGAGTTTCCCGCCGAGGAGCGTGTCGTCGAAGGCCGGCGAAAAAGTGACCACGGGGTCGAAGGTGTTTTGCGTTTTCCGGAAGCGGGTCTTCGTGCCGCGGCCGCCGACATCGACGAGCTCGACGCGCAAGCCGACGATGAGGCGCGTGCGCGGCGAGAAATCGTGCGCGAGCTGACCGAAGCCTGCGAATTGATCGGACTCGTAACGCGTGCGCAGGCCGCGCTGGTCGAAAGGATCTTCGTTCGTATAGAAACTGTCCTCGGCTAGGTTCGCGTAGAAGCCGCCAAGCGTCCACCGGTCGATGGCCCCGAACGCACCGCGCGTGAGTACAGAGTCGAGGCGCAGCTCCTGGTTGAAGCCGTTCCGCGAGCGCCGAAGATCACTGAAGCCTGCGTAAGACGCGGCGGTCCAGTCGTCGTCGTAACTGTAAACCGAATTCACCCGGGTGCCGCTCGTGATGGTCGTGAGCCGCACGCCATCGAGCCCGGAATAAGTGCCGCGCAGGCTGGCGGCGGTGGAGCGCTGTTCGTCGCGCCCCGGTTGATCGCTGAACGTGCGGCGGCCGTTGTTATCGAGCGCAAACTCGTCGAAGCCGTTGTTTACCTCGGAAAAGAGTACCGCGCCTTCCCAGCGCCAAGCCGGCGCGAGATTGGCCGTCAGCCGGAGCCGGGCGTTGAACTCGTCGCGGGCGTTGGTCGCGCGGCCGAGCGTGGCGTTGCGCCGAAAGCCGTCACTCGCGTGCTGCTGCACCGCCAGACGCACCATGAAACGATCGGGCTGTGCAGCGACCAGTGGACCACCGAGCGCAAATCCGCCCTCGCGCAACGCGTCTTCGCCGAAACGCGACTCGACGCGTCCCGTCCAAAACGGCGTCGGCGCGTTGGTCACCAGGCGCACGACGCCCCCCGCTGCGTTGGCCCCGAACGCACCGGCCTGCGGCCCGCGCAAGACCTCGATTTGGCTGACATCAAACGTGCTCCCGAGCGTGCCAAGCCCCGTAAAATCAAAATCATCGACGAGAAAACGCACCGCGGAATCCGGCGTCTCGCCTTCGTATTGGGAGTTCTCGCCGATCCCGCGGATCTGAAAATACCGCGGTCGCGAAGTGCCGCCGGTAAACGTGAGATTGGGAATCCGGTCGGCCAAGTCGCCAAAATGACCGACCGCCCCGAGGCGGAGAGTCGCTTCGTCGAAGACGGTCACGCTCGCCGGAATTTGCGCGAGTGGTGAAGCCCAGAGATCGGCCGTGACGCGCACGGGCGCCAACGTCACGGCGCCGGGCGATTGGGCCAGCTCGGCGGCGGGCAACGTCGCGGCGAGCGCGAAGCTGAGAAGAGAGATTCGAATCGGAGGATGCATGGTGGATGATGCCCAACCCAAACGGACCGCCGAAAAAAGGGGCGCGAGTCGCGCCCTCAAAAAAAGGCGCAATCCGCGCCTGCTGTTTCCTTCGTCGGCATGATCCGTTCAGGTTCGAAGGGTCGAGCGGCCGAATCGCGCCGCAATCTCAGTCTTCCGCGGAAGACACCCCTACAGGCAAAGCGGAGCAAAAGCGTGATCATCGGCGGCGCAAGAATTTCCTCCAAATTTCCCGAATTTGACGCGAAGCCACCCCGTCGGGAAAAAAGAAGCCGCCCCGTTTAAGGGGCGGCTCATATAACCGAACACCAAACGAACCGTAATGACTTACTAACCCTGACCGTGTTACCAGCACGGCCCTGTCAACGAAGAGATGGATGCGGGATTTTCGAAAACGCTCAAAATTGCCGGAGAAAACTTCGGGTTCCAAAACGGCTGACCCATCCCGGCCGCAGACCCCAAAAACTACAAGAGCCGCCCCCGATGAAGGAGGCGGCCCATGTAACCTGACACCAAGCAAACCATTGAACCTATAACCCTGACCGTCTTACCAGGACGGCCTTTTCGTTAGGATAGATGCGTCTGATTCAAAATTGCTCAAAAAAATCGAAAGTTTTTTGCTCGCGATGTTATCATCGCTTAAATCCTTAATCGCTAAACATTAAAAATACCGATCGATCCCTCAATCCGCGCCGGAGAACGGATTCAGTCCACTATCATAGCTCCCGCCACGAGATCGCGCTCGCCTTCAGAACCGGCCGGCAAAGGCGTGTTTGTCAGCGGATATCTGAACCGTTGGCCTTCGTAGTTGCGGAACACCACTTCGGAGTCGGTGATTTTCTCCACGTAATCGGGATTGATCGGAACTTTGCCGCCGCCGCCGGGCGCATCGATCACGTATTGCGGCACCGCATAACCGGTGGTGTGACCACGCAGAGCGCGGATAATCTCGATCCCCTTGCGCACATCGACTTTGAAATGAGCGCCGCCGGTGATCAGATCCATCTGGTAGATGTAGTAGGGCCGAACCCGCATCCGCAGCAGCCGGTGCATCAGGGCCTTCATCACCTCGGCATCGTCGTTGATCCCCTTCAATAGCACGCTCTGATTCCCCAACGGCACGCCGGCAAACGACAACCGCTCGCACGCCGCCCGTAGCTCGGCCGTCGCCTCCTTTGGGTGGTTCGTATGGATGCTCATCCAGATCGGGCCGTGCTTTTTGAAAATTTCGCACAATTCCGGGGTGATGCGCTGCGGCAAAAACACCGGAATTCGTGAGCCGATCCGGATAAACTCCACGTGCTTGATCGCCCGCAGCCGGGACAGCAGATTATCCAACTTCTTGTCTGAGAGCAGCAGCGGATCGCCGCCGGAAAGCAGCACATCACGGATCTCGGGATGCGTCTCAATGTACTTCAACCCTTGTTCAAATTCCGGGTGAAAATTGTAATCCTGAGCGTTCGAAACCAGCCGGCTTCGCGTGCAATAACGGCAGTAGGCCGCGCACCGGTCCGTGACCAAAAACAAGACGCGATCCGGATAGCGGTGCACCAATCCGGGCACCGGCGAATGCTCATCCTCGCCGAGCGAATCGAGCATTTCTTCCTCACTCACCACCGCTTCTCCGCCCCGCGGAATCAACTGCTTCCGAATCGGACAATTCGGATCATCGCGGTCGATCAGGTTGAAGAAATAAGGGGTGATCGCGAGCGCCAGCTTCTGAGTGGCAAAAAGGCAGCCGGCCTTCTCGTCGGCCGTGAGCGTCATGCGCTCTTCCAGCTGAGCCACACTCGTGATTCGGTTCTTCAGTTGCCACACCCAGTCACTCCAATCTGAGGCGGGAATATGCTGCCATAGGCCTTGGCCTTCATACCAAGCAGTGCGGTCTTCGGTGTAGGGCATCGAATTTTTGGAAGCGGGACGATTAGGCCCCTAATCACTGCTGTCAAATGACCAACGCACTTCAGTTTAGTGACGGCCGATGGAGAAACTTTTGCGCAAGTTCCCACCTCGCGCACAAAACCCTTGGCACCCATGCCGCCGCGCCTTTTCTTTCGGCTTTAATGTCCACGTTCAAACCCGGTGTCCTGGCTCTCGAAGATGGCAGTGTGTTTCGCGGTCGCGCATTTGGCGCCGCGGTCACCATCGCCGGAGAATGTGTCTTCAATACATCGATGACCGGCTACCAGGAGATCATCACCGATCCCTCCTATTTTGGTCAGATCGTCACCATGACCGCCGTTCAAGTCGGCAACTATGGCCTCGCCCCCGCCGACGAAGAATCCTCCGGCCCAAAGTGCGCCGGTTTCGTCATCCGCGAACTCTCTCCCGTCGTCTCCAATTGGCGCAGCGAAATCTCGCTCGACGCCTACCTCGCGAAACACGGCATCCCCGGTCTCGCCGAAATCGACACCCGCGCGCTCACCAAGAAACTCCGCGTCGACGGCGCGATGAAGAGTTGCCTCAGCACCCTTCCTCTTTCCGACGAAGAGGCCGTCGCCCGGGCCCGCGCTTGGCAGGACATGGCCGGCAGCGATTACGTGAAGGACGTCACTTGCCAGGCGCCCTACCTCTGGTCCGCCACCGACGCCGGCAACTTTAACGCCGCCTATCTGCCGGTCGGCACCACCTTCAACGCCCCCACCCCGCCCGCCAAACGTTTCAAGGTCGCGGCCTTTGATTTTGGGGCCAAGCACACGATTTTCCGGAAACTTGTCCGCCACGGTTTCGACGTGCAGGTCTTCCCCGCCACCGCCACCGCCGAGCAAGTTCGCGAGCACAAGGTCGATGCCGTCTTCCTTTCCAACGGCCCCGGCGACCCCGCGGCGCTGGGCTATGTGCACCAAACGGTCTCGGCGCTGCTGCCCGAATACCCCATTTTTGGCATCTGCCTCGGCCACCAGATGCTCACCCACGCCATCGGCGGCACGACGTTCAAGCTCAAATTCGGCCACCGCGGCGGCAACCAGCCCGTAAAGAATTTGGAGACCGGCAAGGTCTCCATCACCGCCCAAAATCACGGTTTCGCCACCGATCCCACGAGCCTCGAGAAACACGGCGCCAAAGTCACCGAGATCAACCTCAACGACCAGACGGTCGAGGGCCTGCGGCATACCAAGCTCCCCGTTTTCAGCGTGCAATACCACCCCGAGGCCGCCCCCGGCCCCAACGACGCCGATCCACTCTTCACCGATTTCTACAAAATGGTTGAAGCGCGCAAAGCCGGGAAAATCTAAGCAGTAGGGCAGGTCTCAGACCTGCCCTCTTTCGTTTCTGAGTCGCAATCCGTCCGGCGCTACCCGAGCCAACGCTCAAACTTTTCTCCGTCCTCCGGCGTGTCCACGCCGATCGTCGGATCCTCAGTCAAATCGCAGGCGATGCTGAACCCGTTCTCGAGCACGCGGAGCTGCTCCAATTTCTCGATTTGCTCCAAGCGACCGGCCGGCAGTCCCGCAAATTTTTCCAATAGAGCCGCCTTATAGGCATAGAGCCCGAGGTGCCGGAAACACGGATTCGCCCGCACCCAGGCGTCATCGACCTTGCCCGCCAAATCCCGCGCGTAGGGAATCGGCGAGCGAGAAAAATAGAGCGCCTTCCGCCCGCCCGGCGCGAGCACGACCTTGACCTGATTCGGATTCGCGAAATCCGCCGCCGTGGTGAACCGCGTGGCCAACGTCGCCATGTCCGCCGGACCGGAGATCAACTCCGCCAACGCGCGAATCTGCCGCGCCGAAACCAAAGGCTCATCCGCCTGCACGTTGATCACGGAGTCGGCCCCGATGCTGCGATTGGCCTCCGCCAGACGATCCGTGCCACTAGCATGGTCGCTCCGCGTCATGATCGCTTTAAACCCCGCCGTCGTCACGCATTCTGCCAAAAGCTCATGATCCACTGCGAAATACACCGGGATCTCCGGAGCCTCGCGCGCGATGCGTTCAGCCACCCAAAGCAGCAGGGGCTTGCCCTTGATCGGGTGCAACAACTTGCGCGGAAAGCGGGTGGACTCGAGTCGACACGGGACGATCAGCGCAATTTTCGGCATCGGCTGGCACCGTAGCCTCTGGCTTTGGGGTTGCAAGCCGGGGCAACCCGCTTGATGTTCACCGGTCTTTCCCGCCACTCAGCCATGAACAATCCCGCCGCCACACCGCCTGCCGCCCAGCCTCTCATCAAGGCGCTGATCGTGCAGAACAAGATGGGCATTCACGCCCGGCCGGCCGCGATGATCGTCCGCATCACCAACAAGTTCAAAGCCGAGGTTTTCGTCGAAAAAGACGAGGAGCAGGTCAACGGCAAGAGCATCATGGGGCTCATGATGTTGGCCGCCTGCAAGGGCTCGAAGGTCAAATTCATCGCGACCGGCGAGGACGCCCCGCAAATGCTCGCCGAACTCGACTCGCTCTTCGCAAAAAAATTCGACGAAGCGTGAGCGCCGTCGGCGTTCATTAGGCCGAAAATCAGGGCGTCCTTTGCGGGCGCCTTTTTTGGGCCGTAATCTTTCGTCCGTCGGCCGGCCTAAAGCCCGAAAAACGCCCGGGCGTTTCGCGTCGAGACCGCCGCGATCTCTTCAAGCTCCACGCCAAAAATACCGGCCGCATACTCAGCCGTGTGCCTCATCAGCGCCGGCTCATTGGGTTTCCCCCGGTGCGGCATCGGGGTCAGAAACGGCGCGTCAGTTTCAAGCATGAGCCGTTGCAATCCCTGCGCCCGCGCTGCCGCCCGCACATTCTCCGCCGATTTGTAAGTGAGCACCCCGGTGAAAGACCCAAAACCGCCCCGCTTCGTCAGCTCGGCCATCTCCGCGGCACCTTCGGTAAAGCAGTGGAAAATCACCCGCTCCCACGCCACTCCGCTCCCATCGATCAACTCAACGCACTCCTGAAACGCTCCGCGCGAATGCACGACCAGCGGGCACCCGAGCCGTCGGGCCAAGTCGAGCTGCACCCGAAACGCCGCCCGCTGCCAACCCAGAATCTCCGCCGCTTTCGCGGAATCGTCCTTCGGCAGATGAAACCGATCCAGCCCGCATTCGCCCAACGCCACCGGCTTTGGCCCGCTCCCAACCCAGAAGTCCTCGATCTGCCCAACGGCCTCCGCCCAATTCGCGTCCACCGAACAGGGATGCAGCCCCACCGAATACTTGACCTGGTGGCCGTATTCTCGCGCCAGCTCCCGGTAGACACCCCAATCGTCCGCCGCGGTGCCGATCGCGATCATCTGTTCGACGCCCGCCTCCGCCGCCCGCGCCAACACCGCGGGCAGTTCTCCCCGCGCGGCGAACCCGTCCAGATGGGTGTGCGTATCGATCAATTGCATGCACTCCACAACGTGCCGCCCGCGGCGCGCGGCGCAATCTTGCAGTCCCGACCGAGTCCTTTCCCCGAGCGCAACTCCCCTCGGCCAAATCGAAAAAAAGCTGATAAGAAAACAAACTCACATACCCTCCAGAAGCGCGCACGCGCACCCGCAAACCACCCCCGTTCAATGTGCCCGAGAGCGACCGATTGGCGAATCCGGCTTTGCCAAGCAGCCCGACGTTACCGGGATGGCCGGTTAAGGCCCTCTCCAGCTCGGGCTGAACGTCAGCTTTCTTTGGCTCCGCTTTTGCCATCGGCTCCAGCAGAGCGATCGCACCCGGAAAATCTTTCTTCTCCGGCAGCGACCGCTGCCGTCGCCCCGTCCGCAACCGCGGCCCGGGCCGCACGTATCAAAAATCCAAACATTGGAATCAATGGGTAGATTCCGATCCCGCCACTCTAGCCGAAACTGCCCGCCCTCCGCCTGTGCCGGAAGTCATGGCTGCTACCATGACCTTCTTCGTCTGCGCGTACAACGAGCTACACTCACACCTTCGCCGCGTTGTCGCACACGTAGTGGACCATGCTCCGACGGTAATTATAAGCCCGTAACGCCGCGTCTTTCGCCCCGTCGCGCGACTTGATCAGATGCCGCGTGTTGGCCAGCGCCGCCGCAT
>CAMBRG010000002.1 GCA_945869845.1 Opitutus sp. GAS368 | reverse complement strand
ATCACCCTCACCGATACTCCGCCAACTCCACGATGACCCCGTCGGGGTCGAGGAAGTAAACCAACGTCTTCCCACCCGCGCCTTCGTCGAATTTCACCACGCCACCCGGCACCGCCGTCGGCTCGCCCCACACCTCGATGCCGGCGGCGCGCAACTTCGCGGTCACCGCAAAAATGTCGTCCACCCGCAGCGCAAAGTGCCGCAACCCACGCGTATTGGCCTTTCCGTTTTCCGACACCGCCACGCCTTCCGGCGCGTCGTAATGCAGCAACTCGATCCGCGGCCCGCCCCCCGGCAACTCGACAAACACCGCATGCGCCTTCACCCCGCGCAGCCCCACGATCTTTTCGATCCACTCGCCCTCGAGGTGAGCCTTCTTCGTTTTCGTGCAGCCGAGCACGTCGCAGTAAAACTCCAACGACCGCGCCATGTCGGCGACTACGATGTTCAAGTGGTCGATTCCGAGGATCATGCCGCCCATGCTCCCGCCTCCGCCCGCCGCCGCAAGGCCGTTTCCCCTTCAATTGCCCGATCCTGAAAAATAATTTCGCGCCGCCTGCTTCCGTGTATTCCGTGTGTTCCGTGGGCAACTCCTCTTTCAGAATCGGCGTCGACGGCGGCGGCACCAAAACCGAATGCATCCTCATGGACGAGGCCGGCGCGATCGTCGCGCACCACCTCGCCCCCGGCTGCAACCCCAACGTCGCCGGCCCCGAAGCCGCTCGCGCCATCGTCACCGCCGCCCTCGCCGCGCTCATTTCCTCTCCAACGCTCAACCCTCAACTTTCAGCTCTCAACTCGTCGCCGATCGTGGCGACTCAGCTCTTCATGTCCGGCGCGCCGACGTTCTGGCAGGAATTCGCCGCCTCACTCAACGGCTTCGGCCGCGTCACCGCCGCACCCGATTCGCTGCCCACGCTCGAACTCGCCGCCAACGGTGCTGCCGGCCTCGTGCTCCACGCCGGCACCGGCTCCTTCGTCGCCGCCCGCGCGCCCGACGGCACCGTCCACTACGCCGGCGGCACCGGTTGGCGCTTCGGCGACCCCGGCAGCGGCTACGAACTTGGTCGCCGCGCCATCGCCCGCGCCCTGCTCGAGCTCCAAGGCTGGCTCCCGGCCTCGCGCCTTGGCCCCGCCGTGCGCGACCACACCCAACTCGGCGACGCCGCCGACGCCCGTGCGATCACCCGCTTCTTCTACGCCCACGCGGAGCCCAACCGCGTCATCGCCGCCCTCGCGCCCGCCGTGCTCCGCCTCGCCACCGAGGGCGATCCCACCGCCCATCAAATCGTCGTCGAGTCCGCCACCGAGCTCCTCGATCTCGCCCATCACGTCGCCGCCAAACTGTTTCCCGGCACCGCGCTGGCCGAAATCCCCACCGGCCTCAGCGGCGCGCTCCTCACCCACGCCACCGTGCGCGCCGCCCTCGCCCCGCGCACATCCCTGGTCCTTGCACCCATCACCGCCGCACCCATCGAAGGCGTCCGCCGCTTGCTCCTCCGCTCCAGCTAATCTCATGCGCTCCTCCCGCCTGCTCGTCGCCGTCTTCACCGTCGACGTCCTCACCCCATTTTTCCGCGAGCACTACGCCTTCGACCTCGAGGCCAAGAAATAATTCTCCTCGCCCGCTTCCCGACCTGCCGTCTCATGCTCATTCGCTTCACCAAAGGCCCCGTCACCGCCCACCCCGATCTGCTCGCCTGCGAGCGGCCCGACGGCACCGGCACGGCCGCCGCAATGCCCAAACAGGCCATCCTCCCGCACGACGCCTTTCACTTCGTCGTCGAAAAAACCCTCGGCTGGCGCGACGCCTTCTTCGGCCAAATCGCCGCCGGCGCGAGTCTCGCGGACACCACCGCCCGCTTTCACCCGGTCAAAAAATCGCCCGCCCCGCCCCCACGAGTCCGCCAGATCGAAGCGCTCATCGCCTGCCTCGAAGCTGAGCAATGGGGCGGCGCCAGCGATCCCGCCGCATTCCTCGCGAAACTCACCGCCGCCTGCCGACGCTCCCGCGTAAAGCCACCCCCACTCACGCCCGACGACCTCGTCCGCGTGCGTCTCGCCCTCCGCGAATTCGGCGCCGCGTGGCGCCCCCTCACGCCTGGAAAATCGCTGGAGCGCATCTTCTGAGCAGGGGCTTGCCCCAAAAGTAGGAATTCGTACTTTCAAAGTATGACTACCGCCGTTTCCGAGAAAGGACAGGTCACGATCCCCAAGCGCGTGCGCGACCAGCTCGGCATCCGCCCGGGCACCACGCTCACTTTTGCCGCCGTCGGCGGCAAACTAGTCGCCTCGAAAGCGGCCGAGGCCGGTGATGTGTTCGAGAAATGGCGCGGCCGTGGTCGCATTCCCGGCGGCCTGAGCGTTGACGCCTATCTCGCCAAAGCCCGCGATGGTCACAGCCGTTGATACCTCCGTCCTGCTCGACGTCGTTACAAACGATGAGCAGTGGGCAAATTCATCCGAAGCCGCCCTGCGTCGAGCCTCCGTTGAGGGTAGCCTTGTGATTTGCGAGTGCGTGCTGGCGGAGATCACGCCGGCACTCGGCGCCGACACCGTCGCCGAATTTCTCGACGACTGGAACATCCGCTTTATCCCCTCCTCCCGCGCCAGCGCCTTGCTCGCCGGTAAACTCTTCGCCACGCACCTCGCGCGCGGCGGCAAGGGCGGCCGCGTGGTGCCCGATTTTCTGATCGGCGCCCACGCCCAACTCCACGCCGAGCGCCTGCTGGCCCGCGACCGCGGCTACCTCCGCGATTACTTCAAGAAACTCACGGTATGGTCGCCGGCCGAGAAGTGAACGCCGTCGGCGGAATCACCATTCTCCCCGAACCCGTCTGGCTCCCCCGCCAGTCGGCTCACGACGCCCGTGTCCGCGTCTGGACCGACCCACATCAGGCCCGCGCCTCCCGCGGCGAGAAACATCCCGTTCACGATTTTCTCTTCAGCTACTACGCGTTCCGCCCCGCGTGGCTGAAACGCTGGCATCCCGGCCCCGATGTCGCGCTCACCGGCGAATCCGCCCGCGCCTTCCTCCGCTGGTCCGAGTATCGCGAGATCACCCTGCTCGACGGTTCCCCCGCCGTCACTCTCGACCCCGCCGCGCTCCCCGTTCATCGCCGCGTCTTCGTGACGTGGCTCCGCGATCTTCTCCAAACAATGCAGACGCGCCCCGCCTTTTTCGGCTGCTTCGGTCTCCACGAGTGGGCGATGGTGTATCGGCAAACTCCCGACGAGATCCGCCACAACGCCTACCCGCTCCGCTATCCGCCCGACGCCCTCGCCCGCATCGTCGAAGCCGCGCCCATCACCTGCACCCATTTCGACGCGTTTCGCTTTTTCACGCCGCCCGCCCGCCCGCTCAACCGTCTCCAGCCCACCCGCGAGACCACGCCCCAGCACGAGCAACGCGGCTGCCTCCACGCCGGCATGGACCTCTACAAATGGTCGTTTAAACTCGCGCCCTTCACCCCCAGCGAGCTCGTGGCCGACTGCTTCGAACTCGCCTGCGCCATCCGGGAAATAGACATGCGCGCCAGCCCCTACGATCTCGCCGCCCTCGGCTATCCACCCATCGCGATCGAAACTCCCGCCGGCCGCGCCGAATACGAAACCCACCAACGCGCCTTCGCCACCCGCGGCGACCCGCTCCGCGCCCGCCTCCTTGCCCTCTGCGAGCGCCTCCTCGCCGCGTAACCGGGTTTCGTTCCCCGTAGGGCAAGGTCTCCGACCTGCCCTCCAGGTCCCACGCCACGCCGCGCCGCGGATCAGAAAGGGCGGGTCACAGACCCCGCCCTACTTCCGGCGGCCCCGACCCTCCCCGTCCCGTGCGCCCCTCACCCCCGCGGCCTCGCCGCTCCCGGCAAAATCTCCCGCACCACGTCCGCCAGTTGCTTCGCCGTCGGCAGCTTCCCTTTAAATTCCGCCGGCAGCTTCGACTGCATCCGATACTCCGCGACGCCGATGGGATTCCCTTTCGACTTCAGCGCGAACTCCACCTCCACGTCGTCCTTCTCCGCGCACAAAATGATCCCGATCGACGGCCGGTCATCCGGCGCGCGTTCCTTTTCGTTCAGCAAGTTCAGATAAAAATCCATCTTCCCCGCAAACTCCGGCTCGAATGCGACTACCTTCAAATCGAACGCGACGAGCGCCTTCAGGAAGCGGTGATAAAATAGCAGGTCCACGAAGTATTCCTTAGCTCCCAGCGCGAGCCGGTATTGCCGGCCGACAAAGCAAAACCCATAGCCGAGCTCCAAGATAAACTGCTGCAACCGCCCGATCAGCCGCTCCTCCAGTTCCCTCTCCTTCATTGGCCGCGCGATGCCGAGGAATTCCAGATTATAGCGGCTCTTGAGCATCTCATCCGCCTGCTCCGCGAAATGCTCCGGCAACGCCGCCGCGAAATTGTGTGTCTTCTTCTCCGCCTTCGCCCGCTCGTAAGCCTGCGCCTTGATCTGGTTGAGCAACACCGCCCGGCTCCACCCAAACTTCGCCGTGGCCTTCAGGTAATAGAGCCGAGCCCTGGGGTCCTTGGCCTTTTTCAAAATCTCGACGTGATGCCCCCACGGGATAGGAGCCAGAAATTCTTGAACAAGCTGTTCAAGAATTGCGGCATTGGGCCGCGAAGCCCCCGACTGGTTAGCCTCAGGCGCTGCCTGCTCCAAAAGCGCGGGGGCCATTGATTTCATTTCTCGCACAGCCTGTTCAAGAAATCCGTCGGCTGCGTTCTCCGCATAAAACTGCCGCATCAACCAAAGATTGTTGGCCGAAAAACCCCGCATATCCGGAAACTCCGCCCGCAAATCCGCCGACAGCCGCTCCACCACCGATTCACCCCAGCCCACCGCCGCCTGCTTCTCCACGATCCCGCGCCCAAGCTCCCAATACAGCATCACCAACTCCCGGTTCACCGCCCGCCCCGCGCTCAGCCGCGCCGACTGGATGCGCCCCTTTACCTCGGTCAGAAACGCGGAATAATCGGAGACGAGCATGACGGGTTTCATGGTTCCAAAATTGACTTCGGCGATCAGCTCCGTCGAACCATTCTTCCGCGGTCGCGCTTCCTTTTTCTGCCGTTCCGCTCCGGCGCTCCCTCCATTCCCTCGATCTTCCAATGATTTCTTGCCTTCGCCTCCGCCTATTTGCGCTCACCACCGTTGCCGCCTTCTCGCTCTTTGCCGACTCCGCGCGCGCCGGCGAACCCGTCACCCTCGCCGAGCGCCGCGTCCGCGCCCACGTGACCTTCCTCGCCGACGATCTTCTCGAGGGCCGCGAAACCGGCACCCGCGGCCATGGCCTCGCGATGAACTACGTCGCCGCCCAGTTCATGCGCCTCGGCCTCGAGCCCGTCGGCGCATCCGGCTACCAACAGCCCCTCGCGCTCCGCCAATCACGCCTCGATATCGACGCGGGGAAATTCGTCATCCGTCGCGCCGGCAGCCCCGACGTCACCCTCGCCCCGATCAACGATATGGTCGCCCGCCCCGCCGCCGGCATCGCCGCGAGCGAGCTCACCGCCCCCGCCGTCTTCGTCGGCTTCGCGATTCACGCCCCCGAGTTCAACTACTCCGATTTCGCCGCCGGCATCGACGTGCGCGGCAAGATCGCCGTCATCCTCGCCGGCTCGCCCAAAAGCCTGCCTGCCACCGCCAAGGCCCACTACTCCCGCGAGAAAACCGCCGAGCTCGCCCGCCGCGGCGCCATCGGCATCGTTTCCATCCTCACCCCCGCCGAGGAGAAACGCGCCCCGTGGGCCTTCACCGTCAACGCCGCACGCTTCGCCTCGATGCGCTTGATTAACCCCGACGGTTCTCTCCACGAAGCCTACCCCGAACTCCGCGCCACCGCCTCCGTCAGCCGCGCCGCCGCCGCCGCCCTCTTCCAGGCCGGAACGCGTCCGCTCGCCGAGGTCTTCGCCGCCTCCGAACGCAGCGAGCCCCAAGCCTTCGTCCTCAACGTCGGACTGACCCTCGGCGGCCGCGCCACGGTCTCCGATATCACCAGCGCCAACGTCCTCGGCTGGCTCCCCGGCACCGACCCCGCCCTCGCCGGCGAGCCCATCGTCGTCACCGCGCATCTCGACCACCTCGGCATCGGCCCGCCGATCAACGGCGACTCGATCTACAACGGCGCCCTCGACAACGCCCTCGGCACCGCCGCCCTCATCGACGCCGCCGAGCAACTCGTCGCCGGCCCGCGCCTGCAACGCCCCCTGCTTTTCGCCGCACTCACCGCCGAGGAGAAAGGTCTCCTCGGTGCGACGCATCTCGTAAGACATCCGCCCGCACGCGTCCGTCGTTTCGCCGCCAACCTCAACTTCGATATGCCCGTCATCCTCGCCCCAACGCGCGACGTCATCGGCATCGGCGCCGAACACACGTCCCTCGGCAATTCCCTCGCCGCCGTCGCCGCCAAGCTCAATTTCACCGTCAGCCCCGACCCCACGCCCGACGAGGTCGTCTTCGTCCGCAGCGACCAATATCCCTTCATCCGCGCCGGCGTCCCCGCCCTCTTCATGAAAGCCGGCCAGCTCGGCCTCGACCCCAAACAAGACCTCGCCGCCCTCGAAGCCGATTTCCGCAAAACCCACTACCACAAACCCAGCGACGACCTCACCCGCCCGATCCACTGGCCGTCCGCCGGGAACTTCGCCGTGCTCACCGCCGAGTTTATTCGCGCCGTCGCCGACGACCCCGTCGCCCCCGCGTGGAAACCCGGCGATTTCTTCGGCACCCGTTTCGGTCCCGAGAAAGACGCCGCCAAACCCTGAGCCGCACCCCGCTCATTTTTCGTTTCGCCTATCTTGCTGAACGACCACCCGTCGCTTGACTGCTTTTCATGAAACCTCAGCCCATGCTTTGCCGCCTCACCCTTCTGCTCGCGCTCGCCGTCGCCCCGATCCAAGCCGCCCCTGACGCCGCCCCTGACGCCGCCGCCGGCGCGATTTCCGGCCAAGTCGTCGAGACCATGAACGCCGCTTCGTACACCTACGTGCGCATCGACACCGGCGCGAAAAAATCCTGGGTCGCCGCCCCCCAGTTTGCGGTGAAGGTCGGCGACACCGTCGCGATCGCCGATGCGATGCCGATGCAAAACTACCAGAGCAAATCCCTCAACCGCACCTTCGACCTCGTTTATTTCACCGGCAACATTTCGGTCAACGGCGCCCCCGCCGCCCCTTCCAACCCCACCCCGGCCCCCGCGCCCACGACGGCAACCCTGCCACCCGGCCACCGGGCGATGTCGGCCAAAACCGCGCCCGATCTCACCGGCATCAAGCGCGCCGAAAACGGTCAAACCGTGGAAGAAGTCACCACCGGCAAAACGAAGTTCGCCGGCAAGTCCGTCGCCATCCGCGCGCGCGTCGTAAAATACAACGCCCAGATTCTCGGCAAAAACTGGCTGCACATCCGCGACGGCTCCGGGGGCCCCGGCACCAACGATCTCACCATCACCACGGCCGCCACGGTCAAAGTCGGCGACCTCGTGCTCGTGACCGGCAAGCTTGGCACCGACCGCGATTTCGGCAGCGGCTACAAATACCCGCTCATCATCGAAGACGCGACCGTCGTCGTACAGTAAGCCCAACGCCCAAACGTGCTCCGGGCGATCAAGGCGGGGCTGACTTTCCGATCCGGCCTTGGTTCACCCCGGCTGCCGCCGCCGGCCTCATTTAGTATTGGCTCGCCGATCGAGTAAATCGCGGCGCTCCAATCTGGCGTTTCATGATCAATAGCGGTTGGAATCAATGTCCCCCCCCTGCATCCATTCCCCAAAAAACCGAGTTTTTTAGCTACAACTATGATCAGCAAAATTCGGTTCGTTTTTTCCCTGGCTGCCGCGTCGGCCTTTGCGCAGCAAAACTACGACCTGGTGATTTACGGCGGTAGCGCCGCCGGCGTTACAACCGCCGTTGCGGGCGCGCGCCAAGGGCTCAAAACCGTCCTGCTGGAGCCGCACGACCATGTCGGCGGCCTCGTCAGCGGCGGACTCTCCGGCACTGATATTGGTAAGCGGGAAGTGATCGGCGGGCTCGCTCTCGAATTCTATTTTCGCGCCGGCCGCCACTACGGCCTCAACCGCCATCATCAGGAACTCGCCTGGATGCCCGAACCCAAGGTCGCCGAAGCCATCTTCCGCGAGATGCTGAAAGAGGCCGGCGTCACCCTGCTCGAGCGCCACCGCCTCCGCGAGAAAACTGGAATGCGCAAAGAAGGGACCCGGATCATCGAAATCACCACCGAGAATGGCACCCGCTTTCAGGGCAAAATTTTCGTGGATACCTCGTATGAAGGCGACCTGATGGCGCAATCAAAGGTCAGCTATACCACCGGCCGCGAAAGCACCGCGCAGTACGGCGAGAGCCTCGCCGGCGTGCGCGCCCTCACCCCCAGCCACCAGTTTGCCGTGGAGATCCCGGCGCGCGCCGCGGACGGCACGCTCCTGCCAGAAGTCTCCGGAGCGCCGCGCGGGGCACCCGGCGCCGCCGACCAGCGGATTCAGGCGTACAACTTCCGCGTCGTCGCCACCAATGTTGCGGCTAACCGGGTCCCTTGGCCCAAGCCCGACAACTACGACGTCAAGCGCTATGAACTGCTGGCTATCTACATCACGAAGATGACCCCTTACCTGGGCCGACCGCTCGACATCAACGAGGTCAACCTCCTCCGCGTCATCCCCAACGGCAAAGCCGATTGGAATAACCGGGGCGGCTTCTCCAGCGACTACATCGGCAAGAACTACGATTATCCGGACGGCGACTACTCCACCCGCGCCCGCATCTGGCGAGACCACGAGGACTACCAAAAGGGCTTCTACTGGTTCTTGGCCAATGATCCCCGCGTGCCGAAGGAACTCCAGGCGCAGATGCGCGAGTGGGGACTACCGAAGGATGAGTTCGTCGATACCGGCCACTGGCCCCACCAGTTGTATATCCGCGAGGCGCGCCGCATGGTCGGGCCATTCGTCGCCACGCAAAGAGACCTGCAAACCGACCTCGTAAAACCCGACGCCATCGCCATGGGCAGCTACGGCGCGGACTCGCACAACGTGCAACGCTTCGTCAACGACCGCGGATTTGTCGAAAACGAGGGCGACTTCCAGGTCTCAGCTTCGGTGAACCCTTACCACATCGCTTATCGCGTTCTCACACCCCAGCGCGAGGAGATCACCAACTTGCTGGTGCCGGTTTGCTTCTCGGCCACCCACGCGGCCTATTCTTCGATGCGCATGGAGCCCCAATACATGATGCTCGGACATGCCGCGGGCATCGCCGCGCAGCTGGCAATCCGCGACCACGCGCCGGTGCAAGACGTCCAAATCGTAGATCTGCAGCGCCAGCTCAAGGCCGAGGGCGCCATCTTTCAGTACGGACCGGAGTTTCAAGCCCAAGCGCTCACGATTCTCCGCCGCCGCTTCGCCGCACCTCCGCGCCAAGGCCCTCTGCCGTGGGGATATCCCGAGAAACGCCCGGCAAAGTGATCTTGTCTGCGGCCACGCGGCAGATCGACTCCGTAGCTACAATGCGGGCGACGCCTTCATCGGCCAACGTGTCGACCTGAAGCGAGCCGCCGCCGCCCGCTCGGAACTGCCCGTCACCAAAGTCCTCTCGGCCATCTCGCCTTCGACGCCAAGAGCGGCCGCCTCAACCCCGCCGCCGACGGCATTTCCCGCGCCTCCCTCACCACCGGCCCAATCCGCCGCCCCGGCGGTTCTCCCACGCGATCGCCCGCCCGCGCGCCCGTGCCGGCAGCGCGCCCGGCGCCAGCATCAGCCCTCGGATCCAGCCGCGTCTCGTCATGAGCGTGCTGGACTCCGTTTTCACCCGCGCCGCAAAAGCCAAAAAGCGCCACGCCCCCAGCATTGCCTCGCGTTCCGCCGCGGCTGAACCTCTCCCCATGGCGACCATTGTGACGCGCAAAAAACCTTCGTTCCCCATCGGCCCCGATCTCCTCGGCTACCTCCGGCGCTACAAACGCGAACGCGCTCTCTCCGTCACCTACGAACGCCTCCGCAGCTTTCGCGAGGGCATCGCTCTGACCGACGAAAAGGGGCGACCCACGCTTTGGGAAACCGTCATCTACGACTCCACCGAGATGCGCGAACTCAACGACGCGCTGAAGCAGGTCTACGCTCTCCTGAAAGTCGACGGCGACCTCTCCGTGATGAAGCACCTCTACGTCGATCGCATCGACTTCTGCACGTTTGGAAACTCCACCCCGTTCCGCATCCGGATCGTCAACGCCTACAACGACAATCAGGACTATTTCTACGTCAAAAAAGCCGACGCCTCGCGCATCTACGGCCTCGAGCTCGAACACCTGCTCTCCCCGAACCGCATCAACTACATCACCCACGGCTCCACGCTCATCGAGGAGCACATCATCGGTCTGCCCGGCGACGCCTTTATCGAACGTTGGCTGAACCGCCCCGATCTGCGGCCCATCCGCATCGCCAAGGAGCTCGTGAAGTTCAACGAGCGCTGCTTCATCCGCCTGCTCGGCGACATGCGTTCGTATAACTTTGTCGTCCTGCTCACGCCCGATTTCGACGACTGGCAGGTCCGCATCCGTGCCATGGACTTCGACCAACAGAGCTACAACGGCCGCAAAAACTTTTATCTCCCGCAATTCTTCCCCGAGAACACGCCGCTCGCACTGTTTTGCACCGAGCACATCCGCCCCGAGACCGCCCAACAGTACGTCCGCGAAGAACACACCCTTATTCTACAACGCGCCGGCCTCGCCGCCGAGCGCCTGAGCTTGCTCCTGCACGGCATGGCCCGCGATCCGATCGCCCCGATCGAAAAGGTCCGCGAGCTGCGCGCGAGCCTCGCGGAACACTTTGGCCGCGACGCCTACCTGCGCTGCGAATCGATGGGCGCCCTCATCCGTGAAAATCTCGAATCCATTCGCCGTAGCGTCGGCCGCCCCATCGTCGCCGAACTTGTGCCCGAGTAGGCGGTGAAGCGCGGCGCTTCGCGGTCATATTCCCTCGGCCTTCGCCCTATCTACCCCGCCACCACGCCGAGCGCGCGCCAGCGCCAGAGCATCCGCCGGCCCGCGTCACTCCGCACCCAGGCGTTCGCCCCGACCTTCGTCGGATTTTTCCCCTCGACTAAAGTCCGTAACGCTACCGCCTGCCGCGTCGTCAGCGTTTCTTCGAACCGCAGGCCCAGAGTCGCGCTGAAGAACCGCGCCCGGCCCTCGGAAACTTTCGCGGTGTAGAGTCCGGTCCACGCCAGCCCGCTCGTCTTCATCGCCGCCGCCCGCCGCAGCATGATCCGGTGAAACCCAGCCGGGCGCACCTGATCGAGTCGCTCCGCCAATTCGCCCACGCCCGCCGGAAACAGCGGCCGCTCGCGCCCTTCGTCCATCGTCAACCGCAGCGCTGCCGGCAATACCGCCGTGCCCGCGACTTCCCAACCGGCACGACGCGCCGCCGCCCGCCACCGCTCCAGCGACCAATTGTTGAACCACGCTCCGCAGATATCGCTCGCCAGATAGCTCGCCGGCATCGTCGCCAGTTCGCCGAGGTCGTCGTCGTGCAACGCGTCCCAGAGCCGGAGCAACTCGCGCAACCGCCGTTCTTCTTTCATCCCCGTCACCGTGAGACCGAACGTCTCCAGCCACGGCCGCAACGCCACGGTGGGATGCCCCGCGCCGTTGGCGCCGAGGTAGAGCGCTCCGTCCGGCGCGAGGCAGGTCGCGAGCACGACGAGCGCCCGCTCCGGTTTTGGGATGTAACTCAACACCCCGTGACAGGTGATCAGATCAAAATCCCCGCCGATTTCCTTTCGCAAATTTCCCGCCGTCAGATCTCCGACCAAAAACCGGATCGCTCGACCAAACTTCCCTGACCGCTCCCATTTCTGCGCCACGGCGATTGACCGCGGACTGAAGTCCACCGCCACGATCTCCGCCTGCGGCAACGCCAACCGCAGTCGAAACGCCTCGACGCCCGTGCCGCACCCCGCGACCAACACGCGTCGAGGTTTCGCGCTCCCCGGCCGGCCGATCCCGAGCATCCACCGCAGCGCCGGCATCGAGCCGCCGCGCTGGCTGAGCGCCGCCACGTCGCTCCCCGGATAAGGAAACCGCTCGTAGCCCTGTTTGATGCGTTCGGCCGATGACAAGCCGACAGTGATCGCGCCCGCACTTGGCCGGGTCAAGGAAGTGGCGCACTGCCTCAGTTCGCGGATCAGAGCTTTTTATTTTTGTTTCACCGCTCTGGAGACGCGACGCCCTCGTCGCGGTCTGCGTCCGGCCCAGCCCGAGGGCGGAGTGTTTTGGACGCGCCAAAAAAAGTCTCTGGTTCACAAATCAGGCGACCGTGTCTTGCTTCCGCTCCGCGCCGAGAAGCACGCTCCGCCGCGCAGCATCGAAGACATCCCGTCAACAAATCCTTCCCACCTCATTCTTGCACTCGGGCACAAACAGAGCCTTCGTAAATCCATGTCGCAGGCCGCCATCATCCGCACCCGCATTGATCCGCGCCGCAAAGCCGAAGCGATCATCGCCAAGCTCGGGGTCAGCCCCGATCAAGCCATCAACATGTTTTACGCTCAAATCGAGTTGCGCAAAGCGATCCCGTTTACGCTCTCACTCGGGCACGACCGAACGGTTGCCGTTCCTATCGAGCACACGGCGCAGGTTTGGGATCAACTCGACCAAGAAGATTACTCCCACCTCGCGAAGCCGTGACCCCCAAACCGGGCGAAATCTATCTCGTGGACCTTGGGCTGGCCGCCAAGGTCCGTCCCGCCGTGGTCGTTTCCCGCTACGATCTCGACAGTCCCCGTGCCCTTGCGCTGCTCGTGCTTTTGACCACGGAGAATCGCGGCTCGGACTACGAGGTCTCACTCGGCAAACCACGTTTCCTCACCTAAGAATCATGGGCCAATGTCCAAGGCCTGATGTCAGTTGGCCACGAACGTTTGATCCGCCCACTGGGCACCGTCACTTCAAGTCAACTCGCCCAAATCAAATCGGCGCTCAGCTTCGCCCTAGAATTATAGGTCTGAAGCTAACGATCGGCGCACTGTCGATTGGGCTGACTGATGGAACTTGAAGAGATGCGGCTTAAGACGAATCCCCCTTTCGCTTCGACCCGCAGCTCGTCGCCTCCTTCCCCCGCCCCGCCTATGAATACCTCTCGCCGCACCTTTATTCGGAGTACCTCGCTGCTTGCAGCCACGCTCCCGCTGGCGAACCGCCCTCTCACGGCCGCCAACGCCGGCGCCAGCGTTCATCCACCGCCACCCGCGCCCAACTCCGACATCCTTCGGGAAATCCTCTTCAGCCCCGGTTTCATAACCGAAAAGAAAAACTGTTACGATCGCTACGAGCCGCTCCGCAAACCGGCGCAGAATCCGGTGCTGCGGGCCGAAATGCTGTGGGAGAAAGCCGGCGTCTGCTGGGGCAGCGTCCTCCGCTCGCCGCGCGACGGGAAATTTCGTTTTTTCTACAGCACCGATTTTCCCGGGGCCCAAGCCGACGCCGTCCTCGTCGACAATTCCATGCAAGGAAAAAACCACTGCGTCGTCTGCTACGCCGAGTCCGACGACGGCCTCACTTGGCGCCGCCCCGCCCTCGACTTGTTTTTCCAAAAGGAGTTTCCGGGCAACAACATCATTCTCACTTGGACCTCTTACTACAACGACGCCCCCTCCGTCATCGAGGACTCGCACGACCCCGATCCGCAGCGCCGCTTCAAGCTGATGATGTTTCACATCGATACCCGGGACGCCGACCTCAACGGCTGCGGCCTCTTTGTGTCACCCGATGGCCTGCGCTGGACGTTCACCGGCACCGTCCTCCCCTCGCAGGACGCCTCGTGTCTCTGGCAGGACCGCCGGACCGGCCGCTACTACGCCTTTCTCAAGGACCGCCAGGGCAACCACCGCAGCCGCATGCTCGCCCACAGCGACGATTTCAAAACCTGGAGCGAGCCGCAGTGGATTTTCACGCCCGACCACGGCGACCACGCCGGCACCCATTTCTATAACCAGTCCGCTTTCACGCTCTGCGGCCGCACCCTTGGCTTTCTCAATCTCTACGATCTCACCACCCAGACCACCTGGGTCGAACTGATCGAGAGCGGTGATAATCACCACTGGCAACGCATGCCCTCACGCCCCCACCTTCTCCAGCCCGGAGCACCGGGAACCTACGACAGCGGCGGCGCCTACGTCGGACTCGCCGAGCCCATTCCCGTCGGCGACGAGCACCGCTATTATTACTACGCCTCCGCCGACCGTCACGACGCGGCCGACACCGGAGGCAACCCCGCGCAAAGGCCAGCGCTCGCCTTCGCCACGTTCCGCAAGAACCGTCTCGTGGGCCAGCAGACCGAGCACGACGGCTTCTTTGCGACGTTGCCCTTCGTCTGCCCGGGTGGCCGGTTGTTTTTAAATTTCATCTGTGCCGGCGAAGTCACCGTCGCGATCAAACGTCCCGGCTACGGCGGCGAGTATCCCGGCTACACCACCGCTGACTGCACCCCCGTCACCGGCGACCATCTGCGCCGCGAGATCGCCTGGAAAACCCAACCCAATCTCGATGCGCTCAAGGGCAAAAACATTCGCATCAAAATCACCGGCCGCAACGTCGTCGCCTACAGCGCAGTCTTTGAGCGCTGATCCGTTCCGCTGTAGGCCCGACCGCTGGTCGGGCAAAAACCACGAGCAACCGACCAGCGGTCGGTTCTACAGCTGAGACCATTTCACGGCTGAAGAAGTATCGGCCTCGCCGAACTCCACACCCCTGCCTCACGTCCCCGGCAGGCAAAAGCACGACGACATTCGCATCAAAATCAACGGCCGCAACGTCGTCGCCTACAGCGCAAGCTTCGAGCGCTGATCCGTTCCGCTGTAGGCCCGACCGCTGGTCGGGCAAAAACCACGAGCAACCGACCAGCGGTCGGTTCTACAGCTGAAACACTTTCACGGCTAAAGACGGATCGGCTTCGGCCGAATTCCACACCCGCCTCACGTCCCCGGCAGGCAAAAGCATGACGACGTCAGCGTCACATCGGCCTTGGCCCAGACGCGCTTAAACCGCGCTTCCAAATCCGCCGCCTCCGCCGGATTTTTGTTTTGCAGGCGCAGGGCCTGCGCGAGGCCGAAGAGCGAGACGGAAATCCAAACGCGGGCCGAACCGAGGGGCGTTATCATCGGAAGATTGAGCCGAAGCGGATGAAACGCCGCCACCGGCTCACGGTGCCGTCGGCGCCGCCTTCTTCTTACCGCCACCCGCTCCTGCATTCCCCAGCCACCTCGCGGGCACGGTCTCGGGGACCTTCAGCTCGGTGCGCAGCCGCGCGAGTTGCTTTTCCAAGTCCGCCGTCGTCGCCGCATAGGCCGGATCGCCCCACATGCTCTTCATTTCGTTCGGGTCCTTCTCCCGGTCGTAGAGCTCCGTGTAGTCTTCGCCGGTGCCGAAATATCGCACCAGTTTATAGCGGTCGGTGATCACGCCGTAGTGCGGTCGCACCCGGTGCGGTGCGGGATATTCAAAATACTGGTAGTAGAACGCCGTGCGCCAGTCCGCCGGCGCCTTCCCCGCCAAGATCGGCCGCAGGCTGCGGCCCTGCATCTCCGTGGGCGACGGCAGGCCCGCCGCGTCGAGAAAGGTCTGCGCGAAATCGAGATTGGAGACGAGCGCCGGGCTCGCCGATCCGGCCTTGGTCACACCCGGCCAACGCACGATCAGCGGCGTGCGCACCGATTCTTCAAAGATCCACCGCTTGTCGAACCAACCGTGCTCGCCGAGGAAGAATCCCTGGTCGCTCGAATAGACGACAATCGTGTTCTCCATGAGACCTTCCTTTTCCAAATAATCGAGCAGCCGACCGACGTTTTCGTCGACGGCCTTCACCGTCGCGAGGTAGTCGTGCATGTAGCGTTGATAGCGCCAGCGCACGAGGTCCTTGCCCGTGAGATTGGCGGCGCGGAACTTCGCATTGCGCGGTTCGTAGTAGGCGTCCCATGCCACCCGTTGCTCGGCGGTCAGGCCGGGCGGCACCGCGAGCTTGGCGTCGCGGTCGGTAAACGTTTTCTCGAGCGTCATGTCCTGATCGCGGACGGCGATGCCGCGCCCGGCGTAATCGTCAAACAGCGTCGCCGGCTCGGGATAGACCCGGTCGCCGTCGAAACCGAGATGCCGGAGGGCCGGCGCCCACTCGCGATGCGGCGCCTTGTGCTGGCTCATGAGCAAAAACGGTTTCGTCTTGTCGCGCTGCTTGAGCCAGTCGATCGAAACATCGCCGACGATATCCGTGACGTAACCGGGCACGGTCACCCGTTGGCCCATTTTGATCATGGGCGGATTATAATAGATTCCTTGGGCCGGGAGGATCTGCCAAAAATCGAATCCGGTCGGATCGGAGCCGAGGTGCCACTTGCCGACGATCGCCGTCTGGTAGCCGGCCTTTTGCAGGAGCTTGGGAAAGGTGACCTGCGTGCCGTCGAACGTGGAGTTCGAATTATTCACGAAGCCGTTCAGATGGTTGTATTTTCCCGTGAGAATCGTCGCGCGCGATGGACCGCAGATGGAGTTCGTGACGAGACAGCGGTCGAGGCGCATGCCCTGTTTCGCGAGGCGATCGATGTTGGGCGTTTCGATCAGCTTCCGCCCATCACCGTAAGCGCTGATCGCCTGATACGCGTGGTCGTCGGAGAAAATGAAGACGATGTTGGGGGCGGTCGTCGGCGTAGCGGCACGCACGATCGCGGTGAGAGCAAACCAGCAAGCAACGAGGAGGTGTTTCATAGGTGGGGGTACGATCCTTCCCTTAGCTGAAGAAGGGCCGGGGGCCGGCGCGAGCTTGGAGTTTTCGCCCGTTGACCGATTTCTTCCGGCGCGTTCGCTGAGGCCATTCGTTCGGCATCGATTTCCGCACCCTTTTTTCTTTTATGCCCATTCCCACCACTCTCGGCATCATCGGACTCGGCTCAATGGGACGCGGTGCCGCCCTTTCGGCGCTCCGACGCGGCGTGCCCACCTGGGGCTTCGATCTTAATCCCGCGGCCTGCGCGACCGTGGCCGCCGCCGGCGGGCGCATCGCCGACAGTGTGGCGGAACTCGCGGGCGTGTGCGACGCCGTGCAGCTCCTCGTCGTCAACGCCGTCCAATCCGAAGCCGTGCTCTTCGGCGCCGCCGGCCTCGCTGCCCACTTAAAGCCCGGTTCCGTCGTGTTTGCCTCCGCCACCGTTGATCCCGCGTTACCACCACACTGGGAATCCCGGCTCGAGGCGGCCGGCCTGTGGCTGATCGACGCCCCGGTCTCCGGCGGCGCCGTCAAAGCCGCTGCCGGGGAAATGACCGTCATGGCCTCGGGGCGTCCCGCCGCCTTCACCGCCGCCGGCGGATTACTCGACGCCGTCGCCGGCAAAGTCTTTCGCCTCGGCGATCGCGCGGGCATCGGCTCCACCGTCAAGATGGTCAACCAGCACCTCGCCGGCATCCACATCGCCGCCGCTTGCGAGGCCCTCGCCCTCGGCATCCGCGCCGGCGCCGATCCACAACGGCTCTACGAAGTGATCTGCAGTTCCGCCGGCTCGAGTTGGATGTTTGCCAACCGCGTGCCCCACATCCTCGCCGGCGACTATACGCCTCTTTCGGCGGTCAACGTCTTCGTCAAAGATCTCGGCATCGTACTCGCGGCCGCGCGGCAACTCGGCTTCCCCCTTCCGCTCGCGACCGCCGCCCATCAACTCTACCTCGACACCGCCGCCGCCGGCCACGGCGGCGAAGACGATAGCGCCGTGATCAAACTCTACGCCACCCTCGGCGGCATTGAACTGCCGCCCGCCGCCCGCTCTCGGGTGCCGGGGATTTGACGTGGACAAATTTTCTGCCTTCTTTACGGGATGCTCTCCGAACTTCTCACCACCCGCGCCTCGCTTTATGTGGCAGGCACGATGCCGGCGGCCGAGCGGGACGTATTTGAACTGGTGCTCGAATTTCAACCGGAACTCCGCGCCGAGGTCGCCGACCTGAGCCAAGTCGCGGCCGCTCTGGCCCTCACCGACCCGCGCCCGACCGCCGCCCTTCCGTCCGATCTCAAGACCCGAATCCTGTCGACCCTCGAGACCCACCCCGCACCCGACCCAGCAGCCGCCATGGTCGTCACCGATCCGCAAGGCCGCGTGGAATGGCTCAATCCCGCTTTCAGCGCGATGTGCGGCTTCTCCCTCCCCGAACTCGCCGGCCGGAAACCCGGCCAGGTGCTCCAAGGCCCCAAAACCGATCCGGCCGCCGTGCAGCGTATCCGCAACGCCCTCACCGAGCGCCGGTCCATTTGCGAAACCTTGGTCAACTACCACAAAAACGGCACCGCCTACGTCGCCGAAATCGAGATCACGCCCGTGCTCGACGACGACCATGAGCCCCTTTGGTTCGTGGCCCGGGAACGCAGACTCGCCTGAACGCCGGCTGGCGGTCGGACTCAGAAGCTCCAAAACGAGAGCATCCGGCCGAAGCTGTGATCGCGTCGGTAGTAGTCGGTGAGGTCGCGATTGTAACCGTAGCGATACCACCCCATCGGCGGTAGCTCCAAGAGCTTCACGCCGGCCTCAAATTGCATCGTGTTGAAACGAAACGGATCCGCTTAGCCCGTGGTCCACGTGAGCACATAACGCCGCTCGATGTAATCCGGGTGCAACACCCGGCCCAACGCCGCCGCCTCTCCGGCGCCTTCAAGCGCTCGCTCAAACTCGCGCGTCAGCCTGATCAACTCCGCTTCCTCCGGGGCGGGCGCAGCCGAAGCGCCGCACGCCAACACCAGCACCCAACCCACCCGCCACCCGCCGAGGATTACGCCCATCGAAATCAATCGAAGCCAGGTAAACCTGAATCCCATCGAGTTCGTATGTCGCCACCGGGGCAAACCCGCTCGCCCCGCCGGACGTAATTTGCTGAAGCGACATTGCCATCGCGCCGACCCGCTTGCACAAGCCCTCATGCCTTCGCTTCTCCGCGCCCTCGCCCTTTTCGTCCTCGCCGCCGCCACCGCCCACGCCGCCGAACCTCTGCGCGTGATGTCGTTCAACATCCGCTACGCCACCGAGTCCGATGGCGCCAACGCGTGGTCGAAGCGCACTGAATTTTTCTTCGAAACGGTCAAAGCCTTCGGCCCCGATCTCGTCGGCTTCCAAGAAGTCCTCGCCGTCCAACACGACGCGATCACCGCACGACTTTCCGGCTACGCTTTCGCCGGCGTGGCCCGCGACGACGGCAAACGCAAAGGCGAGTGGTCCCTCATCGCCTACCGCACATCGCGCTTCACCGCCATCGCCAGCGGTGACTTTTGGCTTTCGGAGACGCCCGAGATTCCCGGGAGCAAATCCTGGGACGCCGCCCTCACCCGCCTCTGCAGTTGGGTGCGCCTCCGCGAGACCGCGACCGGCCGCGAGTTTCTTTTCGCCAACACCCATTTTGACCACCGGGGCGTCATCGCGCGCCGGGAAGCGAGCCGCGTCATCTCCACGCGCCTGCCGCTCATCGCCGCCAATTTGCCCGCGATCCTCACCGGCGATCTCAACATCAACGAAGACAACCCCGCCTACGCCGTGCTGACCCGCCCGACCACCCCGGAAGCGATCCGCTGGATCGACACCTTTCGCGCCGTGTATCCGACCCGCACGCCCGGCGAACTTACGTTCAACGGCTTCAAAGGCGGCACCGCCGGCTCGCGCATCGACTTCGTTTTTCACACCGCCGATTTCACGACCACCGCCGCCGCCATCGACCGCACCGCGCGCGACGGCCGTTTTCCGTCCGATCACTATCCCGTCACCGCCGTACTCCGCTTCAAATAATCGGCGGCCAGGCGTTCCAATGATTGCTGTAGGAGCCTGCTTGCGGGCGATTTCCGAAGGCGCGATTTTCGCCCCAAGATCGCGAGCAAGCTCGCTCCAACAGCGGCGGCTTTATCGTTGCCGCTCAGATCGCCGCCAGCAGACCGCCGTCCACGTAAAGAATCTGCCCGTTGACAAAGTTCGAAGCCGCCGACGCCAGAAACACCGCCGCGCCGACGAGCTCCTCCGGCTGCCCCCAACGCCCCGCCGGCGTGCGGCCGCAGATCCACTTGTTAAACTCCACGTTCTCAACTAGCACGCGGTTCAGCTCGGTGACGATGTAGCCCGGCCCGATCCCGTTGCACTGGAGGCCGTGCTTCGCCCACTCGACGGCCATCGCGCGCGTGA
The DNA here is from genome assembly GCA_945869845.1 of Opitutus sp. GAS368. Lineage (GTDB taxonomy): Bacteria > Verrucomicrobiota > Verrucomicrobiia > Opitutales > Opitutaceae > Tous-C4FEB. The sequence goes on along the minus strand of CAMBRG010000002.1, from coordinate 55,811 downwards.
GCATTTTCAGGCCGCCCTTCGCCGCCGCGTAGTTGGCAATCGTCGGCCGGCTCACCTCGCTCATGACCGAGCAGGTGTTGATGATTTTCCCGGCGCCGCGCGCGATCATCCGCGGCGCCACCGCCCGCGCGACGAGAAAGGTGCTCGTGAGATTCGTGTCGAGCACCTCACGCCACTGCGCCTCGGACATTTCGGCCAGCGGCGAGCGGCGGTGAATCCCGGCGTTGTTAAAGAGAACATCGATCGGCGCGAACTCGGCCTCGATCCGCGCCACCGCCGTCTCGATCGCCGCCGCGTTGGTCACGTCGAACGCCGCGGTCGTCACCCGCGCCCCCGGCACTGCTACCCGCAAAGCCTCCGCCGCCGCATCGAGCTTCGCCGCATCGCGGCCGTTGAGCACCACCGCCGCGCCCGCTTCGGCGAGGCCTCGGGCGAGCGCCAGCCCGATGCCTTGGCTGGAACCGGTGACGAGCGCCGTGCGCCCGGTGAGATCAAAGAGAGGAGATTTTGGCGTCATGGGAGAATTCGGCCTGAAGCACCGGCCGTTGGTGGAATACTTTGAGGTTACCTACAGTCTTCAAAGGGAGAATCGGTGACGTCTTTCGCCCCCTCATCCTTGGTCCGAACCCCCTGCCGGCGATCAGCCGGCCCGAAACTCCAAGTGGAGCCGATCAGGCGAAACCCACTTCCGAGGCGCAGCGGTAGCGAAGCCATTCGCGGTCAAAATCTCCGAAGCTTGGCGGTGGTCAGCCGGTTCCCGGCCGGAAGTAGCGCGGAGCCGCCCTCATTTAAACTTACTCCGCATCGCATCGATACCCGGAATCTTCGCCATCAGATGCCGGTGCTGCGGCTCGAACGACTGCACGAGCGAGCGTTGGTGCGCGCCCACCAAAATCGTGAAGATATACGCCTCGTGGCCCGGCGAAGCCACCGTCGGATGATAGCCGCGGTCGACCAAGAACGTGTCACCGTGCCTCGTCATGACGACGTGCGGCGTCGCCGCGTCGGGCACCCCGGCCTGCTCTTCATAGCAGAACTGCGCACCGAAACCCGTCTCCGGCCAGAAGCGGTAATGATAAATTTCCTCAAACGCCGTCTCCTCGGGCGGACGCTCCGTATCGTGCTTATGCGGCGGATAGCCCGACCAACAGCCGGCATCGGCATAGAGTTCACTCACGAGGAGATTGCCGGCGCGGCCCGTGGCGTTCTGGCCGAGAATATGAAATATCCGCCGCCGTGAATGCGTCGCCGCCGAGCCGACCTCGACCATTTCCACTTCCTCGGGCGTGATCCGAAACGGCGCAAATGACCCGCCGCAAATTCCGCCCGCCACCGCGATCTCGGTGCCGTCGCGCCGCGCGCGCACCGTGACGGGCGAGTGGGTGCCGCAGTAAACCGAGTCCGCCGGGCCGTCCCAAATCCCCGCGCGCCGACCGACGTCTTCAAATGCCTGCCCGGCCACCGACACATCCGCCGCACCGGCAAGCACCACGCACAGCAACTCGCAGCCCGGGACGGTCAACGTCAGCGACTCGCCGGCCCGCAACCGGAGCACGTTGAAATAACTTAACGCCAACAGGCCGGACTGAGGCGCAACCAACGCGCGGTTCCGGTTGTCGAACGCGCGCAGGTGGCGGGAGAGGGAAATTGTTTTCAAAACAGAGGAAAGGAAACCGGGAGCGAAAAGTGACGCCAATCAAGAAGGGAAGGGCTAATGCCGTAATTCAAGGGCCACGATTCAGCCGAAAGAATAGCAAACAACGGCCAGACACCTCGGCTCGGCCGGACCCCTCGGCTCGGCCGGTTTTCAACTTAGGCTTTAGCCGGCGCGAACCACGGCCGAAAAAACCGAAAATCGATAATCTGCCATTGAATATCAGCACATTAGCACCCTTCCTTCGAGCAATGGGCGCGACCAAACTTGGACCTTCCACTGGGGCTCGATAACACTGATCGGCAAAAAAAACCACTTCTATGGGATTCATAACTAGATTTAAAGGTTCGCAGGCGTTCTATAAGCTTTTGGAAGAAGTGAGACGCGAAGCTACCACCATCGCGGAGCAATTCCCGTCGCTTGAGCCGTTCGAGTGTCTGCTCCGCGTGTGGGAGATCCAGATGCGAAGGCGCGGTAAGGAGATGCTCGCGATGAATGGTGAGCATGTTGTTCATTTGTGGGCCATACTGCCGAACCCGAAGACCGCGCTTGAGTTGCTGGCGCGTCATATTGGAGTTTACGTCATAGAAGATTTTCAGGAGCTATCGTATTTCGTAGAGCTCAATTCCGCGATGGCCAATATAGTGGCCAGCGTTCAGAAGGATCGCGGTGCCGCTGCAAATGAGCTCTTCAAAGAGGCCAATCCTCGTAGTTATGCCGTGTTTCTAAAGAAGCACGGGGGGGGCCATTTACGCCCGCTGACTCTTCGAGGATCGAAGACTCGCTACGTTATTCATGAAGAAAAAAGAGCCCTATAAGCGCACAAAGGCACTACGCGCTTCGCGCGTGGATGACAGCTGAACGCTCGACGAAATGGCGGCGCTCATCGACAGCTTTCAAAGCTTAGGAAACGGGCTTACAGGTGTTCTGATAGGAGCAGCGATCGGCATCTACTCTACGATCGTGTTTCAGCGCTATACGAAGTTCAAAGATGTCGTGGCGGACTTAGCTTATCGCATCATGACGCTCGGAGAGCAGGTCGAGCAGGTCGACCATGGCCGAAATAATCCTGCGCAGCTTTGGGTTGCCGCATCCAGAGTCATACGTGACCACATTCAGCCCTGCTATTTCGCGCTCGCGGTCTACGGTCATCACGAAGCGAAGAGGAAGCTAGATGTGCAACTGAATCAAATTCTGGACGGCCTTTTTCAGATTTCGGATGAGATCGCCAAGCGGCCTGAGCATGATCTGGAGCTTGTTCAGGTTGCCGGAAATCGCCCGCTTTGGGTCAAGATTAAGTGGGGATTTTATCTGCATCATTTTCGCGATCCTTGGACACGTAGCATGATGATGTTGGAGCCCGATTGGGCGGTTATATTCGGCGGAACCTGGGACCGATCACAGGAGCGAAATTCGGATGTTATCTAAGGGGCTGAAAAGGGATCAAACTTTGCATTTTGTCCTCCGAAGAAAGAATGAAAAACTACAAGACTCGACCCCTTCGGATCGAGTCGGCGCAGCGGTCCCGGGTGCGGCCCAACCAACGCGCGGTTCAGGTTGTCGAACGCGCGCAGGTGACGGGAGGCGGAATTCATCGCCGGCCTCGTCAGCCGCCAAACTTCTCGATCCGCCCGGCCACATCCGCTCGCAGCCGGTCAATATGTCCCAGGGCAAACTCCCGCACGCTCAGCGTCTCGTCGCGCACCAGCGGCGTGAGGTCCATCGCAAGCGAGATCGCGTTCGTCGCGTCGGTCGCGTGTGAATTGAAGAACGTCGCATTCGCCAGCCGCCGGCCCATCGCCGCGAGGTCGTAGCGTTTCCCGCCGGCAATCTGCGACTCGAAGACTCCGACCAGTTTTGCCGCCAAATCCGGATTCGCGCTGGCATCCATCGCCACCTTCTCGTTGTCCGCGAGCCAGTCGAGATCACGCCAGCCTTCGACGCCGAGCACGCGCGCCGGCCGCCGGTCGAGCGGCAACGCCCGCAAGGCCTCGATGCAGCGCAAAAAACACGCGACGTGCGTGTCGTGCTTGTCCGCCGGCTGGTGCAGGTAAACCACCTCGGGCCGGCAGCCGCCAAAAATCGCCGCGAGGTCCGCCGTCACGCCCGCGTGGCCGGCTTGCTTCACGTCGCTGCTCGGATGCGCGAGCTGGAGCTGCAGATTGTAGTTACCCAGCACCGCGGCCGTGCGTTGTTCGTCGCGGCGAATCACCTGCATCTCGGCATCGGTCACGTGGGCAAATTTCCCCGTGCGCGCCGAGCCCGCGCCGTTGGTCATGACCACCCCGGTGAAAAACCGGTCGGCCCGCCCGAGACATTCGCTCACCGCCGAATAGGCGTTGATCTCAATGTCATCTTGGTGGGCGATGACGCACAGGTGCGTCGTCCGCGCGAGCGCACGCGCAGCATCGCCGCCGGCAGGCACAAACACATCGGCTTCAGGACGGGAGAACTTCATCGGACCCTTCCGCTTGGGACCGCGTTTATTTCTTCGCCGCCAAGAGCGCCGCCAGCGCGGCCTCGTCGACCTCGCCCTGCACGGCATGCAAATGGTGCAGCACGCCCATGCGGTCTTCGGGACTGGCCGAGGAAATATCGAGCATCCAGTCTTCCGTCTTCGCCGCCTCGACGACTACGCCGTCGGTCCACGCGATCACTTCCGCCGCATCGATGAAACCTTCCGTGAGGCCACGGATGTAATACTCGGCCATAGTGCGATAATTGGGAGCAGTTGCCATAGGCGCAAAAGCGAGCCGACGGCCGCGCGTGGCGTCAATCGTTCGATGCGTGTAGGAGCGCCGCTCGCCGGCGCCCGCGGGTGTCGTCAAGCGACACCCCTACGCGGACGGTCCCGCGCCCGCACCACCGCTCAAAACAATCGCGCCGGATACGTCCCGCTCGCGACCAATTCGGCGATCGCCGCCTGCACGCGTGGCTTGTCCTCGCGATAGGTTACGCCGAACCAGGTGCTCGCCGTCGGCAGCACCCGCACCGTGGCCTGCGCCCGCGCCACCATGCCCGCCACTGCCGCCGGCAGATAAAATTCCGCTTTGGGCTCCGTGCCTCTGGTCGACAAAAACTCCCGGAACTGCTCGTCCAGCCCCGCCAACACCGCCGGCGTAAAGCCCCAGCAGTTCATCGAAACCGTTTCCTCACCCGTAAATTTTTTCCCAGCCCCAACCTCGGCGGGCAAGATCCCCGTCTGCTCCACGATGTCGCCCAACTGCCCGAACTTTACCGCGCACACCCCGCGCGACACCGCGCCGTGCTCCGACAACGTGCGATCCAGCCGGAAGCCCACCATCGCAAACTCCGCCAGGGTCGCCTTCGGCGGCCGGTGCCCCGACATCGGGTCGTAGCCGGACGGGGACGGGGCCAGAAATCCGCCCAACTGCGCAAACGAATCGGCGCCGTAGAAATCATCCGCATTGATTACCGCGAAGTTGCCGTCGAGCACTTTGCCCGCGCACCACACCGCGTGTCCCGTGCCCCAAGGTTTCTCACGCCCCGCCGGCACCGTGAAGCCTTCGGGTAACGCCGCGAGCGATTGAAACACGTAATCGACCGCGATGTGCCCGTCGTATTTCGCGGCGACCTGCGCCTTGAAGAGCTCGGCGAATTCCTCGCGGATCACAAACACCACGCGCTTGAAACCCGCCCGCACCGCGTCGAACACCGCATAATCCAAAACCGTCTCGCCCGAGGGACCGACCGGATCAATCTGTTTGAGGCCGCCGTAACGCGAGCCCATCCCGGCAGCGAGCACGAGCAGAGTAGGTTTCATGGCCCGAACCAACATCACCGCGGCGGAAAGATAAACCTGTAATTGAGCCACCCCTAGGCACCGCTGCCACGTCCGGATGATCAAAACTCGGCCGGCGATGAGCCGGCCCAAAGTTACCCGTGGAGACGGTCAGTCGAAAATCACTTTGAAGGCGCAGCGGTAGCGGAGCCATTCGTGGTTAAAATTTCCGACGTTCGGACTTGGTTTCGCCGGCTATGCACCGGCAACCACCCGCACCGCCCTAACCCCGCCCGCCCTTGAGCAGCACGAGGAAATCGGTGCCCTTCGATTCAAATTCGCGCCAATAACTGTCCTCGATCTCCTCCAGCCGCTTCGCTTCATCCTCAGTCAATTCTTCGCTGAGCTTGGTCGAACCCAACTCCGCCTTGAGATCGCGCTCTGCCAGCCGCTCGACCAGTTCGCGCCAAAAGGCGTCCTCTTCAAACCGCGCCATTTTTTCGAGCAACGCTTCGGATTCTAATTTGTCCGACGGCTGAAACTCACCCTCGGCGACTTCCTCAACGAGATCGGCGCAGCCGAGCGGAGTCGCGAGCGCGAACAGTTTTTGCGCCGCATCGGCATACCGTTCCGGCAGCACGTCCGGCGCATCGCTGCCGCCGCTCGCGACCCGCAGGCCCATGTAGGCGAGTTCGAGAATGCGGGCATATTCCTTGGCTGTGAACGAAACTTTCATGCGCCGAAACAGTCGCGTCCCCCCGCCCCGCGCAAGGCCGGACTGTTCAAAACCCGCCGCCGGACTGCTGCCTACAGCTCCTCCGCCGGCAAGCCGTCCAACGGCGGCGGCACCGCCCCCAGGCCCGGCGTGCGCGTCAGCGACCCGATCCGCACTTCGCCCATCCGCACATCCATTCGCGGCCAGTGCGGCCCCATCGCCGCCCGACAGTAAACATCGCCGTGGTGTTCGAGGACATGGTCCTGCACCGCGGGCGGCCACGCCGAGAGCCCCGCGAAATAATGGTGCCCGTTGCGCTCCACGCTCTCCACCCCGAGCGCGGCTTGCACCGCCAGATCCTGCAACACCGCCACCGGGCCCACATTCGCGAGATCTTCGCCCGAGAGCATCCCCGGTTCGCCCGCCGCGCGCCGCTGCGCCAGCCGGCACGCGTTAGCCACGCCTTTGAAAATGCCTTTGCAGTTTTTATGGCTCGTTCCCGCGTAGCCCAGCGCCAGCGCCGCCGGCACGCTGCCCGTCTCCGCATCCGACTCGTCGATGATGATCGGCGGCCGGTCCGGCCACGCGCGCGCCTGCTCGCCGATCGCGTCCGACAACGCGACTTCCCGATGCCAAGGTTGTTCGATGAACAACAACCGCGGCCACAACACCGCCAATTCCGGCGCCGCCATCAGCCGGCGCGCGTAGTCCGCAAACGCCCCGAACTCCCGAAAACTTTCGTTGCCGTCGAGGGAGAACGCCCAGTCTGTGCCCGCGCACTCCTTCGAAAAAATCTTCGCCATCCGCGCTAGCCGTTCGAAATCGCGCGGCTCCTCCCCGTTGATCTTCAGTTTAAAATGACGCAGCCCGTAAACGCGCACGCAGGCATCGAGCGCCTGCGGCAACTGGTCGTTGAGCCGTTCTTCCGGCGGGATGTCGCCATCTTCCAGCGGATCGCCCAGCCCCACCGTATGCCGCACCGTGACGGCCTCAGCCGGCACCGCCGGCAGCCAGTCGCGCGGCGCCGAGCCGGCGAGCTCCGCCCACAGCGCCCCGAGGTCCACGCCAAAGATATTGGCCCGCAGGCCCGCCGCGAATCCCGCCCCGTGCATCCGGCCAAACGCGTCGATCAGCCCACGCTCCACCAGCGAGGTCCCGAAATGCGCGAGCAGCGGTGCGATCTTTTCCCCCGCGGCCCAGGCCGCCTGCGCGGCATACAACTCGCGCCAAAACTCGAACACCGTCGCCGCCTTCACCCCGACCGCGTGGTCCACCGCCGCGCGGATCACCGCTAGCATATCCTCGATCTCGTCCTTCGGCGCCCGCACCGGATCCTTGGTGAACCATTTCGGCGGCAGATGGTCCGCCGCGACCCCCGTCGCGACCCGCCCATCGATTTCAAACGTGAAGGCGAGAATCACGTGCGGTAGCTCCGTGAGCGTCGCGATCCCGTAGCGAAACGGCATCCGCAGCCGCAGGTGCGTGCGGTGCATTTTGACGGAGCGAAGCTTAATCATAAAAAACCGCCCCGCCCTCGGCTATCAGGCCACGGCCCAACTGTAGCACCGACCGCCGGTCGGTGTCGGCAAAAGCCCCGCCCTCGGCTATCAGGCCACGGCCCGACTGTAGCACCGACCGTCGGTCGGTGTCGGCAAAAGCCCCGCCGCCCGACCACCGGTCGGGCCTACAGAAATGCGGCCGGTCAACTCGAAGTTGCATCATCGTCCCTCAGGGAAACATTGCCTCGAAGTGAGGCGAGGGCTGCAACACCGCGCCGCTCTGCGCGTAGTAATCCGCGTCGAGCTCGAAGACCCCGCGCTGCGTCCGCGCCCACGGCGCGCCGGCGCGCGGATGGTATCCGCGCATCGTCTCCCAGTTGCGGTAATTCTGATGGCCGTTGGTTTCGATCAACCCGATGCCGAGTCCCGGAAATGGCGCCAGCCGCGCGGCTACGTTCTTGTTCCACTCAACGAGGAGCGGACTCACCGTCAGGTCGGCGCAGAAACACGGCACGCCGTGCTCGTGCGCGAGCTGCGCGATCTTGAGCGACATGCTGAACGTCTTCGCGATCGGCTTCAGCGCGATCGCCGAATAGCCCATCTGAATTCGCTTCAACGCATCGCGGTCCGTGTGCGCGCTCTCGTCCGCCGCTACCCGCACCGGAATATCGCGGATGTCGATCTCCAGCTCCTCGGGAAACGGCTCTTCGACGAGCGCAATCTGGTCAAACGCGCCGATGGCTTTCGTGTGGTCGAGCAAACGCTGGAGCGTCTCCTTGCTCTCATAACGTCCGTTGGCATCGAAATAATACGGCAGCTTGCCGTTCGCCGTGTAAGGCGTGCGGGCATCACCGATGGCCGCGTGGATTGCCGTGATCCGGGCCATGTCTTTCTCCAGCATCTCGGCCTGCGTCCCGGGCTGGCCGATCTTGATCTTCATGAAAAAATAGCCGTCCGCGACCGCCGCTTTCAGTTCCTCGATCGGAATGCCGTAAGCCATGAGCGGAATGCTCGCCGCCTGCGCGTGCCGATGCGCGAGCGCCGGCCGGTAAGCGGCCGGGATGAGATCGTCGAAATTAGAAATTCCGTTCTCCGCCGCGTAGAGTTGCCACACCGCGAAATCGACGCCCACGAGCGCGTTGAGGGCAAAGGTCTCGCGCAATCCCGCGTGCCCTGTGATTTTTTTGCCGTAGGCATAGACGTCGTGCCGGATCGATTCGAGCAGCGCGACGGGATCGGAAAACGTCTGCCCCTTGAGCTGCTGCACCGCCCACTCGCTCATCGCATACATCAGCGCGTTGCCACCGCTCTCGGCATGCCCCGCGAAGACGTGGGCGTCGCTCCACAACACGCCCTGCGAACACAGTCCGATCCCCCGCTTGCCGCTCGCACTGCCGAGCATCGCCGCGCTCTGCCAGATCTCCGACATGTACCCGCCCTTAAACCCAAACGGCCGCACGAGCGGCTCCCGCTCAAAATTTGAACCGACGGTGGCGATGGTGATGGATTTCATAGATGTCGAAAGCTTCGTGAAAAAGGAGACCGTGCCGAGCCATCACCCGCCGTCAACTCCGCCGCCCGTCATTCACCCCACCTCGATCACCGGCCGGCACATCGCGCCGGAACAACCCGGCCAGTTCAGCGGCAACGCCCAAAATTTTACCGGGGCCGCCAGCGCAAACACCTCCGCCGGAAATTTCAGCTCCTCCACCACCCACAGCCCTGCCCCGAGCAAGATCGTGTGCGTCTCCGCGTTGATCGGGCCGCCTCCTCCGATCGAATAGTGGTCGATCCCCACGCCGCGCACCCCGCCCGCGACGAGCCAGCGCGCGCCCGCGGGGTCGACATACGGCGAGTGGTGCAGCCATTCCTCCGACTTTGCCCGCCGGTCACCCCAGCCCGTTGCCAGCAACACGATTTCCCCCGACACCAGCCCCGGCAGTTTTTCTGCGAGCAACTCCGCCGTGATCGGCGCATCCGCGACCAGCCCGCGCAGATCCGCGATCCGCGCCGGACCGACAAACGTCTCCAGCGGGAGCGCGTCGATGCTCTTTCCGCCCGCGATCTTGTGCAGCGGCGCATCGAGATGGCTGCCGGTGTGGGTCGCCATCGCGATCTCCTCCATCCGCCAGCCGTCCGCCGGATGATCTGCCGTGCGCCGAAACGACACCGGCGGATGCACCGGGCAATTCGGGGCATTATCGTGGAGCGGCTGCGAGAGGTCGATGAGGCGCATGGTCCGCGCAGTGAAACGGCCGCGCCCTCAAATGGAAAGTCCGAACCCGGCGGCACGGCTCCCGATCCTTCGCATAGCGGACGAGGTCACGAGGCCGTCGGGCTCACCGTGCAGACTGGAGCGGCGACGCCCTCGTCGCCGTCTCCGCGTTAAACGCGCCGGGGGCGTCGCGTCTCCACAACAAATCCGGGCTATCCGCATTTATTTGGGCGCGTCAAAAAAACCATCGCGCCCTCGTCGCCGTTTCCGAGTGAAACGCGACGGGGGCGTCGCGTCTCCAGTGATGTCCGCGCCCGCGGGTTTGCGTTCGCGCGTTTCTCGCGTCCCCTTCAGTCATGCCCCGTTTAACATTCTTCGTCTCGCTGGCGCTGCTTGCGCTCACTCCACCCATGTCCGCCCAAGAAGCCTTCCCGCCCACCGCGCCCGGCACCACCGAGCTGAAGACTTTGCCCGCCGGCGTGCTCCTGAAATCCGCCGGGCGCGGCAACTACTTCGACGGCGCCGACAACCTCTTCGGCCCGCTTTTCCGCTACATTTCAAAACACAAGATCGCCATGACCACCCCGGTCGAGGCGCGTATCGACGATGCGGCGATGTTTTTTTGGGTCGCCGAGAGTGAGCGCACCAAGGTCGCCGGCAACGAAGCGGGGGTCGAGGTCATCAACATCCCCGAGCGGCCCGTCGCCAGCCACGGCGCGCGCGGCGGCTACTCGCGCGCCAACTTCGAAACAGCCAGCGCCACCCTGCTCGCCTGGCTCGCCACCCAGTCCGCCGTCGAGGCCGCGGGCGAACCCTACGGCGTCTATTGGAACGCCCCCTACGTGCCTTTTTTCCTGAAACGTTTCGAGGTCCACATCCCCGTGCGCCCACGAAAACCATAATCCCACCCTGCCCGGGCTTGGGACTTCGGTCGACTATGGCAGCCGGATCCCCGTCGCCTCGATCACGATCCGCTTCGCTTTAAAGAGGACGCCGATCGCCTGCTTGAACGCCTTCTTGCTCACTTCGAACGTCGCCCGGATCTCCTCCGGCGGGCTCCCGTCGTGCAACGCCAGCCACCCGTTCGGGCTCGCCTTCAGCGTTTCAAAAATCGTCTCCGTCAGCGGCAAGATCCGTCCGTAACCCACGCGCCCGCCGTTGAGCGTGAGGTCGATCTTTCCGTCGGCACGCACCGCCTTGATGAAACCGTCCATCGCCTGCCCGGTCGCCAGCGGACCGGTCAGATCGCTGAAATAAAACAGCCCGCGATGCGTGTGGTTCACCACCGCATTGTAGCCCAACGGCGATTCTCCGATCACCAGTAACTTCACCGGCTGGCCCTCTACAAACGGCGGCGGCACAAGATTCAGGTAACGATTGAGCCGCGCGCTCGCGATGACGCGGTCCGTCTTCTCGTCGAGCGCGACGCGCACCACGAGCCACGCGCCCTCGCGCAAGGGCACCGCCTGCTCGCGGATGGGCAGCAAAAGATCCTTTTCCAAACCCCAATCAAGAAACACTCCGATGCGCGGGTTGACGCTCACCACCCGCAGATAAGCAAACTCGCCCACCATCGCATAGGGCGTCTCCGTCGTGGCCACGATCCGATCCTCCGAATCGCGGTAGACAAAAACATCCACCAACGCCCCGACCGCCGGCCGCTGCTTCAGCTGTTTGCCCGGCAGCAACACGTCGCCGTGTGTGCCCCCATCGAGAAAATAGCCCGGCGGCATCTCGCGCAGAAAAGGAAGCTGATTGCGTTTACCAATTGAAGCCATGTGCCCGCCAACGTGCCCAATTCCCCCCGCAAGAGGAGGCAATTCGCACCGCCTTCCCTTTCCGCTCTTACACCTCTTACACTTCTTAACCCGAACGATGCGTTTTAACCACGGATGGACACTGATGAACACGGATTTCCGGAGCGAATCAGTCTCTTCCTCCCGGGACGACGGCGGGCTCGGTTCGGTGATTCTGATTTTTCCGGCTGCGTTTGGATCTCCTCTCTTCATCCGTGTCCATTCGTGTGCATCCGTGGTTTCCTACCGCATCGTTCCGACTTAGACCTTTTACTCCTCTTACCCTCACATGCTCCCGCCCACGATCCGCCCGCTGCTCGCCTCCGACCACGCCGCGACCGCGCATCTGCTCCACCGTTCGCTCGTGGAGTGGTATCAACGCCACCTCAACCAAGGCGCCCGCTTTGGCGATTCGCCCGTTCCGTTTCGCCTCTTCCCTGAGGTCTATGCCACGCTCGATCCCGGTGAAGCGCTCGCCGCCTGCGACCCCACTTCTGGCGACTTACTTGGCGTGTGTTTCATCCACCCGCGCCCCACGCACATCGCTCTCGGGATCGTCGCCACCGCCCCCGAAGCCCAGGGCCGCGGCGTCGCCCGCGCCTTGCTTGCGCCCGCCCTCGATCTCGCCCGTCGCACCGGTCGGCCCGTGCGACTCGTGTCCAGCCTGCTCAACCTCGATTCATTCTCGCTCTACTCGCGCCTCGGGTTTGTCCCGCACACGCTCTACCAAGATCTCACGCTCACCGTGCCCGCCGCCGGTCTGCCCGGCGCTCCTCCACCCGGCGCTGACCGCGTGCGGCTCGTGACCGATCCCGCCGAGGCCTCGCGCCTCGCCGCCTTCGAACTCGCTTGGCAAGGCCTCGACCGCACCACCGACTACACCTTTTTCCTGCGCAACACGGTCGGCGATTGGCGCGTTTGGGTGCTGGAGAACGCCGCCGGCGAACTCGAGGGTTTTCTCGTCGCGAGCCAGCACCCCTCATGTGTCATGCTCGGCCCCGGCGTCACCCGCGGTGAGACCGCCGCCGCCGCGCTCCTCTGGCGCGCGCTCGACGCGCAACGCGGCGCGAGTCCCGTATTCCTCGTGCCCTGCACCGCCTCCGGTCTCGTGCGCCAGTGCTACGCCTGGGGCGCCCGCAACGTCGAACTCCACGCCGCCCAAGCCCTCGGCCCCGTCGCCCCCGCCCGCGGCCTCACCTTTCCCACCTTCCTGCCCGAATCCGGATAGACTCCACGCGCCGCTTCTCTCTCCCTCATCCGTCCACCCCCACGCCCAAGCCGCCTCAGTTTCCCTCATTCCCGCCATGCTGTCCCTCCTTCGTTCCTTGCTTCGCACCACGCTGGTCACGCTCGCCCTCCTCACCGCGCCCGTCGCCTTCGCCGCCGCTGCGTCCGCCGCGCGCCCACCCAACATCATTTTCATCCTCGCCGACGATCTCGGCTTCGGCGACCTCGGCAGCTACGGTCAAAAGCGTTTCGCCACGCCTCACCTCGACCGGCTCGCTGCCGAAGGCCTGCGGTTCACGCAACACTACAGCGGCGCCACCGTGTGCGCCCCGTCACGCTCCGCTTTGCTTACCGGCCTGCACACCGGCCACACCCCCATCCGGGGCAACAAAGAAGTCCAACCCGAGGGCCAGCACCCACTGCCCGCCGACTCCCGCACGCTTGCGAAACAACTCCAGCGCGCCGGCTACGCCACCGGTGTTTTCGGCAAATGGGGTCTTGGCTTCCCCGGCTCCGAGGGCGCCCCGCGCCGCCAAGGTTTTGACCGCTTCTACGGCTTCAATTGCCAACGCCTAGGCCATCACTACTACCCCGATCACCTTTGGGATGACGACACCAAGATCCCGCTCGCCGGCAACGCCAACCGCCGCAACGGCGACTACGCGCCCTCCCTTATTCACGAAAAAACTCTGGGTTTCATCGAGGCCAACCGCGACCGCCCGTTTTTCTGTTTTGTCGCCACCATCATTCCCCACGCCGAGCTCATCGCCCCCGAAAGCTATCTCGCGCGGCACCGCGGCCACTACGGCCCGGAGACGCCGTATCGGGGCGTCGATGACGGCCCGACGTTCCGCCAAGGCCCCTACATCTCCCAACCCGAACCGCGCGCCGCCTACGCCGCGATGATCAACCTGCTCGACGACCAGGTGGGCGAGATCGTCGCCACCGTCCGCCGCCTCGGCCTCGCTGAAAATACCCTCATCGTCTTCACCTCCGACAACGGTCCCTCCGTCGAAGGGGGCTCCGATCCCGCGTATTTCAACAGCAGCGGCGGCCTGCGCGGTGTGAAACGCGACCTGTACGAAGGCGGCATCCGCGTGCCCATGATCGCCCACTGGCCGGGCACCGTCGCCCGCGGCGCGGTTTCCTCCCACGTCTCCGCGTTCTGGGATTGGCTGCCCACCTTCGCCGAACTCGCCAGTCAGCCCGCTCCCGCCGACCTCGACGGCCTCTCCCTCGCCCCGACTCTCACGGGTCGCGGCCGCCAAGCGCAGCACGACTATCTCTACTGGGAATTCCACGAGGGCGGCGGCCGCGTCGCCCTGCGCCAAGGCGACTGGAAAGTCGTGCGCACCGACGTGCTCAAAGCCCCCGATGGCCCGCTCGCCTTGTTCAACCTCGCCACCGATCCGACCGAGACCACCGACCTCGCCGCCCGCCACCCCGACACGGTGAAGAAACTCAACGAACTCCTCCGCAGCGCCCGCACCGAATCCCCGCTCTTCCGCTTCGGCCAAACCGGCTACCTGCAAGCCCGCTGAACCACCCCACCCCGACGGCGACGGCGACGCCGCACCGCCTCCGCGACCCGCCCGTCACGGCCAACGGCGGTGAGATGGATCGGCAGGTGGATTTTCATCGGTCAAATGTGCGAGCGTGGAGCTTTCAGGTGGTGCGGGCGCGGTGTATGCCTCAACCGTTGTCCGCTGCCGGAAATATTTCCCCGCCTCCGCCCCATCCCTCCACCCATGCGCTCCGCCTTCGCCCTTCTCCTCCTGGTCTCTCTCCTCGCTCCCCACACCCCGCTCTCCGCCGCCGCGCGCCCCAACATTTTGCTCATCCTCGTCGACGACCTGAAGCCCACGCTCGGTGCCTACGGCGACCGCACCGCGGTCACGCCCCATCTCGACCGGCTCGTCGGGCGCGGCCTGCGCTTCGACGCCGCGTATTGCAACCAAGCCGTCTGCGCCTCGTCGCGCTACACCCTCCTCCTCGGCGCGCGCTCCACGACGACCGGTCTCTACCAGTTCGGCCGCAACTTCCGCGACCCTTACCCCGATGCCGTCACGCTCCCGCAATTCTTTCGGCGCCACGGCTACCGCGCGGAATCGATGGGCAAGGTCTTCCACGTGGGTCACGGCACCTACGACGATGATGCCTCTTGGAGCCTGCCCGCGCACAAGGACCTCGTGATCGAATACCTTGATCCCGCCAGCACACGCGACGGCTCACCCACCAACGAGCAGGCGCTCTTCACCAATCTCCGCCGCCCGCCCGGCTCCAGTCCGCTCCCGCGCGGTGCCGCTTGGGAATCGCCCGACGTGCCCGACGACGCCTACGCCGATGCCCGCGTCGCCGCCCACGCGATCTCACGTCTGCGCGCCGCCAAAGAAAATCCCACCGAGCCTTTCTTCCTCGCCGTGGGCTTCGTGCGCCCGCATCTGCCGTTCTCCGCCCCGAAAAAATATTGGGATCTCTACGATCCCGCCCGGCTGCCCATGCCCGCCCGCGAGACCGCTCCGGTGGGCGTCGTGCCCGCCGCCATGAAACGCGGCGGCGAAATCGACGCGTTTTTCCCCGTGCCCAAGGCGCCGGTGCAGCCGTATCCCGAAGACATCAAGCGCCGGCTCATCCACGGCTACTACGCCAGCACGAGTTACGTCGACGCGCAGATCGGCCGCGTCATGACCGCCCTCGACGACCTGAAACTCGCCGACAATACCATCGTCGTTCTCTGGGGCGACCACGGCTGGCACCTCGGTGATCTCGGCATCTGGACGAAGCACACCAATTTCGAGCAGGCCAACCGCATCCCGCTCGTCGTGATCGCGCCCGGCGTCACGCGCCCCGGCACCAGCACCGGCCAACTCGCCGAAACCGTCGACCTCTACCCCACGCTCGCCGCCCTCGCCCGTCTGCCGCAACCCTCCGGCCCGGTCCCGTTGGACGGCATCAATCTCATGCCCGTCCTGAAAGATCCCGCCGCCCGCGTGCGCGACCACGCCTACCACTGCTTCCCCCGGGGCGACTCGCTCGGCCGCGCCATCCGCACGGATCGCTACCGCCTCGTGGAATGGAAAAAAATCGGCGCCCCCGCCGACACCGCGCACATCGAACTCTACGACTACGCCGACGATCCGGTCGAATCCCGCAACATCGCCGCCGAGCAACCCGCCGTCGTCGCCGATCTCCGCGCGATTCTCGCCACCCACCCCGAGGCCCGCAAAGCCGTGGCAGCGAAGCCCCCGGTGATTCCAGCGTCCCGAAAGTAATAGCCCCTCGTCGCAAGGATTCGCATCAATGACAAATACCGCGTGTGTTTCGTCTGGACCGAAAGCGGGGTCGGGGATGTGGAAATCGTAAACTATCATTAATCTTATGACCAAGAAACTGCCACTCCCCACGCCGGGGACAGCCATCGCACGGCGTTGCACGCCTTCTACCGCCGGCGCGACAAACCCCAGCAGCAATACCAGAAGCAGCTCCTCCGTCCTGAGGTGCAGGCCTAGCTCTCCGCGGACCTCCGCCACCTCCCAGCCCTCGACGACCCACTCAATGCCGAACTCGCCAAATCCTACGTCGCCCGCAGCGGGTTCGTCCCTGAGCATCCGCGAGCTTACTGACCTGGGTGCCCCGCGATTTCACTCCTGATGATCAAAACACTCTCCCCGCTCCGCCTGCTGGCTGTTGCCATGTGTGCGCCAATTGCGTGCGTCTTGCCGCTCACCGCCGCGGTGCCGGCGCGGCCCAACATCGTCCTCATTGTCTCCGACGATCACGGCCCAGATGCGCTCGGCTGCTATGGCAACCGCGTCGTGAAGACGCCGCACCTCGATGCGCTCGCGGCGGATGGCACGCGGTTCACTCATGCCTTCGGCACCACCGCCAGCTGCAGCCCGTCCCGCTCGGTGATGCTCACGGAGCAGCAAAATCATCGCAACGGCATGTATGGCCTCCAGCATCAAGACCACCATTTCTCGTCGTTCGACGAAGTGAAAAGCCTCCCCGTGCGGCTGAGGCAGGCCGGCTATCGGACGGCGCGAATCGGAAAATTCCATGTCGCCCCCGAGGCGGTCTATGCGTTTGAGACCGTGCTTTCGAGCGGCGTGGCC
This sequence comes from Opitutus sp. GAS368, assembly GCA_945869845.1. GTDB lineage: Bacteria > Verrucomicrobiota > Verrucomicrobiia > Opitutales > Opitutaceae > Tous-C4FEB. The sequence continues at coordinate 38,851 of CAMBRG010000002.1, read as the reverse complement.
AACGATCCGGCGAGCCTTGGTCGCAGCCCCGTCGAGATGGCTACGCAATCCCATGCGGTGCTCGCCTCAGCGGATCCGCGGCCCTTCTTCCTTTATTTTGCCACCGACGATCCGCATCGCGCCAACGCCATCCTGCCGGGCGGCAAGCCCACGTTCGACACCTACCCCGCGCCGAATCGTTTCGGCAACCGCGACCGTGGCTATCCGGGCGTGACCGAGATTAAGTTTCGCCCCGAGGACGTTGTCGTGCCGCCGTTCCTCCCCGACACGCCGACCTGCCGTGCCGAGCTGGCCGAGTATTATCAATCCGTGGCGCGCCTCGATCAGGGTGTCGGCCGCCTGATCGCGCTCCTCAAGGAAACAGGCCACTACGACAACACCCTCATCGTGTATCTCTCGGACAACGGCCCGGCGTTTCCCGGCGCCAAGACGACGCTCTACGATCCCGGCATCCGGCTCCCGCTGATCGTGCGCGCACCCGGCCGGACCCGGCCCGGCGCCGTGCAATCGGCGATGGTCTCGTGGGCCGATCTCACACCGACCCTCCTCGACGTCGTCGGCGCGCTGCCGGCGGGCGCGACGAAAGAGTTCGACGGACGTTCGTTTCGCCCCGCGCTCGACGGCGCGCCCATGGCCGACCGCGACGAAGTCTACGCGTCGCACTCGCTGCACGAGATTACGATGTATTATCCGATGCGCGCGGTGCGCACGCGCCGCCACAAACTCATCCATAATCTCGCGAGCGGACTCGTCTTCCCCTCGGCGCTCGATCTCATCCAGTCGCCGTCGTGGATTGGCGTCACGGGAGCGGGCGGCACGGTTTTTGGCCGCCGGCCGATTGCGCAGTTCCTCCGCCGCCCGGCGTTTGAACTCTACGATCTACAAACCGATCCGGACGAGGTCATGAACCTCGCCGACGATCCCGCGCATCAGGAATTGAAGAACGAACTCGTAGGAAAACTCCGCGCGTTTCAGGAAAGAACCGTAGATCCGTGGCGGCACAAATGGATCTACGAGTGAATGGCTGGCGGCAGGCCGGATAAAAAAACCGGGCTCTAATTTCACCGTTCGTGGGTCAGTGATCGGACGCGTTTCGTTATCACCATGGCATCCATTCCCCGACTCCGTTGCTGCGCCCGCCGTGCGCTTGCAGTCATGTTCCTCGGCGCACCGATGGTGGCCGTTGCGGCGACGCAGAAGACGGAGGCGTTGTTCTTCCGCCGGGTGCTGCCGCTCATGCAGTAGGAGTGTCTCGCGTGCCACGGCAAGGACGAGGCCATGATCAAAGGCGGCCTCGATCTCCGCACCCACCCCGCGTTTCTCCTGGGTGGCGGCAGCGGTCCTTCGGTCCGGCCGGGAAAAATTGCCGAGAGCCCACTCCTTCTCGCGGTCGGTCGTCAGAGCGAGGACTTCGAGGCCAAGCCGCCCACGGAGTTTGACCCGCTACCCGTTCCAACCGTCGCCGTCCCCGGAGAAACACCGCTCAAGTAAGCTTCGAATCGGCCGGCCGCGCCAGCAGGAGGCCGAGTCGATTGCGCGGGCCAGCCCGCAATTCTCCTTCCGCGCCCCCGCAAAGCCCTCGACGCCACCCGTCGGCTACGGCCCTCGCCCGCCGTCGCTCACTTGCTGGCGAGATACGTGATCAAGTCCGCCATCGCCGCCGGCGGGAGCGCGGCTTCCAACCCCTCGGGCATGAGCGACCGCCCGGAACTGACCAGCAGTCGCACTTCGTTTCGCAGGATCACATGCTCCGTGCCGTCGAGTCCGCGCAGCGTGATGCTGTTGCCCGCCTCGGAGACCAACATTCCCGCCAGCGAACGTCCGTCGAGCAGCGTCGCCGCATACATCATGTAGCGGTCTTCCACCGCACGATTTGGATCGAGGATATGCGTCACCAGATACGGCGCCGTCCGGTCCTTCACGACGGCGATATCCGGACCGATCAGCCCGCCGCCTCCCGCGCCGAACGCGTGGCACGCGCGGCAATTCTGCGCAAACACCGCCGACCCTTTTTCCGCATTACCCCGCCGGTCCTTGACCGCCGCCAACATCAGGTCGATCGCCGCCTGCCGGTTCGGATCGATGCCCGCCTGAAACACGCGCGTCGCCCGGACCGCTAGGTTCGCATCGATGTGATGCGTCAGCCGTTGCTTCTGCGCCGGATCAATCTGTGCCAGCATCGTCGGATCCGCCTCCACGCGGTCGAGCAACACCTGCGACCACGCCACGCGGCTCGTCACCAGCTCGATCACCGCCGCGCGCACCGCCGCGCCGTGGCTGGGCCAACCGGCCAGCACGCGATTTGGCACCGTCGAACGATTCGTCCGCCCGAGCGTCGCCACCGCCGCGACCTGGACTTCGACCGGCACTTGCGGCACCAGCAATCCCGCGAGCAACTCAAAGTCTTCGTCCTGCGCCGAGCGCGCACGACCCAAGATCCGCACCGCCGCCACCCGATCCGTCACCGGGGCGTTCGCCTCGGTCGCCACGCGCCGCGCCGCGCCAAACAGCGCGTCCGTCCCCGCCAGCGCCCGCTGCATCGGCTCATCCGCCGTGCGCTGAAGTTGCGCGAGGGTCTTGTTGTTGCGCTGCAACCAATCGAGGAGTTGCGCCAGCGAACGAAACGCCGCCGGCCAGTCGCCCGCTTCACTCCGGCCCGCAATCGCCGTCAACAAACCCGCGAGCGCCTTCGCGTTCTCCGTCACGGTCGCCACTTCGACGAGCAGCGAATTCTCCGCTCCGCCGTCCCGCTGCAGCGCCGCCATCAACGTCTCGGCGTGGGGCAGCGCCGAACTCATCGCCGCCGCCTTTACAAAACGATCGGCCTCCCGCCGCAGCAGCCGCGCTAGGGCCTCACCCGCTGCCGGCTCGTGCCATTCGCCCAACGAATACGCCGCCTGCAACCGCACGCCCGCATCCGCGTCGTCCGCTCGCGCGATGATCGCGGGCAACAACTCCGGCGAGCCCTTCGCCCACGCCTCGCTCAACCGCACCGCCTGCCGGCGCACGCCCGGGTGCACATCCGCCATCGCGCGGGCCGCGACCGCCGGCTGCAATGCTCCGAGCCCTTGCAACGCCCACAACGCCTGCGCCCGCGTTACCGGCCGCAGCGACTCCGCCACGAGTTCTTCCAGCTGCGGCGCAGCCCCGTGCAGCTCGCGCCACCCGAGTTGCTGCTGCGCAAGATCGCGCAACACGCCGCTGGGACTTTCCAGCGCTGCGACCAAGCCCGCTGCATCCGCCCGGTCCAGCCGCGGCACCGCCCGCAGCGGCACACCTTTTGCCCGCACGCGATAGATCCGCCCTTTGTCCTCGCCCGCCCGCAGATCGCCCAGCCGCTTCTGCCACTCGGCCGGCACCCATTTCGGATGTTCGATCACCAGCCGATACATATCCGCGATATACAGCGCCCCGTCCGGTCCCGCCCGCGCCGCCGTGAATCGGGACCACAGATCCGCCGACGCAAAAAACTCCGACTCCTTCTCACCCTCCGGGCGCTCGCCGACAAACGAGGACCCCACCGCGCTCACCCGTTCGCGATGGACCAGATTGTGCACCGGTTCGCAGACAAAGATATTCCCCGCCACCTCGGGCCCGAGCAGATCGTCGCGGTAGATCGCCGGGCTGCACGCCGACGTGAAATGGTTAAAACCGTGCGGGTCGTTGAACCGCGCGAAGGTCTCGCTCACCGGGAACACCCGCGCCGCGCCCGCGCTCGCCCCCACGGTCACGATCGCGTTCGGCGGCACCAAGTGCGAATTTCTCCGCAGGTAGCGTTCTTCGAGCGCATAGTGCCAGAGCGGGTTCGAATTGTTGCAGCCAAACCAGTTTCCCCAGTCGTCGCGGCTGCGCCCAAACTGCGAGTTCCCCACCAACAGCTCGATCTCGCCCGTATCCGGCGCGATGCGAAAATCCCGCCGGCCCACGTCCACGGTCCGCTCGGTTTTCGTCGAGGTAATTTTTCCGCCGCTCTCCCCGTTCGCCAGATGCACCCAACCGTCGAGCGACCACTCGAGGCTGTTCGTGAGGTGCTGCTCGTTGCCTTCGGCGAGTCCGCGAAATCGCACCGTCGTCCGGTCCGCGCGGCCGTCGCCGTCGGTGTCCTGCAAAAAGAGCACGTTCGGCACCGAGGCCACGAGCACGCCGTCGCGCCACGGCAACACCGAGGTGGGCGACCTAAGGCCGTCGGCAAACAGCGTGGCTTTATCGAAAACCCCGTCGCCCCGCGTCGATTCCAGCACGCGGATCCGCCCGCCCGGTTTCCCTTTGCCATCCATGCCGCTCGGGTAATCGGCCATCTCCACCACCCACATGCGGCCGTCGGGGCCAAACGAGAAATTGATCGGATCCAGCACCATCGGCTCGGCCGCGACGAGTTCCACTTCAAATCCGGCGGAGACCTTGATCGCCGCCAGCGAGGCCGCCGGGCTCCGCGCCTCCGGCACCACGAGCGTGGCGGGCGGCGCGACTTCCTTATAGGCGCGCACCGGCGCGACCAGCCCCGCACTCGCCGCCACCAGCATTCCCACGCGTAACCAAAGTTTCATCGCGATGTTCCTTTCAGAAAATTTGCGGGCAACAGGTCGTGCACGGTGCGCATGATCCGGTCTTCCGTATCTTCGGCCAAGCGCGTCGGCCAGCCGTAATAGTCCATCGCGGCCTCCGCTTCATACCCGCCTTCCTTGAGCACTTGGCGCGAGGGAATGTAGCACGGCACATGGTTCGCGTAGGCGTTTACCCACAGGCGCGAAACCCCGAGCTCGCGTTTCAACCGCAGCGCATAGTCCGCGACGACTTCGCCGCCCAGAAACACCATCGCGAAATCCCCGTCAAACGCCCACGCCTGCACCGGATAGGGCACGACCGAGGGCAACGGTTTCCCGGCGTCGAGTTGCCGCAAAAACTGCGCCGCCGCGTAGGCCACATTCGACTTTCCCGTGAGCCGCCCCTCGAGTTCCGCGCGCGGCACCACGCGACCCAGCGGCAGTTCGATGCGCCGAAACGCCGCGTGCGTCACCCGGCCCAGCGCGCGCATTTCCCCCGCCATGACCCGCGCCACTGCATCGGCCACCGCGCCGCCATTCGTCGCCACCGCCGGCAAGCCCCGGGGCTGCGGATCGGCGTCCGCCCCGCAACCGATCGCCACGAGCGCCACCGCCCCCGCGTGCCTGCCCTCGATGCGTTTCGCCGCCTCGCCGGCCCAGTCGGGATGCACGTAGTTGTCGCCGCCCTTGAGCGTCGTGCAATGGCACGCGTAATTCACCAACACGGCGCGCACCGCGCCTTGCGCATCCACCGCCCGCAGCACCGGCAGCGCATGATCCACCGGCCCGCCCGGCGTCGCTTTGTAACCGGTGTGTTTGCCGTCAACAAGCAGCCGGCGATTCACCGCGAACTCCGCCGTGCCTTGCGCCCACGCGAGCCGTGCCGGCCGTCGATCCGCCAACGCCGCCAGCGCCACTTCGATGAGTTTCTCCTGCAACTTCGCCGCATAGCGCTCGATTCGCGCGTTCTCTTCCGCGGGTAAATCCCGCGAAAACATAAAGGGAATGGTGCCCGCGATCGCCGGTCCCGTGTGTTGATGCGTCGCGCACACCGCGATGCGCTCCCGCGTGAGCCCCGGATGCTTCGCCCGCACCGCCGCCGCCACGGCATCGCTCATCGTTTCGCTCACCGCGATCACCTCCGCCGTCACCAGCACCACCTTCCCATCCGCATCCGATCCGATCGCGAGCGCGCGCGCCGACAGCGGCGCCTCCACCCGCGTGGCTTCGGCGAGCCGCGACTGGTAACCCGCCAGCCGGATCGGCAGCTCCGGCGTGATATCAACTTTCGCCCCGCCGACCGCCACCGTCGTTTCCGCGGCACCCAGCGCGATCACCAGCATCAGACTCAACGCCCCTCCCCGGGCTCCGGCATGCAGGATTCTCATCGCTCAAATCACACCTTCTCCGGGATCACATACGGCGGGCGCTGCGTCTCGCGCAGAAGATAGCGCGCGCGCTCCAGCGTCCCTTCGCCACCTGACGCCACCCGGGCAATCCCGTCGCCGTCGTGCTCGATATCCAGCCATGGGCCGAGCGAGAGCGGGCGTCGCGCGAGATCGACCCCGTGCACCCCGAGGTGATCCGTCAACGACCTCGCCACCCCCGCCGCCGCCGGCATCGCGTCCAACGCGCCCGCGATCTCCTGCGGCGTGGCCGGCGTTCCGACGCGCATCGAAATATTCCCGAGGTGACACATCGCCGCCGAGGCGTGCCCGATCTCGGCCGAAGCCGCGAGATCCTGCGTGCGCCGGCTGCGCACGGCATCGAGGAAGTTCGTCATGTGCGCCACGACGCCGCCTTCCCCGGGGAATTTCTTGATGACCTTGCCGCTCGAGTCATTCGCCGTGCACCCGATTAGCCCCGCCAACGTGCCGCCTTCGCAGTGCGCCACCACACCCACGCGCAGCCCGCCTGCTTGGTCCATGTAAGTCACGCCCGGCTTCGCCGACAGCCCGCGCGCTTCGAAAATCACCGGCGCCGCGTCGTAGTCGTAAACCGCGATCTGCGCGTTCGGCGTCTCCGCCGGATCGTCGTGCACGAAGCGGCCCCCGAGTCCGAGCACCCGCTTCGGCGGTCCGTCGGCCCGCACCATGCGCCGCGCCACATCGAGGATGTGCACGCCGTTGTTGCCCAGCTCGCCGTTGCCCGTCGCCCACGACCAGTGCCAGTCGTAGTGCACCTTGTCCCGATCGAGCGGCGACACCGGCGCCGGTCCGCAAAACGCCTCGTAGTTCATCCAGTCCGGATACCACGGCGCCCGGCGTGGGATCGCGTCACGTTTCCCGTAGTAGGGCGCGTGGACATACTTGATCTTCCCCAGCCCGCCTTCGTGCAAAAACTTGATGCCCGCCGCGAGCCCGTCCTCCGAGCGATACTGCGTGCCCACTTGCACGATGCGCTCATACTTTGCGGCGGCCTCGACCATCTTGCGCCCTTCCCACACCGTGTGGCTCATCGGCTTCTCGACGTAGACATCCTTGCCCGCCTGACACGCCCACACCGTGAGCAACGCATGCCAATGATTCGGCGTCACCACGAGCACCGCGTCCACATCCGACCGCGCGAGCAACGCACGCGCCTCCGGGGTGGTAAACGGCGCCGCCGCCCCCGGTTTCAATGCGGCCTGTGCCTTCGCGATCTGTGTCGGATCGACATCGCACAACGCAACGACCCGCACATCCGTCCGCAGCATGAGTTGTTTGATGTGCGCCTGCGCCTTGGCCCCGCACCCGATGATGCCCAGCCGCACCGCGTCATTTGCCCCGACCGGAGCGGCCCACGCGGGTGCCCGGAGTCCGGCAGCCAGCGCACCGGCTCCCGCCGCCCAAGCCGTTTTCACCAAAAATGCACGTCGGTTAATTTTTTTCATGGGATCAAAGCGACACTCGCGCCGCGCCGACCAGCATACACGCCCGCCGCCGGGCTCAAGCCCGGAGACGGCCGCAAGACCCGATTCACCAATAAAATTCTTTCATCGTTCACGTGCTTGGAGACGCGACGCCCTCGTCGCGTTCATCGCCCGGCCCGAGTGCACCGCGGTTCATAACAACGAGAAACCGCGCGCGACGCGCCCACTCAACCCGCCTAGGCTCTGCCTAAGAACCTCCAGAAAGAGGAACCGCTAATCTTCGCTAATGACCGCCAATGAAGCAGATTGAATCACTATCCACACCCATACGGCTCACCCGATCGGTGAATCGGGAATTCACGGACGGATAATCGGAATTTTCTCTCTGGATTAGCGTGGATTAGCGGAAATTAGCGGTTAACCAGCTGCCTCCGCCCGCACGTGAAATTTTTCATGCGCAAGCAGATTGAAGCGGTGCACGGCCAAGCCCAGCTCCGCGAAAAGCGCTCCCGCCGCCGCATCAGCCGCGCCGCTTTCCATCCGCCGCTGCGTGCGTCGAAAGCGCTCGGCCAACGGGCGATGCTCGTCCGTGTCGCCCAAGCGGCGCAGAAGGCGGCGGATTTTCTCCGCCGCGCGCCGCGCCTTTCGCACCTCGCGCAAAGCGGCGGCTGCCGAAATCGCGCCGGATTGCGCGGCCTTGAACACGCCGCACTCAAATGCCCGGCATTGCCCCGGCCGATCCGCGTAAACCCGACACGTACGGTCCGTGCACAACGCTGCACACGGCTGCCGAAAGAACGTCACGGGCGCCCGACCGCGCGTGACCGCCACCGGCAGACCGAGCGCACGCAGGTGCTTCGCATCGTCGCGCGGCCCGAGCTGGACGTTGTCAAAAAGAGTGCCGTCGCAGCACAAGCCGCAAGCGAGGCAGAGATCTTCACCGATGTTCACGCCCCACCTTCCCGCCGCCGCCCGCCCAAGCGCAAGCCGCACCTCCGAAAGTGCGCACCTCCGAAAGTGGCACGGGCATCTTGCCCGTGAGTTTGAGCCGGGGTCTCAGGCCGACTTGAAAGAAAGACAAAAAAAGTTGGCGGATTTATGTCTTTATCTCCCCTCCCGACCAGCACTGCCGGAGAGCGACCGTTCTCCTAGCCAGTCCCGGCCGGCGAAGACCGGCCTTCTCCGCATCGTCTCCGTTGAATCCTGCGACGAGGTTCTCCGAGATCAGAGTTTTTCCAACTCCGCGAAGTGCGCATCGAGCGATTCGATCTCGACCCCGTGATGGCGGGCGCACGCGACGATGAGCAAATCTGCGGCCGGCACCGTCAAACCCGCCGCCCTTGCGCGCCGCGCCAGATCGCTCGCCACCTCCCAGACCTCAGGCCCGACCTCCAAATCCGGCAGAACTCCTTCAAACTCCCGCAGCGCTCGTTTTTCGTTTTCGCCTCTCGCCCCATTCCAAAGCTCGAGTCGGATCATCGGCATCCAGCACGCCCGGCCGCTTTGCAGATGCTCATGCACCCGACGTTTGGTCTCGATGCTGCCCCGCTCGCGCAACGCTTCGATCCACACGCTGCTGTCGATCAGGATCATGGCCGCACTTTTCCGTCTTCGCGCATCCGCTTGAGGTCGGCCTGGGTCATGAAATTTTTGAATGTGCCGAGATGTTTGGTGAGCGCGGCCATCCGCGCGCGCCGGTTGAACTCGGACACCGCCAGCGCCACCGCTTCGGTCTTAGTCTTCGCTTTCGAATGTTTCATCGCCTCCGCCAACGAGTCTTCGGGAAGGTCTACCGTCGTCTTCATGCTTCCGAAACTACGCTGATCGCCTTCCCGATCAAGTCTGCTCTCCCTCCGCGATGGGGCCGGCAAAAGGGCCGGTCTCTGGACGGCAACCGATCCCTCAGTCCGGATCCCCGCCCTCCGCGCCCGCCCTCCGCGCCCACGCCCACGCCCAATTCGCCCTCCGCGCCCAAGGCTCGCGCCTCAATCGGCCCCCTAAGACGGCCCAAGGTCCGCGTCGGGCTACGTCCGGAGCGAAAATATTTCGGCCCGCGCGCTTGCCCATTCTCCGCGGCGCTTGCCTCATATTGCTGCGTTCCCACCCCAGCGCCAGTTTAAGGCGACGGCCGAGAGGAAAGCGGAACAGCAAAACCGGCGATAATGATGAAAGCTGTAAGGAAACACGTGAGACGAGATCGGCGTAATAGGGATCGGTGCGACGAATTTAAAACCTGCAATTGGACGGATGTATAACCTACAATTAGACGCATTGACAACCATCAATTGGACGAAATCATAACCGGCAAATGGACGAATCTAAAAAACTCTATCCAAGGTCGATGCGCCCGGCCGTGGCGACCGCGCTCACGGACACCCCGGTGGTGGCGCTGCTGGGACCGCGCCAATGCGGCAAGAGCACATTGGTGAAGACCTTCGCGCCGGAGTTCACTTATGTCAGCCTAGACGATGAAGCGGTGTTAGCGACGGCGCGGCACGATCCAACAGGGTTCGTGGCGGGGCTGCCCCACCAAACCATCATCGACGAGGTCCAGCGGGCGCCAGGTATATTGCGCGCGATCAAACTGGTGGTAGACCAGAAACGGCGGCCGGGGCATTTTCTGCTTACGGGATCCGCGAACCTGTTGCTGCTGCCGCAACTCGGCGATTCGTTAGCCGGGCGGATGGAAATCGTGGGGCTGCACCCGCTAACTGAGTCCGAAAAGGAGCGAACCGCGGGCGGCCTCTTAAAAACTTTTCTCGCCGGAGCCCTGCGGCCCGAGATCCGCGGAACGGGCGGAGACGGGCTAGAACTTCCAGGTCGGATCGTGGCGGGTGGCTACCCCGAGCCTCTCCGGCGAGCGCCAGAGCGAGCACGCCTGTGGCATCGGAACTACGTGCGTGCGCTGATGGAGCGCGATGTGCAGGACGTCGCCCGCGTGAACGATGTGGGTGCGGTAGCGCGCTTACTTGAGTTACTGACGTTGCGCACGGGGGAGCTGCTCAACGTGACTAATATAAGTAAAGATCTCAGCTTGCAGCGAGATACCGTAGAGAAATATTTGGGAATTCTTGAAAAACTTTTTTTAGTGCGCCGACTACCCGCGTGGCACCGAAACGAAGCCACGAGGCTAGTGAAAGCACCGAAAATCCACCTGGTGGACAGCGGACTGGCGGCCGTATTGAGCAGTCTGAGCGTTGAGGATTGGGCGCTAAGGCGCGACCGATTCGGACATCTGCTGGAGAGTTTTGTCGTGCAACAGGTGATCGCGCAGGCGGGTTGGACGAATCCCGATCTGCGTTACTGGCACTACCGCGATAAAGACCAAGTGGAGGTCGATTTAGTACTGACGCTCGGGCGCAAGACGTGGGGCATAGAGGTTAAGTCTTCGGCCTCGGTGAACGAGTCCGACGGACACGGCCTACGGCGACTGGCCGAGCAATGCGGAAGGGATTTTCAAGGCGGGATGTTGGCCTACACGGGCGGAAGCGTGCTGCCGATGGAAGATAAACGGATCTGGGCTGTGCCGATCCGAGATTTTTGGTTGCTGTAGCGGGTTACGGACATTGAAGCGCGTCGGAGCATAGGCGTGGTCGCGAGAGGCAACTCGAATAACCCCAGCTCAACGCCAACGAAACGGGCGTGCCTGAAATTCCGCGCCTGATGCTCTTTCCCGGCAAATGGTTCGCTCCCCGCCTCCCCTGTCGTAGACGCGCCAACTGCTAAAAAATATATGACCACGCTGCCCCGCCCGGCTTAATCGATGGCCCCAAGCGGTTCGCCGTTACGCGTCCCAGGGAAGAATTATGACATTTCAACTTTTACCGGCGTCCATTTATTTGTCTGTCCGATTGCTTTAGTTCCCCTGCCCTCCTCATGCCCGCCGCCCCCACCGTCCGTACCCTCGCCGCTGCCCTCGGACTTTCCCGCACCACGGTTTCCGAGGCGCTCCGCGGCTCCGCGTGTGTCCGACCCGATACCGCCGCCCGCATCCGCGCCGCCGCCGATGCCGCCGGCTACCGGCCCAATCCTCTGGTCGGCGCCGTCATGTCCGAGGTGCGCCGCTCGCGGAACCAAATGTTTCGCGGGGTCATCGCCGCCGTCGATCTCGACGAAGCTGAACGTCCGCCCGCCGGCGCGCGCTTCCACGCCGCGCTCACCGAGGGCGCTCAAAAACGCGCGGGCGAACTCGGTTTCAAACTCGAGACCTTTCTCGTCGGCCGCAAAGGGGTCACGCTCCCACGCCTCGATACGATACTCCAATCCCGCGGCATCCAAGGCGTGCTCCTTTTGCCTTCGTGGGCCGCGCCCGATTTTACAAAGCTCGATTGGTCGCACTACGCCGGGATCTACAGCGACTACGTCATCGACCACCCCGCGCTGCACTCGGTGTGCTCCGATCACCACCGCTCGTTGATGTCCGCCCTCGGCCGTCTGCAAGCGCTGGGCTACGACCGGCCCGGCCTTGTCGTCCAAAGCCAGCAGGACGAACGCCTGCAACACCGCTGGGAAGGCGCGTTCTCCGCCTACCAACGCAACCATCCCGAGATCGGCACCGTGCCCCCGCTCATCGTGCCCGAGGTCAACGCCGCCAATTTCAGCCGGTGGTTCCGCAAATACACGCCCGACGTCGTCCTCGCCCACGACCCGGAAGTCATGACGTGGATGACCGCCGCCGGTGCCCGCGTGCCGCGCACCCACGGCTACTTTTGCCTCAACGTGACCCAGACGGACCGCCCCTGCGCCGGACTCGACCTACACCCCCACGCCCTCGGCGCGCGCGGCATCGAACTGCTGATCGCCCAACTCCAACGCAACGAACGCGGCATCCCCAGCCCCGCTTCGACCACAATGATCCCCGGTCACTGGGTCGACGGCCCCACCCTCGCCACGAAGGTCGCGACAAAAAAGAAGTAGCCCCAACCCAAAGCCCTCCGCCCGGCTTCGGTTCAGAGGGCGGCGAAAACGCCGAGGTGGCTCCGAGGCGTCCCGACCTCAAGCCACCTTTTCGGGCTCCTTATCAGGTTTTTTCGACCCCTCTTCCAACGGCGTGACGGGGTCGATCGCGAGCCAGCAGAGCGCGCCGAGAAAATAGATCACCGACGAGATGGCGAAGACCAATTCCCAGTTCTTGGTTGTCCCGGTCGCCGTGCTGAGCGTCGTGGCCGCCAGCACGTAACCCACCACCAAAGGCCCGGCCATGCCGCCGAAATTCCCCATCATATTCATGCTGCCCGAAACGGTGCCGGCGTATTTGCCGCCGATGTCCATGCACGCGGACCAACTGCCGGGCATCGTCAGGTCGTTGCAAAAACTGGCCAGCCCCATCGCCAACATCGCGAGCAGCGGGTCTTGGATGTAGAACGAAAGCATGAGCAGACCCGAGGCACCGGTGAACCCAATGACCCCGAACGAGCGGCGCACCGTTTTAACCCCGCTCCCGCGCGCAATCAATCGGCTGCTGATCAGCCCGGCGGCCAGCGAGCCGAAGCCGCCGAAAAAGAGCGGCACCCCGGCCAGCACCGCCTTGAGGACGGGTTGGATCAAATCGGCGCGGACGGTGCCCTCCATCTGCACCGCGAGCCAGCTCAGGAACTGATTGGACAGGATCGGCCGGCCGTTGGTGTTAAGATAATCCGGCAGCCACGTGACGAAAAAATACCAGCCGTAGCTCAGGCAAAAATATTGGCCCCACAGCAACCACATGCTCGGGCGCGTCACGAGCTGGCGCCAAGGCACATTGCCGTGGCTCTCAACATTGTGCTCGTTCTCCTTCAGCAGTTCGAGCTCGGCGGCATTGACCCCTTTGTGGTCGCGCGGATTGTCGCGAAACCAGCACCAAAAGATGATGGCCCAAACCACGCCGAGCACCGCGAAAATCTGGAACGCCATCCGCCAGCTCACGAACGCCATCACGGTCACGACCAGCAACGGCGTGAACGCCCCGCCCCAGCGCGCGCCCATCCACATGAGCGATTGCGCCCGGGTGCGCTCGTTTTTCGGCAACCACGTGCTGAACGCTTTGGTCAGGTTGGGGAAACAACCCGCTTCGCCCGCTCCGAAGAGAAAACGCATGATCCACATGGAGGTGTAACTCCACGCCCAGCCGGTCGCGGCGGTGAAAAACGACCACCAGAGCACCACGCGCACGAGTACCTTGCGCGCACCGATCTTGTCGCCCAGCCAGCCGGTGGGGATTTCAAACAGCGCGTAAGACAAGCCGAACGCGGCGAAGATCGCGCCCATTTGCGCATCCGTGAAACTCATGTCCCTCGCGATGTCGCCCTTGGCCTGCGAAATCGCGACGCGATCGATGTATTGAATGACCGCGAGCACGATCGCGAAACCGATCACTTTATTGCGGGTGCGCGTGGGGGTTTGACCGGGGGCAGGAGAAGGCATGGCGGGGAACATGAAGTGAAGGAGGGCAGATCGCCGTCAGGCGGGCTAACCGATTCTACGGCGGGGCCTCCAGTTGTCGCCGTTAGCGCGGCGATTGCACGTTAAAATTTGGTTTTCAAGCATCTCGGGACCGGGCAACTCGTGATCGATTTTCAAAACCACCCGGCGCAAGGGCTACGCTTTGACCTAAGCAATTTTGGAATGAAAAGGGTCGGGCAACATGCCCGCTTCGTCCCGGAAGCCCAACCCGCCCGCACCCGAGCGGCGGTATGCGCCGGCACCTCCGCCTACTTCAGCCACTCCGCCAGCGGCAGCCCCAGTCTCAGCCATTCCTGCACCGCCAGCGCGGCCACGCGGGCCGCGCCATACTCGGAAAAATGCGTGTCATCCTTCACGCCCTCGGCCCAGCGCGGTTGGATCCCAGCCGCGTAGTGCAGGTGCAATCGCTTCGAGCCTTCGACCCCGTGGGCGCGCTCCAGCTCCGCCGTCAGTAAATTCATTTCCAACAGCGGCACCTTTTCCTCCGTCGCCACGGCGCGCAACGCCGCCGGGTAGTCACCGTGCGTTTCCACGAGTTCGCCCGCCGCGCTCCACCGGCGGCGCACCACCGGCGTCGCAAGGATCGGATTCGCTCCCCTTTCTCGCGCCTCACGCACGAAGCGCCGGAGATTATTTTGATAGGCCCCGCGCGCCGGCGCGTGGACGGCAGGTTTATCGGCCTTCTCGTCGTTGTGGGCAAATTGGATGATCACGTAATCCCCCGCCCGCAGCGCCGCCACCACGGCCGCCCAACGCCCTTCAGCAATAAAACTCTTCGTGCTGCGACCATTCATCGCGTGATTCACGACCCGCACCGCTTCCGATTTCAGCAAGGTCGGCAACGCCTGGCCCCAACCCGTCTCCGGATTGGTCGGCTCCTTCGGCTTGTCCGCCATCGTGGAGTCACCGACGAGATGCAGCGTCGGCGCGGCAAAAACCGCGGCGGCGAAGAACAACGTCAGAACAAGCGCTCGGAGAATTCTGGTCATGGCGATCGCTGACCCTCGGCCCGGCCCGCGCGGTCGGCAACCTTTGGCTGCACTTCGAATGTCCGCGGCCCGCGGGCTCGCGCCTCGCTCAACCGCCCCACGGCGCAGGTGGGGCCTCGACCGGTTTCGTCAGGTCGAACTCCACGAAAAACCGCCGGCCCTCTGCCTCTCGGCGCAAACCGTAGCCGAAGATCTTTCCCGGGGTCAGTGCGAGCGTCCAGATGTTCGTCTTCGCCGCCGGAATCAGTTCGCTGGTGAACGCATCCGCCCGGAAATCCTGCCGTTCGGCCGTGCCCGCCGTCGCGGTGTCGCCGCCATACTGCGTGACCTTGTCGGCGCTGCCGTCCTCGTGGCGGTGATCGTGCTTCAGGCGCAAACCCGTCGGCGTGCGCGTGATCACCCACGTGCGCGAGCGGTTGGCGCCGACGTGAAACGGAATCCGGATCTCGTTCTCACCACAGCCCCGCACGTGCATCACGAGCCGCTGGCCTTTGAACATCGCGTCCGTCGCCGCCGAGCCTTCGATCACACGGCCTTCAAACGCCTGCCCGCAGAGGCCCTGTAGATTTTTCCATAGCACCGCGTTGGCCGCCGGTTCCGCCGCCAACCCTGCCGCAAGCCCACCGAACCACCACGCCAAGCCAAAGAGTAATTTCATGGCCCACGATTTACACCCACACGCGGCAGACGCCAGCGAGCAATGAGCCCGCGCGGCCGTTTCTCACTGGCTCCGACCGCGCCGCTCAATAGCCCGCCGCTTGCCCGTCCTTGCGGCTCTCGGAGGCGCCGCGATAGGTGCCGTTGACCGCGTCGCGCTGGATCGCCTGATAGCCGCCGAAACCGCCGTTGCCGCTACGCACCGAGTGACCGCGCTGCATCAGGCCCCGCACGCTTTCGTACGGGACGCCGCTCTCCAACTCGACAAAGCCACCGTCGGTCATCTGCGGATTATCATAGTCCGACGAGCCGTCGTGGTGCCAACGCGCCGCGTCGCCTGCTTCCTGCACGTTCATCCCGAAATCGATCAGATTGCAGATGATCTGAACGTGGCCTTGCGGCTGCATCGCGCCGCCCATCAGGCCGAAACTGAGCCACGGCGTGCCGTCCTTGAGCACGAAGGCCGGGATGATCGTTTGGAACGGCCGCTTGCCCGGCGCGTAGTCATTCGCGTGGCCGGTGCGCAGCGTGAACATCTCGCCCCGATTCTGAAACGCGAAGCCGAGACCGGGCACCACGATGCCGGAGCCCATGCCGCGGTAGTTGCTCTGGATGAGCGACACCATGTTACCGGCGGCGTCGGCCGTCGTGAGATAAATCGTGTCGCCTTCCTGCAACGCAGGATTCCCGGCGTCATAGCTGCGGGCGGCCCGCGCGCCGATCAGCTTACGCCGCTCGGCCGCGTAGGCTTTCGAGAGCAGGCCGCGCAGGGGAATTTTCGAGAACTCGGGATCAGCGTAAAACTTCGCCCGATCTTCAAACGCGAGTTTCTTGGCCTCAATCATGAGGTGCAGCGCCTCGGGCGAGTTGTAGCCCATCGCCTTTAGATCATAGGCTTCGAGGAGGTTGAGCATCTGGAGCGCCGCGATGCCTTGGCTGTTCGGCGGCAACTCATAAACGTCATAACCGCGGTAGTTCACCGAGACGGGCTCGACCCACGTCGAGGTGTGTCCGGAGAAATCCGCCTTCCGCAGATAACCGCCGTTGGCCCGCATGAACGCATCGATGCGGTCCGCGATCTCGCCCCGGTAAAACGCCTCGCGCCCGCCCTCGGCGAGCCGCGTCAACGTGTCGGCCAGAGCGGGATTTCTGAAGATTGTGCCTTCGGCCGGCGCCCGGTCCCCGGGCGCAAAGACGTCGAGGAAGGCGCCAGGAAATTTATCGGCGCGGGCGTTGCGCACGCTAATGCCCCAGTAATAGCCGATGAGCTGCGTGACGGGAAAGCCCTCGCGCGCGTAACGGATCGCGGGGGCGAGCACCGTCTGCATCGGCAGCCGGCCATACTTCGCGTGCAATTCGAACCAGCCGTCCACCGCACCGGGCACACTGATGGGCAATAGGCCGCGCATGGGGATGGTCTCTCGGCCGAGTTTCTTCAGATCGGCCATGAGCTGCTCCCGGGAGAGTCCGAGCGGCGAACGCCCCGAGGCGTTGAGTCCGGTTAGTTTTTTGTCCGCAGCGCTCCAGACGAGGGCAAAAAGATCGCCCCCTATCCCATTACCCGTGGGCTCCATCAAGCCGAGCGCGGCGTTGGCGGCGATCGCCGCATCCACCGCCGAGCCGCCGGCCTTGAGGATGTCGAGCGCCACCTGGGTCGCGAGCGGATGACTCGTCGCCGCCATCCCGTGTTGCGCGATGATTTCGGAACGGGTGGCAAACGCCCGGCCGTTGACGCGATCGGGCTGCGCAGCGAGGGGCAAAGCGAACGCGCACCCGAGGCCGAGCGAGACCAAAAGAGCGGGGAATCTCATCGCGCCAATCTGCAACGGTCCTCCGCTCCGTCAACCCACCGGGCGTCTTGCTTCGCACGCACTCCCGGCGGTAAGGGTTGCTGATGTCTACGTCGTCTCCCGTCACCCCCACCCTTGCCGCCGAGCTGACCCGTTGGCGGCGTGATTTTCACCGCCACCCCGAACTCGGCTTCTGCGAGTTCCGCACGGCCGCCATCGTCGCCGCCGCTTTGGAAAAAATCGGCTGGCAGGTCGCCGTCGGTGCCGAGGTCATGCGCGCCGAAGCCCGCATGGAGGTTCCGCCCGCCGCCGAGATTGCCGCCGCCCGCGCCGAGGCGCTGCGCGATGGCGCCGATCCCACGTGGGTCGCCCGAATGGGCGATGGACTTA
Organism: Opitutus sp. GAS368; assembly: GCA_945869845.1. Lineage (GTDB taxonomy): Bacteria > Verrucomicrobiota > Verrucomicrobiia > Opitutales > Opitutaceae > Tous-C4FEB. The sequence continues at coordinate 21,189 of CAMBRG010000002.1, read as the reverse complement.
CCGGCGTCGTGGGCGTGTTTGATACCGGACGCCCCGGGCCAACGGTGGCGTTTCGCGTCGACCTCGACGCGCTACCGGTCCTCGAAAACACCGAGGCCAGCCACGCGCCCGTGCGCGACCGGTTTGCCTCAAACCGCTCCGGCCGGATGCACGCTTGTGGTCACGACGGACACACCGCGATCGGCCTCGGCGTCGCGAGCGTGCTGCCCGCTCTCGCCAAAAACTGGCGCGGTAAAATCAAACTTATCTTCCAACCGGCCGAGGAAGGCGCCCGCGGGGCCAAGTCTATGGTCGCGGCCGGCGTCTTGGCCGATGTCGACCACTACTTCGCCACCCACCTCGGCATCTCGCTCAACGAAACCGGCGCCGTCGCCTGCGGCACCGACCACATTCTCGCGACGACGAAACTCGATGCGACCTTTCGCGGCGTCGCCGCCCACGCCGGGGTTGATCCGCACGTCGGCCGCAACGCCCTGCTCGCCGCCGCCACGGCCACCGTGCAATTACACGCCATCGCCCGCCACGGCGCCGGGGCTTCGCGCATCAACGTCGGTCGCCTCGAAGGCGGTGGCGGCCGCAACATCATCGCCGATCACGCCCTCCTGAAACTTGAGGTGCGCGGCGAGACCACGCCGATCTGCGCGTGGATGGCCGTCGAAGCCGAACGGGTGCTCCGCGCCGCCGCCACGATGCATGGCGTCGAAATCACCGTTGAAAATATGGGCGAGGCCGGCAACGCGCCCTGCGATCCCGCCGCCCGCGCCGTCGTGCGCCGCGCCGCGGAGAAAATCGGCGCAACGCGCATCGTGGAGTTTTCTCCGCTCGGCGGCAGCGAAGACGCCACGCTCATGATGGACGCGGTGCAGGCGCGCGGCGGCCAAGCCACCTATCTGCTCGTCGGCACCCCCTTGCCCGCCGGGCATCACCATCCGCGCTTCGACCTCGACGAAGCGGCCTTGCCTAACGCCGTCGCCCTCCACGCCGCGATCGCGGAGGAGCTGCTCGGCGCGTAACGGTGGCGAACTACGATTCCAAGGTATGCTGTGGGAGCGAGCTTGCTCGCGACTCCGGGCCCCACGTCGCGAGCAAGCTCGCTCCCACAATTTGCGACAAATCTCTCACCCGATTTACCGAACCTGAAAGCTGTTTTCTCAGGAGAAAAGGCTCCGACCCATTGAAAATCAAAACCCGACCCATTGAAAGCAGAGGGCCGACATTTCGGTTCCGAGCGTGCGAGTTTACCGATTCACTGGGTCCACGATGAACACCACGCTCACCCTCACTGATATTCGCGCGGCGCACGCGCGAATCGTGGATAAAATCCACCGCACCCCGGTGCTCACCAGCGCCACGCTCGATGCGCTGTGCGGCAGTCAGCTTTTTTTTAAGTGCGAGAACTTTCAAAAAATCGGCGCGTTTAAAGCCCGCGGCGCCGCCAACGCGGTGTTCTCGCTCACCGACGCCGAAGCCGCCCGCGGCGTGGCTACACACTCCTCCGGCAATCACGCGGCGGCGCTCGCCCGCGCGGCCCGCCTCCGCGGCATCCCGGCCCACATCGTGATGCCGTCCAACGCGCCTAAAACGAAAATTGAATCCGTGCGCCGCAACGGCGGGATCATCGTCTTCTGCGAACCGACCCTCGTCGCCCGCGAGGCGGAGTGCGCCCGGATCATCGCCGAAACGGGGGCCCAGCTGGTTCATCCTTTCGACGACTACGCCGTCATGGCCGGCCAAGGCACCGCGACGCTCGAGCTCCTCGAGCAGGCGCCGGAGCTCGACCTTATCATCGTGCCCGTCGGCGGCGGCGGGCTGCTTTGCGGCACCGCGGTCGCCGCCAAGGGCGCCCGCCCCGGCATTCGCGTGATCGCCGCCGAACCCGCGGGAGCCGACGATGCGGCGCGATCCTTTACCGCCGGCCACATTATTCCGCTGGAAAGAGCCTCAACCGTCGCCGACGGCCTGCGCACCTCGCTCGGTGAACGCAATTTCCCGCTGATCCAACAACACGTCGACGGGGTCGTGACCGTTTCCGAGGAAAGCATCGTGGCCGCGATGCGCCGCATCTGGGAGGTGCTCAAGATCATCATCGAGCCGAGCTGCGCGGTGCCCTACGCCGCGATCATGGAGCAGAAAATCAACGTCTCCGGTAAGCGCGTGGGTATCATCCTTACGGGCGGCAACGTCGATCTCGACGCGTTGCCGTGGCTGGCGAAGTGACCGCAGCGTCGCGTGAATTCCCAGTCTGCTCCGGAAGCGGGCGAGGTCACGAGGCCGTCCCGGGCGCCCTGTCCACCGGGGACGACGAGGCGAGTTCGGCGGCGGCGAGAGCAGAATCAGCCGAACGATTTCACTCGGTCGCACGGATGGCGGCTTGGAGGTCGCGGAGCATCTTGGTGATTTCTACGTAGGAGTCGTAGTCGGGACGGCGCATGGAGAGGGTTTCGATCGGAACGTAGCCGCGGTAGCCGGAGGCGCGGAGGATCTTGACGATTTTTGCTAGGTCGACCTTTGGCGAATCGACCGCGCTGCGCATCGTCTCCTTGATCTGCCAATTGACGGCGTAGGGCGCCATGAGCGCGATGTCGGCGTAAGGATCGGGGGTCAGATATTTGCCGGTGTCCACCATCGCGGCGCACCACTCGTGATCGACGCGCCGGAGCAGGCTGAGGTGCTCGGCGCCGGTGCTGATAAAGTCGCCGTGATTTTGAACCGCGACAATGACGCCGAATTTTTTCCCGTGCTCGGCACATTCTCGAAGGGACTCGGCGAGGTAGGCCTCCACCGAGTCACGCGAAGCATTATTGGAAGCCTGCTGCCACGTTTTGAACGGCTGCTGCGAGTCGGCAAAGGCGCGCACGGTGGGGGCGCCGAGTTTGGCGGCGACCTCGATCCACGTCTTGATGCGCTGCACGCCCTCGGCCCGGGTGGCGGGAGCGGCGGCGGTGAAGTCGTTGCGGACGCCGGTGCCGCTGATGGCGAGACCGAGATTGAAGGCGTGGCGCTTGAGACGGATCAGGTAGTCGTCGGCCGGAGCTTGGGGATAGCCGGGGAAAAAGTAGCCGGTGACATCGATCGCGTCGAAGCCGACTTTGGCGCAAAAGTCGCAGGCGCCGAACAGGTCAAGGCCCTTGGACTTGTCTTTGGCGTTGGCGTTGAGGAGTTCGAGGAAGGAGTAGACGTTAAGCGACGGGCGCAAGTGCGCGCCGCTGTGGCGCGGGATCGCGGTATAGGCGGCGCGGGCGGTTGCAGACGAGCCGGCCACCGCAAACGGGAGGAGGGCGGCGGCTTTAAGAAAAGAACGGCGGGTGGACGTCGAATTCATGAGCGGGACGATGAAGTTAAAGCGGCAGATAGCAGACGGTGTTGGACAAAAGGATCATGATGAAAACGAGGCACGTTGTCATCGGGCCGAGGTAGATGCGGCCGGTCATGCGGTAGAAGATGCGGTTAAAATACGGCAAAATGAACATCATCGGCACGATCGCGAAGAGGAGGTTCACGTAGAGCCAACTGTCGGTCCAACGCACGGTGCCGGTCAGCGCAAAGGTGATGTATTGGGCGGCGAGGATGAAGACGAGGCCGAGGGAATTGCCGAGGCCGCCGAGCAGCAGACTGCGCCACTCGGGTTGACCGGCGAAGCGCATCCCGGCGTTTACGCGGAGCGAATTGGAAAGGAAGAAGACAAAGAAGAACGGCGCATACATCGGCACGAGCAGGAGCAGCGCGGGCTGGAACACCCGCACGCCGAGGAAGAGAAACCGGTAGTCCACGTGGAAAATGGCGTAGACGACGAAGAGCGTGAGGAAGAACGCGGCCCACAACACCAGCGCGAGCACGGCCGTGCGGAGAAGTTCGCGCGGGCCGATCGCGACGCCCCACCCAGAGGGCTTGGCGCCGTTGGCCCGGCCGTGCAGGCGGTAGCCGAGATAGAACAGCGTGAAACCGATGAGGCCGTTGCAAAACGCCCAGAGGACAACGGCATTGTTCATGCGTTGCGGAAAAAACCACGTCTGCTCGCGGCCAGAGGCTTCGGTAAAGAGCCGCTGGGAGAGTTCGCAGAATGGAATGTAAGTGAGGCACGCGATGAGCGCACCACCGAGGAAGAACGTCCAAAAGATGATCCGACCGCGGCCGGTGGGAGCGGCGGGCGCCGGGGTCACCGGCTGCACGAGGCCTTGGAAAAAAGAAATATGGGCGAGGAGCAGGTGCGCGAGCGGGACGAGCGAGACAAAGGCGGCGATGAGCGCGGCGAGGCCGAGCACCTCTTTCCAGTACCAAACTTGGTCGGCGGGCGGCAGGGTCTTTTCGAGGCCGAATGTTTTTTGAAAATAAGCGATCTGCGCGGTGGTCGCTTCAGGGCTGTAAGGCTGGAACGCGTGCAAAAGCACTTCGTTGTGAATCACCCGGAGCGTGCGGGCGGTCGGGTCCCCGTAGAAACGGCCCATTTCAATCTCGTCGATTTTTGCGTCGGCGGGCAGGCCGGAGTTCACCACGCGGAGGGCTTCGGGGGCGCGACGCATGTCGCCGTTTTTGAGTTCGTTGCGATACGCGCCTTCGTCGTGGAAGGCGTAGCTCGCGCCGACATTCGAGCGGACGGGGCGAAGAATTCTTTCCGTAAACGTGAGCACGTAGCCCGAAACGAAGACTGAGTGAACCTTGCTCGGCGTCTTGGTTTTGAGTGACTGGGCTCCAAAATAAGAGGCGGCCTGAATCGCGGCGTTGCCGCCGGCCGAGTGGCCCGTGACGCCGATGCGGGTCTTGTCGATGTAGTTCAGGTTGTCGGTGTCGGCGGCGTAATTGACGACGGCGAACATGCCATAGCCCTCGTTGGTGGCGGAGCGTTGGTTGGTGGACGAGCTCGACGAGCCTTGGGAGTAAGGATCGATGGCGATCACGACGATGCCGCGGCGGGCGAGTTCGAGGGAGATATTGGCTTGGGTTTCTTTCGAACGCTGAAACCCCGGCACCACGATGACCAGCGGCGCGGGCGTTTCGGCGGTGGCGGAGAGCGGGCGGAACAGGTCGGCGACGATCCACTGGCCGTTCTGCATCGGCAGCCGAATCTCGGTCACGCGCACGCGACCGGACGACGTTTGCACCTGCGAGGCGAGCCAGCTCCCGACGAAGATGACGACCAAGCAAATGGCCAGCAGCCGGCGACTGAAGCGGAGACGGGGTTCGGACAGCGATTCAGGAACGGGCGAAACGGTCATGAGGCAAAATGAAGCGCAGGTGGGCGCCGAGGCGAGCCCACCCGCGACCCATGGCGGGAAATCAGAACGTCAGCTTCGCCGACAGCGTATAGCTGCGCGGGACGAGGTAGCTGAAGTTGCCGGGGACGGTCACGCGTGCGGGCGAAGAAATATCGGTGCGGGGCCGCAGGTTAGTGGCGTTGGTGCCGATGACGCCGCCGTTGCTACCGTAGATCGGCTCGCGGCGGTCGAAGAGGTTATCGACGTTGAGATCGACCTGAAGACTGCGGCCCTGCTTCAGTTTGAAGGTGTAGGAGAGACTCGCGACGCCGCGGTAATGGGAAGGAGCGTAAACCGAGTCGCCGGGCCCCACGGTGGGATCGTCGATGGCGACGGCCGGGTTCGCCGGGTCCACGATGGTATCGCTGCCCTTGTAGCCAACGACCTGACCGCCGCGATAGTTGACGCCCGCGCCCACGCGGACGCCCTTGAGCGGGCCGTTTTGAAAACGGTAATCGGTGGCGAGATTGCCGACCCAGCGACTGCTACCGTTGGTCTCCTGGGGCACTTGGGCGGTGGTATTGGGAATGACCGTGTCAGTGAGGCTGTTCCAGCCGTTCACGGCCGCTTGGACGCGCGACTGGTTGATCGCGGCGGGATTATTGAGCGCTGGGTTGATGGAGGCGTCGTTGTTCGCATCGATCAGGATGCCGGCGTCCGCGAGGATCTGGCGGGAGATGGCGTCCTGTGATTTGAAATAGGCGATGATGTCAGGGTATTGGTCGCGCACCTTGGCCTTGGTGTTGCCGACGTTGAGCACGGTGCGCCAAGCGCGGGTAAAGTTGGCGGTGAGCTCCAGCTCGTAGCCCTTGGTTTCCGAGGTCACGGTGGAATAAACGTTCTGCGGGAAGCGGGCGACATTGCGGGCATTGCGACCGACGGAACTGAGGTCGCCGACCACTGGGGCGTCGGAGATCGCGTTGTAAGCGCCGTTGAACCCTGAGGGAGAAAGAACCGAGGTGCCGGCTTGATAGGAATCGAAGGCGCCGATGCTGAGTGACATCCGGCCGTTGGGCAGGGTGACGCGGACGCCGTAGTCTTTGCCGCGCGAGCTGGTGGGCGGCACGAGCGTCCCATCAACCCTCTGCTGGGGCGAAGTGAGGCTGAACGTCTCGGCGACGTTGGAGTAGACGCCGAGCCAGCGAGTGATGTTCACGGTGCCGCCGAGCGTGAAGGTGTTGATAATCGGCGAGAGCGACGGCGAATCGTAGTCGTCGCGGAAACGGTCGCCGGCGTATTGGGGCTGCGGGATGTTCGCGCCGTTGACGTTTGCGCGGGGCCGGACGTCGGCGATCTGCGCGGGGCCGGTGGGCACGCCGGCGGCGTTTTTCGGCGTGTATTTGAGGTCGAAGTAATCCTTGGGCGAGTCCTTGCGGAAGACGAGCGTGGTGCCGTCCCAACCGGGTGCGTTGTCGCCGGGTGAGACGACGCGCTTGTCGCCGATCTCGGCGAAATCGCGTCGGAAGGCGCCGATGAGGACGAGGCGGTTTTTGAAGAGGTCGAGATTGCCGGCGGCTTGGATGAATTTGTATTTCCGGAGACTGTTGCGGTTGTTGTCCTCACGACGGGTATCGAACATCCACGTCGGCGTGACGGTCTCGGTGGCACCGGTGACGGGATTGACGAGTTTCACGGGCGCGGTGGCGGGCGTGTAGTCGCGGTTGGGCTGGTCGAGATAGAAACGGGAGTAGAGACCGTATTCACTGTATTCGAGATTATCGACCCAGCTGCGGGCGTCGGGCGTGCGGCTCTTCAGCGGGAGCAGTAGCGTGAGGGCGCGAGACTTGGTTTTCTGCTCGGTGAGACCGGCCATGCTGCTGAACTGAAATTTACCGAAGCGCGTGTCTTTGATGTAGACGGCCTGAGCGCGGACATTCTTCAGGTCGTTGGTGCGGAGGTTCTGATACTCCATGAACTCCATGTAGGCGTGTTTAAAGTAGGGATTGGCCGCGCCGGTGCCGGGGAGCGTCGAGTCGATATCGATGTAGATGTCCTGCCCGCCGCGGCGGGCGAGGCCGGCCTGGCCGTTGGCGTCGCCTTGGTTGATGTCGCCGGCGAGTTCGAGAAAAAGACTGTCGCCGAGTTTGTAGTTAGCGGTGAGCGCGAGGTCTTGGCCGACCTCGGTGAACGTCGGAAGTTTGTTGGTCCAGACCGTCGTGGACTCGCGAGTCGGCACACGAAAGAACGGTGAGCCGGCAAGCGCGCGGGCGTAACGGTCGGCGGGGACGCCAAAGTTGTCATCGATCATCGCCTGATTGTTGATCGAGAAGCTGGGCGTACGGATCGGAACACCGTTGATCTGATTGGTGAGCGACAGGGTGGTGCTTTGGGCGGCGCCCTTCGTGACGTAGCGGTTTTCGAAGTTAACGACATTGCCGCCGAAGGCGTCGTTTCGCACCCAACGCGGCCCGGAGCGCACGATGCCGGCGGCCGCGATCTCGGCGTTGGTGGGCAACGTCGTCGGCACCGAAGCGAAGGTCGTGCGGCCATCCCAGGCGGAGATGCGGTCGCGGAGCGAGGTCGTCCCGCGCAGCTCGCGGCTCTTGCCGTATTCGGCCTCGGCGCGAAACGACAGCCGCGACGTGGCCTTGAACGTGGCGGCGAGGTGCGCGCCGTACCGGTCTTTCCACTCGTTGTCGCGCCACGTGTTGGCTTGGTCCCACACGACGTTGGCGCGGACCGCGAACTGGGAGTTGAGCGCCCGGTTTACATCGGCCGTGAAGCGGTAGCGTTCAAAGCTGCCGAGTTGCACGCGCGCGCTCTGAAAACTCTTGGTGGTGTCGGCCTGCTTGGTCACGGAGTTGACGGTGCCGCCGACGCCGCCGGCGCCGTAGAGGACGGCGTTCGGCCCGCGGCCGTAATCCACGCGGTCGAGGTTGTAGCTGTCGGCCGTGGTGATGTAGGGGAAAAAATTACGCGTCGGCAGACCGGTCGAAACGCCGCGCGTACGCAGGCCGCCGTTGCCGACGGAGGTGCCGAAGGCGCGGTTGGTGCCGTCGGCATCGACGACGGTGCTGTTGACGGACCACTGGGTGGCCTCGGCCACGTCGGTAAGATTAAAGGCTTCGAGGAATTCCGCGGTAACGACCGAGTAAGCGACGGGCGTATCTTTCAGTGCGGTGGCGATGCGGCCGCCGGCCAGCGAGCTCGCGGCGACGAAACCCACGTCTTTTTCCGCGCTCACATTAAACGGCGTCAGCGTGATGGCTTCGCCGCTGGTCTCAGGCTTGGGCGCCGGCGCGGTTTGGGCTCGAACGACCGAGACGCAGAGCATGGCTACGATCGCCAAGACCGCGGGAATTGGGGAACGACGACACGATGGGGTAACAGCGGAGGGACGGGTATTCATAGGGTAAAACAGCAGCCGCACACTGAAGCGCGCGCTGGGGCAAATGGGGTAAAAGTGGGGGTGACGCGGTCAGATTTCCAACCGCACCGGAGCACCAATGCGCTCTTCATCGCAGTTCAATCCGAACCTGCTCACTGGGATGAAAAAACATGGGGCCGATTTTCTTTTGGGAAAATTCCGATCATTTCTTCAAAAACAAATCGCTCTGCACGAGGGCGTGGATCAACGAACGCACGCCATAGGCTTGGGGTTGGGCGGCGGTAATAATCGCCTCAACGTGCTCGCGGTCGCTGAAGTGCACGGGCGCACCGGTCGCATAGACGACAAACTGGCGTGCGAGATTGCGGGCGAGCGCTTCGTCTTCCGTGCGCAGGAGATTCTTGAAATCGCGCACGTCGACAAATGGCCGGCCATCGGGGAGTTCGCCGGCAGCATCGACCGGAAGCCCATAGTGATAGCCAAAGGGATGGCCGTTTTTACCGCGGCCCACTTCCGCTTTTTTCGTTTCATCGATCGCGCGGTAGCGGTCCCGCCAAGCACCCATGACATCGAAATTCTCGAGCGCGAAGCCGGGCGGGTCCATCTTGCGGTGACATGACGCGCAGCTGACGTTGTCGCGGTGCTTTTCGAGTTGCTGGCGGATGGTCACGGCGCCGCGGATATCGGGCTCGACGGCGGCGACGGGCGGCGGCGGCGGGATGTCGATGCCGAGAATGCGTTCAACGATCCATTTGCCGCGCAGCACCGGCGATGTCGTCGTGCCGTTGGCCGTGATTTTCAAAACGCTGGCCTGCGTCATGAAGCCGCCACGCGGGCTGTCGGGCGGCAGCGTGACCCGGCGCATCGCGGCCCCTTTTACGCCGGTGATGCCGTAGTGGGCGGCGAGGCGTTCGTTGAGATAAGTGAAGTCGGCGGCGGCAATCGTGCGCGCGGGAAGATTGGCGCGAATCATCTCCTCGAACGTCAGCTGGGTCTCCGCGACCGCCGCCTCGACCAAGGCATCGTCGAGGTAGTAATCATTATAGAGCGTGGTCGAAGGCGTGGAGTCCTCGATCTTCCGCAGGTCGACCCAGTAATCGAGAAACGCCTCCCGGAAGCGGCGCGATTTCGGGTCGCTGAGCAGACGTTCGGTCTCGGCGCGGAGCACGGCCGGTTGGCTGAGCTCGCCGCGGGCGGCCCGGCCGCGCAGGGCGTCGTCGGGCGGAGAATTCCACAGGAAGAGCGCGAGGCGGGTGGCCACCGCCGTGTCGTCGAGCCGGCCGGGTTGCTCGTCGAGGAAAATGAAGCCGGACGACGCGAGCACAGCGGTGTAGGTGGCGACCATCGCCTCGCCGAAACTCAGACCGGCAGCCATACGCTCGTCGAACAATGAGAGGAAACGCTGCGCATCGGCCTCGGCCACGGGGCGCCGATAGGCGCGGGCCAAGAACGCGCGTAACAGGCGCTCAGCATCGGGGCGGGGCGCAGCGGACACGATGTCGACCCGGGATTCTTCAACGGGAATGACCCGCTGGCCCGCCTGCCGGCCGCCGTCGCGCCGTTCGCCGAGCGCGATCACGGGAATCGCTATTCCCGGCGCGCTGGGCTTCACCGTCACCAGGGGCAGATCGCCGAAGAGCAGCCGATAACCGGCAGCGGTGGCCTGATCGTAGAGCGGCCCCTCGACCTCCATCCAACGGAAAGCGACGCTGGGCACACCGTCGGGCGTCATGAGTGGATTTCGAAAATCATTCGGCCGCGACCGATAGAAACGCGACGCGTCGGGGACGAGGGTCTCGTTGGCCAGCAGCCAGACCTCGCCGACTTCGTGGGTCGTGGGCTCGGGGGTGAGATCAAACTCGCCGACCCGGCGGTTGAGCAGGCCGTTGCGCGTATAAACGGTGATGGGCTCGATCGTGCGACCGGGCGAAATCCGGTCGTAGTCAGGCGTATTGGGATTGGGTGGTCGGGGCTTGCCGACTTTGTCGTCGCTGTGGGCGAAACTCTTGGTCACGCCGCCGGGCGCAGCCCACATGGTGTAGCCGTTGAAACGAATCCGGTAGCGGCCGGCGACGGGTGCGCGGAAACCATCCCAACGATACGTGAAGCCGGTGACGTAGTTGCTCGCCACCCAGCCGACCGCCTCAAGGTCGCGGGTGACGGAATCGGCGGCGCCGACCGTGAGTGGAGCGTCGAGCATCCGGACGGCGCGCTGCGGCTCTCGACCGAGCAGCGGATAGGTCATGCGATCGGGCGACGAGTTGAAGGGGTTCGGGGTAAACTTGCTGGTGAGGGTGCGCTGGTCGCGCGCGTAATGCCGCACGGTCGTCGTGGGCGGGCGCTCGAGCTGCACGGTGAGCGCCTGGCGGATCGCGTAATCGGCGGCCGCCAAGTAACGCGCGAGGTGGACGTGGGAGACGTCGAGCGCATCACCGATTTTATTGTAGCGGTTGGACTCGCCGTCGTCGGGGAACTGGCCGCGAATCTGGAGCCACGGCGCGCCGAGCAGATCGCGCAGGGCGTTTTCGTATTCGTAGCCGTTGAGCCGGCGCTGCGTGGCGCGACCCTCGCGGGCGACGAGGGCGCGGTCGTGCGTGATGAGGACCTCACGCAGCGCGGCGAGGAAGGCCGCGGTCTCGGCCGGATCGGGGCGGGCTTTTTCCTTCGGCGGCATCTCGCCGGCGCCGAGGCGGTCGTGGACTTTAATCCAAGTCGCAAAGTCGGACTGCGCCGTGAGATCAAGCGTGAGCGAGGTGAGGTCGAGGCGGGCGGTCTTGTCCTCGTCGTTGTGACAAGCCGAGCAGTATTTGTCGGTGTAGTCGCGCAACGCGGGCGGCAGGGCGGCGGAGGCCGCGGCGGAGAGGAAAATAAGGACGGAGACGAGGCCCAGTGTAGGGGCGCTGCTTGTCGGCGCCCGGTTTGCCCGGGCGGAACGGGCGTCGGCCAGCGACGCCCCGACCGGAAAGGCGCTCATACCAACTCGAGTCCCCGCATCGTACCGGTGGAAGAGGCGAACTTGTCGCTCTCGATGCCCATGCGTTGGAGCATGGAAACGTAGAGATTGGGCAGCGGATAATTGTTCGAGGTGCTGAACGCGTGATGTTGCCCGTGTTTGAATCCGCCGCCGGCCAGCAGCGTGGGCATATTAAAACAGGTGTGGGCGTTGGCGTCGCCGAAGTTGGAACCGTAAAGCACCATCGTGCGGTCGAGCAGCGTGTCCTCGGCTTCGCGCACGGACTTCAAATCGGAGATCAAGTTGGCCAACAGTTTCATGTGCCACTCGTCGATCGTGATGAGCTCGGAGCGTTTCTTTTCGGATTTTCCGTGGTGGGAAAGGTTGTGGTAGCCGTCGGAGATCGTCGTGTCGGGAATCTCGAGCGCCGGGGTGCTCACCCCGTCGAGCATCAAGGTAATCGCGCGGGTGGAGTCGGTCTCGAAGGAGAGCCGGGCGAGGTCATACATGATTTTGACCTTCGCCATGTAGGCCGAGGGATTGGTGGGATCGACGGGCATGGGCGCGTCGACGACGGGCTTGGGCTTGGTTTCCCAACCGCGCGAAGCCTGCAGCCGGTTCTCCAGATCGCGCACACTCGTGAAGTATTGGTCGAGTCGGTCGCGATCGCGCGCCGTCACGCCGCGTTGGAGTTCACGAGCTTGGCCGGCCACGGTGTCCAGAATGCTGCGACCGTTGTCGAGCTGGCGGAGCTGGGCTTTGATTTGCTCGGGCGAACCTTGGAGAAAGAGCTGCTTGAAAACCTCGGCGGCCTTGTCCTCAGGCGGGATCGCGACGCCGGTGCCGGTCCAGGAGAGACTGCGCGTGCGGGTGTTGACGCCGAGGGTGAGCGACGGGAAACGCGTGAGCGTACCGATCCGCTCGGCCATGTGCTGGTCCAACGAAACGGTATTGCGAAACGAGCTGCTGCCGGGATGCGGCGCCGCGGTGAGAAAACAGACGTCGGCCGGGTGGCCGCCATCGACGTTGGGGTGAGAAACACCACTGAAGACGCTGAAGTCCTCGCGGTGGGGCTGCAGGGGCTTCAAGTAGGGCGAGGCCACGTAGTCGCGGCCCGTGCCCGTGGGGAAAAACTGATCGCCGAGGAGCCCGAGATTGTTGCACACGGCGAGCATCCGGCGGGGCTTGGCCCCGGGAGCCAGCGGACCATCGGCCTTCGCGGCGCGGGCGACGCCAGAAAGCATCGACTCCAAAAACGGCAGCGAAAGCGCGATTCCCGTGCCCCGCAGAAACCGGCGACGCGAAAGCGGCAGGCGGGTGGTAACAAACGGAGCGCGGGGCAAGGACGGCGTAGCGGCGGGGGTTTTCATGGGGCGGGGGGAAACGGGAATACGGAACCGCAAAAAAGAAGGTGCGACTAAAACCAAGCGCAAGCGTTGACTCACGATTTACCCATGCGGCGAATCGGCCTGGCCTCATCGCCGCGGGCCAGACGATGATTTGCCGTCCCCGCCTAGAGCCTCGCCCTGAGCCCACTTTTCCTTTCGATCACCACCATGACTCTGCGGGATCAACATGTGCTCATCACGGGCGGCTCGAGCGGTATCGGCCTGGAGCTCGCTCGACAGGCCGCCGCCGCCGGTGCCCGCGTGAGCCTCATCGCCCGCGATCCGGCGAAACTAGCGCTCGCCCGCGAAGCCGTCGGCGGCGTGACCTTTACGGCCGTGGCCGACGTCGCCGTCGAAGCTCACGTGACCGAGGCGATCCGCGCGGCGGAACAGACCCACGGCCCGGTCGACGTGCTCATGACTTCGGCGGGGGTGGCCGAGCCGGGCTACTTTGCCGACCTGCCCACCGCAACGTTTCAGCGCGCGATGGCGGTAAATTATTTCGGCACGCTTTACGCGTTGAAGGCCGTCGTGCCCGCGATGCGCCAACGCGGGCGCGGCGCGGTGGTGCTCGTCTCATCGGGCGCGGGTCTGCACGGATTCTTCGGTTACACCGCGTATGCGCCGTCGAAGTTCGCGCTAAGCGGGCTGGCTGAATCCCTGCGCGCCGAACTCAGCGGCACCGGCGTGCAGATCACGATCGTCTACCCGCCCGATACCGATACGCCGCAGCTCGCCGGGGAAAAACGCACCAAGCCGATTGAGACCAAGGCGATCACCGCCGGCGGCGGACTCTGGACCGCCGAGGCGGTCGCGCAGGCCACGCTGGCCGGGCTCGCCCGGGGCCGTTTCGCCATCACCCCCGGCGCGCCGGTGACGGCGCTTTATTGGCTCAGCAGCCTGCTGCGGCCGATCCTGTTTTGGCAGTTCGACCGCCTCGCCCGCAAAGCCCGAGGCCGGACCAGCAAAGACTGAGGCCGGCCCCGCCATCGCCGACGTTTTCGGGTCACGAGGTCAAAGCGTAGTCGCCCGGGTCCATTCAAAAAACAGGAAAATCAAGTTCAGGGGATTCGGCCGATTGATCGCCGCATGAGACGGGGCCAACTCACCGCGACGGCGCGCTCAAAAACTTTCATGCCGTCCGATCGCTCTGGAATCATTTCCACCTTGCTCGCGACGGGATCGCTCCCGCTTTCCCGCGCGATCACTCGCAGGCAAACAAAATTGAACCGCGCCTACGATGCCGCCGATGAACGAAGGCTCTGCGAATTCGATCAAGCCGCGCTCGGCGCCGGCCCATACCGCCCGGCATCAAAACAGACCACCCAAGTTTTCTACCTCGGCCGCTTTGCCTGGGCATTTATCTGTGAAGGAGTGAGCCCGATCGCGAATCCGACGGTGCTCCTGAGTTTTAAGCCAACGACGACTAGCCATTGGGACTTTTTGCTGGCGGACGTGCGCCAAGAACCGCAGAGCCGGATCACAGCCAGCTGATCCCTGCGACTAACGGCGCTTCGTCCGCTCATTCCGCACCAAGGCGGAGGCATCGTGCGGATCGAACGATCCTTAAACCGCCTAACAGCTCACGTTTTTTCCTTCGCTGCCAAAATGCTTCATCCGCTCCTCGGCCGTGGTTTTGGTAATACCGGCGGGGGCGTAGTGGAATTGCAGCGCGCGGCGGCGATTGGCCGATGCATTATGCGGCGTGCCGTGCGGGAGCAGTCCGTCGAACAACAGCATTCCCCCGGGCGGCAACGGCGCAGCGACCGACCGCGTGCCGAGGATGACGTTGTCGCAGATCTGCCAATCCCTCCGCTGGAAATGCACGATCGGCCCTTCGCGGTGGCGCCCGGGCAATAATTGCATGCAACCGTTCTCGATCGTCGCGGCGTCGAGTGCGATCCACGTGCCGACCACCGGCGTGCCCAGCGGATAATCGAAATAGGCATGATCTTGATGCCACGGTTTCTCCCGGCCGAGCCGCGGTGGCTTCACGAGGCACATGTCCTGGAACATCTCGGGCTCACGATCACCCATCAGTTTCCGCACGACCGTGAGGACTTTCGCATGGTGCGAGATCGCCTTGAGCCGGGCCTCGTGGTTCACGAAGAACCATACCTTGCGCACCGCGTCCTGCCGCTGCTCGGGACTGAGCGTGGGCAAGATCGCCTTGGCGCCCGCCTCAAAAGTGATGCCCGTAAACGCGGGCACTTTGCCCATGATCAGATCCACCACGCCGGCGATCGCCGACGCCACCTCGGCGGGCGTGAAGGCTTCCCGCACCGCGATGTAGCCGTGCTCCCGGTAGAACGCGATCTCGCTCGGGCCGATGTCGTCCAGCGTGGCAACCGAGTGGGCGGCACCGGCCTCGGGCTGGTAGAGCTCGGGCACGTGTAATTCGGCACCGTGGTCAAATTCGGCGGCGGGCAGGGCGGGAGCGGCAGTGGACATGGTGCTAAAGTGCGGGGGTTGAAGATAAACTAATCCGGGCTTAATCTACCGGCTTTAAATCACATTCGCCATGAAGCCGTCCGCCATCTTTTTGTAGTTATCCGCTTTTATACCATGGCCGCTCCCCCACCCGCCTACCGCGTTATGCTCTCCGCCCATTGCAACCGGGTTCGCTGCGAGCCCGACTGGCACCTCGGCCCGGATTGGGCGCCGCGCCTGCGCGACTACGATCTTTGGTTCGTGAGCGCCGGTCGCGGCCGGATGCTCACGACCGACGATGAAGTCGCCCTTGCCCCCGGCGTAGGTCTGTGGATGCGTCCCGGCCGGCGCTACGAGGCCACCCACGACCCTGCCGCCCCGTTGGTCGTGAACTTCTTTCATTTCACTCTGGCCGAGCCCCCCCGCCGCTTCACCCCGCCCGCCGAAGTTCTCCGCACGGCGCACCCCGATTTCGTCGAAGCGATGATGCGCCGCATCCTGACGTTGCGCGCCAAGTCCACCCCGGCCGCCCACGCCTCCGCCGACGCCCTTTTTGGCGCTCTCCTCGGCGAACTGGTTCGCGAAACCGCCGCCCGCAAAGCCGACCGTCCCACACCCGGCCTCGACCAACACCACCGCGAAATCATCCAACGTCTCGTCGCCGAAATCCGCGAAAAACCCGGCACCGCGCGGACCGTCGCGGCCCTCGCCAAAACCGCCGGCTACAGCGTGGATCACTTTTCGCGCACCTTCGAAAAAATCACCGGCCAACGGCCGCAGGAGCTCATCATCGCCGCCCGCCTCGCCCGCGCTCGCCAACTCTTGGCCGAGACGGGGCTCACCATCAGCCAGATCGCCGAAACCCTCGGTTTCCGCGACGTGTTTTTCTTCTCCCGCCAGTTCACCCAACGCACCGGTCAAACCCCCTCGGCCTACCGCGCCGCGCTTTCGCCCTAGAAATTCGCCGCCATCACCCGGCGCAGCGCCGGCCGCACCAAGCGCGCGAGTCTCGCGTTGGCATACCCCATCCACGCCACCGGCGTCGTCGTATCCAGCGGATAATTCAGGGCTCCCCCCGCAGGCGCCTCGATCACACAACCGGCCTCACGCGCGATCAACGCCGTGCAGATATCGTAGGGATGACAACACAGCGTCGCCGCCGAAAATCCCAGCTTCGCATACGCCAGCGGCCGCAAATCACCGAGCATTCGATCGTGCCCGACGATGAGTTCGTGTAGCTGCCCGCCCGTGGAAATGTATTGGTCGTCAAAAACCAACTGGCCGCCGTTTTTCCCGTGCACGCCGAGCTCCTGCCACAACTGCTCTTCGACGGCGCCGAGCAGACCTTTTCCCTCAGGAAAAAAACGCGCCAGCGAGGCAAACCCGTGCTCGAAATTATCCGCCGGCGAGGGTCGCACGCTGATTTTTTTCCGCTCGCCGCCGCCGCGCACATCCACGGCCTCCGCGATCACGCCGCCGCCACGCACGGCACTCAACTGATCGGCCCGCCATTGCTTGCTCGTCGGCAGCTCCGTCATCGCCGCCACCACAATGTCGCCGAGCGTATTCTTGGCGCCGCGTTGCACCGCCAGCCCGGCAAGACTCCATGCCGAGCGTTTGTCATACATGTAGCTCCGCGTGCCATCGATCGGATCGAGGATGCACTTGAACCGGGTCTGCGCCACCGGCGTACCGTGAGGGAATGTCGCCGGCTCGCCGTCCTCGAGTCCTTCCATCACCAATTCCACCGGCCACGCCCGCGGCCAGTGCGCCTCGAACCACGCCATAATCGCCGCCTCGCTCAAACGATCGACGTGATAGATCGTGTCCGCCGCCGTGACCGCCGCCACCTTGGCAAAGGTCGCCGCTTGTCGGGCCTGCGCCGCCACCAGCGTATCCCGAATCGAATCCTGCAACGCGCACAACAGCCGGCGAGCCCGGTTCATTTCCGCTGCGGTCATCGGGGCATTTTTCATCGTGAAAATATCAGAGCAACGTCGCGCCGTCTCCGGTCTGCGCGTGCAACACATCCGGCGCCGCGCCGAATCTCGACCGATACGCCGCCACGACCGCGTGCGCCTGCGCCTCGCCAAACGCCCCGCTCGTCATTGCCATCACCGCGCCGCCAAAGCCTCCGCCCGTGAGCCGCGCACCGCAGACGTGCTCCGTCGCCGTCAGCCCATCGACCAGAAAATCGAGCTCCGCCGTGCTGTTCTCAAAAAGAAACTGCGAGCTCCGGTGCGACGCCGTCAGCAACCGTCCCACCTGCGCCAAGTCGCCCCGGGCCAGCGCCGACCGCGATTCCGCCACGCGCGCGATCTCGTCGACGATGTGCTTCGCGCGCTTGAACGCCTCGGGCGTGAGCCGCGCCTGGTCGCGCTCCACCGCCGCCGCGTCCGACTCCACGAGCAAGCCGACGCCGAGCGCCCGCGCCGCCGCCATGCACTCGCGGTGACGCTCCGCATAAAGCCCGTCCACTAACGCGTGCTTGGTGTGCGTGTTGAAAATCCAAAAATGCGCGTCCGCCGGCAGCGGCACCGTTTCAAAAACCGGTCCGCGGCAATCGATCCAGACGAGGCAGTTTTTTTGGCCAAACCCGGAAACGCCCTGATCAAGAATGCCGCACGGCACGCCCACGAAATTATTCTCCGCGTGCTTGCCGATCTTCACCACGATCTCCCTCGGCGGTCGCTCTCCGGCCATCTCCAAAAACGCCAGCGCCGACGCCAACTCGATCGCCGCGCTGCTGCTGAGACCCGCGCCCGCCGGCAGATTCGACATCGCCAAAAAATCAAATCCCGCCGGCGCCTTCGCGCCGAACTCCGGCATCGCCGCTAAAACTCCGAGCGGATAATTCACCCAACTCGTCGCACCCGCTCGTTTGACCATGTCCTCCGCACGCACTTCCACCGGCGCACCGCGTTGGTCGCTGGCAAACTGTCTTCGCCCATCGGCCCGCCCGGCGATCGCCACCCATACGCCCCGATCTAACGCCGCCCCGAGCACCGGGCCGCCGTTATAATCGGCGTGGTTGCCGATGAACTCGATCCGCCCCGGCGCGTAAGCCACGATTTCGGGCGACCGGCCATAGACGTGGTGAAATTTTTCGGCGATCAGTGATTTCATGCGCGTGCAGTCGATTCAAACAACCCTCCCCGGCGCACGCGTCGAGCTGGAATCACACCCCACCCGCGCCGGATAAACCGCTCAAGGGTTTTCCGGCGGCTGCGTCGCCGGGAAATCCGCCGGCACTTCCCCCGCGCTCCCTTTCATCAGCAAGCGCAAAAGATGCTCGAGCATTTCCTCCCGCGGCCGGCCGCGCTCGAGGGCCAGCTGGTCGGCCCGTTTGAACAACTGCGCCGCCATCACCGACGCCTGCCCGGGCGGCGCGCCCAATCGGGTGCAGAGTTGCGCGAGTTGCTCCTGCTCGTTCATGGCTCCACTTGGATCACCGCCGGGCCCGCCGCCTCAAGCGCAAGCGGGAGCTCCCGCTGCCAATTGACCAGTGACAGCATGGCCAGCCCGACAAACCCGGTTTCACCCCCGACCCCGGATCGCAACTCCCCGACCTGCTTCGAATTTTGCCAAAGCGCGGCGGGCACGACCGGCACCGGCCCGGGCCCGTGCACCCGCATCAGCCGCCGCCGCACCTGTCCCATCGATTTCAACCGCGCCATCACTTCCTGCCCCAGATAACACCCCTTGGTGTAGGAAATCGCCACCTCCTCGAGCCCGCCTTCCCCCGGCAAATCACCCGGCCCGAGATCGACCGGCACCGCCGGAAGGCTCGCGCCGATTCGTCGCCGCGCCAACTCGTCCGCCCCAATTTCCGTCGCGGTCGCCAACTTGGCGCACACCTCGGCTTGGGTGCTCGCGGGAAATATCCACTCCCAGTTCTCCCCGAGCACTCGCTGCCCCGGAAAAATCCGCCCCACGTGCGCGCTCGCGGTCAGCCACGCGCCTGCGCCGTCGCCCAGCACCGAAATCCCCATCCATTCGGGGGTAAAGTCCTCCAGCACGACGTCATCTGCGATGATGTAATCTTCCAAGCGCCGCTTAATACCTGCCGCCGCACAAAAATAGCTCACCAACCACCGCTCGCCCTCAACCGCCCCGCCTACGACAAAACTATCACCCAAAACTTTCCCTTTCTGGTTGAGCCACAGGCCGTAAACACCCGTCCCCGCCGCCAAGCCACGCAGCTCATTGGTGAACTGGCCTTGCAAGAAAGTTGCCGCATCTTCCCCGCTGACTCGCAACATTGTCCCCGGCCTCCACTTGGAATACTCCATCGCTCGCAAATTTGTCATGCATTTCATCCTGCTGTTTTTTAGTGCTTTAGCAATTCCTCCGGAGAAATTTTAGAACTTTGCATTGACGAAGCATTACGAAAGGTTAGGTCTTTTCTTGTTCAATTTCACACTTCTCCCCGCTTAGCGGGGAGTTTTGGGGTAACTAAGAAAGCAAAGGCCGGCCACATAGGGGTATGTGGCCGGCCACTTTTTTGCCCAAATTCCAAGGTTTTCTTTGTCACCCAACCCGGACTTGCACCGATTCGCTTCCGCCGACCAAGCTATCCTCTCATGCACCGCACCTCGGACCTCAACGTCGTCGAAACCCGCACCTTGCCCTCGCCTACCGCGCTGCTGGCCGAATTGCCCAAAACCACGGCTCAGGCCGCGTTTGTAGCGCATAGCCGCGAGGACATCCGGCGGATCATCTTCACGGACGACCGCCGCTTTCTCCTGCTTATCGGCCCTTGTTCGATCCACGACGTGGACGCCGGCCGCGACTACGCCCGACGCCTCGCCGCGCTTGCCCGGGAGGTCTCCGATCGCGTGGTGGTCGTGATGCGCGTTTATTTCGAGAAACCCCGCACCACGGTCGGCTGGAAGGGCCTGGTAATGGATCCGCATCTCGACGGCTCCCACGACATCGCCGCCGGCCTCCGGCTCGGCCGCACGTTCCTAGGCGACGTACTCGACCTTGGTTTGCCCACGGCCACCGAGTTTCTCGACCCCATCACCCCGCAATACGTCGCCGATCTCGTGTGCTGGGGCGCCATCGGTGCGCGTACGACCGAGTCGCAAACGCACCGCCAAATGGCCTCGGGCCTCTCGATGCCGCTCGGTTTTAAAAACGGCACCGATGGTTCCCTCCAAGCCGCCGTCAACGCCATCAAGGCCGCCGGCCAACCCCAAACGTTTCTCGGCATCAATCTCGACGGTGCCGCCTCAGCCGTCGTCACGCGCGGAAATCCCAACTGCCACGTCGTCCTTCGCGGCGGTGCCGCCGGCCCCAACTTTTCACCGGATCACATCGCGCAAACCGAGACGCTTTTGGCCAAAGCCAACCTGCCGAAATCGATCCTCGTTGATTGCTCGCACGACAACTCCGCGAAAAAACCCGAGCTCCAGCCCGAGGTCATGCGCGCCCTCCTCACCCAGATCGCCGCCGGCAACCGCTCCATCATGGGCGCCATGATCGAGAGCAATCTTTCCGCCGGCAACCAGGCCTTCCCCGTGCCAAAAGAAACGCTCCGCTACGGTGTCAGCATCACCGACGGCTGCATCGACTGGCCCACCACCGAGGCTCTCGTCCGCGAGATCCACACCGCTCTCGCGCCGCGCTTCGCCTGATCCGGGCTAGCCCGCCGCGTCGCCCCGCCCCAACGCCACGCACTCGGCCAGCCACGCCTCGCGGCGCGCCGGCGTCGGAAGTCCGCACTTGGTGGAACACCCGGACCGCCACCGGACTCACTCCGCAAAATTTCAGCGTCCATCGCCGCAACGCGTGGGTTTGCGGCCGCGTTGGCCGATGCGTTGTCGGGGTTCAAGG
>CAMBRG010000001.1 GCA_945869845.1 Opitutus sp. GAS368 | reverse complement strand
CGGCTGCGACCGGTTGGTCGGGCGATGTCTTGAACGGTGCGAACGCCGTCGGCTTTCGGGCGTATTTTGTGAATGGCAACATGCCCATCCTCCCCGACCTGATCCAGGCCAAGAACAACATCCCGCTGCTCAACAGCTACGGCAAGCTCGTGGGCTATAGCGCGAACGAACAGGCGCCGATCAATCTCCGCGCCATGACCAGACTGAATGTGCTCAAAAGTAAATTCCTCGACGATGCGATCTCGCTCGGCTGGCAGGCCCGCTGGTTCGACAACCGCCTCGTCACGGTCGCGGGCTATCGGCAGGACAAAACCAAGAGTTTCGGCGTGCCGACGGTGCGCAATGTCGTCCACCCCGAAATCCCCGGCTCGGCCACCGACCTGCTGAAGCGGAGTTTCTCCCCTTCCAGCGCCGTGGAATATAATCCCAACCCCTCGATCGTCTCAAGCGGCCTCACGCGCACTTACGGCGGCGTTTATCATGCGTTGTCCTGGCTATCGCTCACCTACAGCCGCTCGAGCAATTTCTTGCCGGTCACCAATGCCTCATGGGTCAACGCCCTGGGCCAGCCCGCTCCGAATTCGGCGGGCAAAACGGTAGATTACGGCTTCCGGCTGGCCCTCTTGCAGAACAAATTGTCCGTGGGCTTGAGTAAATTCGAGACCTCCGCCGCCAATCAGGCGCGCAACGCCAACGCCAGCGTGGGCCCCACCCGCAGTATCCTTACGCGCTTGCGGACCTACAAACTCGCCGGCGATCCCTACTTCACCGACCTAGCAGCGGCGGGCGATTATCCCGTCGATACCGGTAACGTCTCGGACACGTGGAGCTATGTGGCCACGGGCTACGAGATGAATATCGTCTTCAACCCTTCCCGAAACTGGCGCATTTCCCTTTCTGGCAGCGAGAATCAAAACGTGCTGGGCGATCACCTGCTAGCCGTGGGCGCCTACCTTTTTACCGACTCGAAATATCAGGGTCTGGGCACGTGGAAAAAATTCGCGGCGGAGCTCCGCAAGATCGAGGCCGGCCAGCGCTCCTCGATCTTCTCGCTCAATCCGACCCTCCCGGCCGATGTCACGCTGGCCGCCGCCGACGCGCTTTTCCTCGAACAACAGATCGCCGCTCAAGAGGGGTCTTATCTCGATGACCAGGCCCTCAACGGCGTGACGACGTCACGCGCAGGCAAATACGCGTTCAACGGCCTTATCACGCGGTCTTTTTTTGAGGGACGCTTCAAAGGCTGGAGCACCGGCGTCAACTTCCGCTGGCGCAGTCCCGGCAACATCGGCTACGAGCGAATCAAAAACGCGGCCGGTGCGCCCGTCGGCAACCTTGATGTGACCCGCCCGCTTAACGGGAAAGAGTCCTGGGATGTCGGGGCGATGATCGCCCACACGCGCCGCATTTTCGGCAACGTCAACTTGCGGCTGCAGCTCAACATTCAGAATCTGCCGAACTGGCAAACCCCTCAGCTCGTACGGACCGGCTACGACACCAACGCGATCTACGGCACCACGAACGCGCTGGTCGGAACCAACTGGCAGCTCCGCCGGCCCCGAAACTTCATCCTGACGTCCACGTTTGAATTCTAATTCCTAAGTAGGGCAGGTCTCCGACCCGCCCTCCCACGCCCTCGAAGAACGGGGCCTCCCCCAGCCCGCGCCCCAGCGCTTTCTAGCCTCCGCCAACAACCCCGAAAAACCTTGTCCCTCCATCGCCACCCGCCCCACCGCCTAGCGACGCTCTTTTGCACCGCGTTGCTTGCGGCATCGCTTCACGCCCAAAACGCGCCCACCCAACCTCCACCTACCCCGGAAACCCCCGCCAAACCTGCTTCGCCATCCGAGGTCGTCGCACTATCGCCGTTCTTGGTGAGCGAGGCGGCCGACCAGGGTTACTTTTCCGCCCAAACCCTCGCCGGCGGGCGCATCCGTTCGGAGCTTAAAGACGTGGCCACTTCCGTGCAGATCGTGACCGAGCTGATGTTGGAGGATCTTGGAGCAACCAATCTCAACGACGTCCTCGCCTACACCACCAATACTGACGCCGTCGGTTCGATGAGCACCTTCACGACGGCGTCCGACAGCTTCGGCGACGGCTCGCTCGACCAATCGGCGGCGCGCCAGGATCCAGCCTCGGCCAACCGCGTGCGCGGCTTGGCTGCACCCACCCGCACGACCAACTACTTCGAGTCGGCCATCCCCTTCGACAGCTACAACTCCGGCCGCATCGACATCAACCGCGGAGCCAACTCCTTCCTCTTCGGCCTCGGTTCGCCCGGTGGCATCGTCAATAACAGCCTAGCCACGGCCGAGCTGAACAAGGACTCCGTTAAGATCGAATACCGCCTCTCAACCGAGAACTTTGAAAACAATATCTCGAAGCGCGGCTCCCTCGCTCTCAACAAAGTAATCGTTCCCAAAAAACTCGGCTTCCGGGTCGCCCTGATGGACGACAAAAAAGAGTTCAGGCAGCAGCCCGCTCGCACCGATACGTCCCGCCACTACGGGGCGATCAAGTTCAAGCCTTTCGTCGCTCACCAGATCACCTTCAACGCCAACCTTGAGGCGGGCAAAATCTCCTCGATTCCCGTCGATCGACTTGGGCCTTTGACCACTCTCGATACTTTTCTGCAGGATCCCTACGGCAACAAATGGGGCGGGGTGAATTCGTTCCAAGGCGTGCCCGGCGTCGTCAACGCCGCCGGTCGCCGCGTCCAAGACCCATTCCGAACGGTTTTTCAGAACAATATCGGTGGAGCGGCAGGCTACCTCGGGCGCTTCGCCAACGGCACGATCATCCCCGAGAACCCCTACGATAAATTTCTCAAACGCAACGGCTGGGCCTCCGTCTACGACGCAACTATGACCGCCGACGGGCTCCCGGGCCGGGCGGTCCATACGGGGTGGAACGGCGGGAGAGTTGCCTTGGGCAGCCCGACCTTTGACCCAGATCGGAATCTGTCGGGCGTGAGTCAGGCCGTGATCTCGCGTAATCTCTATTTCACCGAAATTCCCCTGCCGGCCTTTGACGGCTTCACCCGCCAAGGCCTGCTGGACTACGACGTCTTCGACTACAGCCGACACCTCCTCACCGGTTCCAGCGATCACGCCCGCAACCGGTTTCGGCGCGAGATTTATTCGCTCGAAGCAGTTTCAAAGAGCGGAAATTTTGGTTTGGAACTAGGCTACGCCAAAGAGACTTGGCAGCGGGATAGCTTCGTTGCCGAGAGCCTTCCGGCCATCGATATCGACGTGAACTACACCTTTCCGATCGGCCCTAACTCTCTCTTCGGCGCGACTAATCCCAATTTCGGCCGGCTCTATTACTACGCCGCGTCGTCGGAACGGCAGGTAAACAACGACGAACGCGCGGCGATGCGCGGGACGGCTTTCGCCAAGTTTGATTTCGGAGAAAAATTTCGCGGCTCCGCGCTCAAGTGGTTGGGACGGCACAATCTCTCCGCCCTCGTCGATCGCAACGACATCAATACCAACCGCGCGATTACCAAGCCGTATGTTTTCGGCAACGACGCGGGTTTTCATTTACAAAACAACGACGCCACCATCTTCCAGCGCCAATGGTCGGGCATCTTCTACATCAGCGATCCCTACCTTCAGGCCTTTGAAAACCCCAACTTCAAATTGTCCGACTTCAGCACCAACGGCGCCCGGCCGAACACTCAAGTCGAGTTCCCGAACGGCTTTCAAATCCCCCTCGCTTATCTCAACGTGGGCAACCCCGCCACCCAAGCCTCCGCGACGACGGTGCGCGGCGATGAAACCACCCAGATCGGTCAATACACTCCAGCCTTTCGAGCCTTCGGCGGCACATTGACGAAAACCGTAACCACCTCGATGGCGTTCAACACCCAGAGCTACTTCCTCAAGGACCACCTCATTGCCAATCTGGGCTGGCGCAGCGACGAGGTCAGCCTCTATCGCAACACAACGCCGCCGCGTGGCTCCGAATCCATCGCGATCTTAACGCCCGATGTCTTCAACCTGAACGACGTCAAACCACGCGTAAAGCGCGACAAAAATTTCGGCTATGGCATCGTCCTCAAGGTGCCGGACCTTTGGTTGCGCGACCGCATGGGCGTCTCGTTGCACTACGGCTCCTCCTCAAACTTTGTCGCCAATCCCGGCGGCTTCGATTTCTACGGCAATTCCGTGCCGAGTGCGTCGGGCTCGACGACCGACTACGGCGTTACCATCAGCCTGATGAACAACAAAGTCGTCGCCCGGCTCAACCGCTACCGCGGTGCCGTCGAGAACGAGAATTTCTCCGGCGTGACCCGGCCCGTCGGCGTTTACGTCAACACTCTCGCCCGCTTCTTCGGCACCATGTTTGTTGATATGCAGGACTACGACGCGAACCGCGACGGCGTCTTCGACCTCGTGGCCGATCCGAGCAATCCCAGTGCCTTGACCGATCCCGATCGCAACAAAAACGGCTTCCTCGACAGCCACGAGGCCGGCGGCCCCAACTTCGTCCCCGGAGCGCAATACATGTCGCTCGCCGACTACCGAAAAGTCTACGACGCCTGGGACAAATATTGGAACGCCTTCGCGCGGGAGAAAGCCGAGATGATTTTGACCCCGAAAACCGAGACCGCTCCGGCGGCCGCTCAAAGCGGCGGCGGGTTGTCGTCGGTCCTGACCGACACGGTCGATCTCGTCGCGGAGGGTTATGAATTCGAGCTGACCTACAACCCAACCCGAGACCTGCGTCTCTCGTTTAATGCCGCCCAACAAAGCTCGGTGCGTTCCAACGTCGGTCCGCGGTTAGGTCGATTGCTTGAAGAAGCGATCGCCAACTATTCCGTCGTTCCGAACGGCACCCGCATCGCAGTCAACGACCCGCTCACCACCCCCCTCGCGGCCCCACTGGCCACGGGCACAGGCGCGGGGGATACCCTGCGGGGCGGCGCTGGCCAAGCCTACTACACCCTGGAGGCGCTGTCGGGCTCCGACAGTCCGGAAGTCCGCAAATATCGGGTGAACGTTCTCGGTAATTACTCCTTTTCCCGAGGCCCGTTAAAAGGCGCCAACCTCGGCACCGCCTTCCGCTGGCAAGATCAGGCCGCGATCGGATATCCCGTCGCCCGCCGAACCATCACCGGCACTAATGCGACCGTTCCAATCAAAGCCGTCACCCGCCCATTCTTCGACCAGGGCTCGGAATTCATCGATCTCTGGGTCGGCTATAGACAAAAACTCTTCCGCAATAAGATCACGTGGCGAATCCAATTGAATGTCCGCAACGTCCTCGCTGACACCGACCCCATTATCGTCCAAGTCCAACCCGATGGTTCGCCCGCGCGCGCCCAGATTCCCCCGCCTCGTGAATTCGTGCTTTCGAACACGTTCGAATTTTAATCAGAACCGCCCTGGCGAGTTCGTTCCCACCTAATCGCCATGAGATTTTTTCTTCTGCTTATCGCCGGCCTGCTGTTCGCTCCACGGCCATCGTCGCTCACCGCCGCTACCCCCGCCCCTCGCCCCAACATTGTCTTCATCTTCGCCGACGACTGGGGCTGGGGCGATCTCGCCTCCCACGGCCATCCGTATCTGAAGACCCCACACCTCGACCGGCTCGCCCGCGAGGGCACGGACTTTCATCAGTTCAATGTCCTCAATCCCGTGTGCTCGCCGAGCCGCACGGCCGCGATAACCGGGATATTTCCGTCCCGCTTCGGCATTTCTCAGCACTTCGCGGCGCCCGCGCAAAATTTGGCCCGCAACATGCCCGACTGGCTCGACGTCCGCGCGCCCAGCGTCGCGCGTTTTTTCCAGCAAGCCGGCTACCGCACCGCGCATTTCGGCAAGTGGCATCTCACCAATCGCAACACCCACGGCGCCCCGGAACCCACCGCCTACGGCTTCGATGAATTCGCCATCTTCAACGGCGGCGCCGAAACCGCCTCCGCCGATCTGCACGCCACCCCCGAAAACGCCGCGAAGTTTATCGCCGCCAACCAAGACCGCCCGTTCTACCTCAACGTCTGGCTCCACGAGAGCCACCTGCCCCACGTGCCCACCAAGGCGTCGCTCGAAAAATGGTCGCACCTCGACGAACAAAAGCGCGTCTACGCCGCCGTCATCACCGATGGTGACAATGCCGTCGGTCGCGTGCTCGAAGCCCTCGATTCCGCCGGAATTGCCCAAAATACGATCGTGATCTTCTCGAGCGACAACGGCCCCGAGACCACCGCACCGGCCGCGCAACGCGAGTCCCGCGACAACGACGCGAAGGCCGCCGGCTATGGCGGCTACTACAGCGTCGGTTCGAGCGGCGGCCTGCGCGGCGAGAAACGCAGCCTCTTCGAAGGCGGCGTGCGCGTGCCCTTCCTCGTGCGCTGGCCCGGCCGCACGCCCGCCGGCGCGATCAACGACACGACCGCCTTCACCGCGGTCGATCTCCTGCCCACGCTCTCCGCCGCGGCCGGCATCACGTTGCCCTCCGACTACCGCGGCGACGGCGAAGATTTGCTCGCCGCACTCAAGGGCCAGCTCGTCAAACGCACGAAACCCATCTTTTGGGACTGGACCGGCAAAGCCGCCGATCCCCACTGGTGGCCCCGCCTCGCCGTCCGCGACGGCGATTGGAAACTCCTCCTCACCGCCGACGCCCAGCGCGTCGCCTTGCACCGCCTCACCACCGACCGCGCCGAAGCCATCGACGTTGCAAAAGACCACCCGGAGATCGTCGCCCGCCTCACCCAGCTCGCGCTCGCGTGGAAAGCCACTCTCCCCACCACCGTCGATCCTTCGTGCATCAGCGTGGCGGATCGCGCCGCCGTACCCGCGCCTTTCCCCGCCCCCGCTGCACCCAACGCGCCCGCCAAAAAAGCCACGCCCGACCGCGCTGCCGCCTTCACGCGCATGGACACCAATCGCGACGGCCTCCTTACGGCCGACGAATACGTCGCCGGCCAAAAGGGCGCGGCTAACGTCGAATCGCGTTTCAAGAATTTCGACCAAAACGGCGACGGGAAACTGAGCCGCGAAGAATTTATCACCCCGGCCGGACGATAGCCCCCGGACCCGCCCGCACCCCTCGATCATGAATCGTTCATCCTCCCGCCTCACCGGCCTCCTGCTCGCTCTCACCGCGCTCACGACGACTCCCGCCCACGCCGCCACGGCTCCCGCGAAATCCACCGCGCCCACCGCCGAGTTGTCGATGGACCAAATGTGGGGCGCCACGACGGTCATACCGGGCCTAGGATCTTCTGACCGAGCCGCCCTCTTCCGCGACGGCAACTACGGCATGTTTATCCACTGGGGCATCTACTCCCACCTCGGCGGCCAGTGGAAGGGTCAGAACTTTTACGGCATCGGCGAGTGGATCAAACGGCAGATGAAAATCTCCGAGCCCGACTACATGGCGGAGGCGAAGAACTTCAACCCGACCGCCTTCGACGCCCGCGAGATCGTCCGCGTCGCCAAAGCCGCCGGCATGAAGTGGATCATCATCACCTCGAAGCACCACGACGGCTTCGCGATGTTCAAATCCGCCCATCCCTTCAACATCGTCGATGCCTCCCCGTTTGCCCGCGATCCGATGAAGGAACTCGCCGACGCGACCCGCGAGGCCGGCCTCGGTTTCGGTTTCTACTACTCGCACAACCAAGACTGGACCGCCCCCGGCGGGAACAACGGGCCGCCACAAAACGCCGACGGCTCGGCCGCTTCGTTCGACCAATACTTCCGCGAAAAATGTTACCCGCAGGTGAAGGAAATCTGCACGAACTATGGCCCGTTGAACTACGTGTGGTTCGACACCCCCGACAATCTGCCCAAGGAGCACGCGGAAAAACTCGCTGCGCTCGTGCGCGAGACGCAGCCCGGCGCGTTGCTCTGCAGTCGCGTCGGTTACGGCCTCGGTGACTACCTGAGCAAGGGCGACATGGAAGTCCCTCCCCGCCGATTGGATGGCCTTTGGGAAACCTGCGACACGACCAACGATTCCTGGGCCTATGCGTGGTATGATCAAAATTGGAAGGACCAGAAAGAGATCCTCCACCGTCTCGTCTCCACAGTCGGTCGCGGCGGCACCTACTTGCTTAACGTCGGCCCCGATGGTTCCGGCCGCATCCCCGCGCAAGCGACCAAATATCTCCTGCAAGCCGGCGAGTGGCTCCAACGCTACCCCCAGGTGGTTTACTCCGCCGGCGCCTCGCCGTGGGACCACGCGCAACCGTGGGGCGATGTCACCACGAGCGGCCACACGCTCAACCTCGTCGTCTTCGATTGGCCGAAAAACGGCCGCCTCATGCTCCCCGGCCTGCAAACCGCCATCGCCGCCGCCGGCCTTGTCTCCGGCGGAAAACTGCTTCCCGTCACCTGGCAGAAAAACGGCGCGTGGACTGAACTTCAGCTCCCACCCGCCCCACCCGATCGCCCCGCATCCGTGATCGCGGTCAAGTTGCACGGCGTGCCCAAGGTCGACCAAACGATCGGCGTGCATCCGAATGTCCCTACCCCGCTCTTGCTCGAATTTGCCGCGGTGACCGACGCCACGAAAAAAGAAATTCGCTGGATGGAGAAATTCGGCGAGTGGAAAGCCGCCAACCAAGTCAGCGACTGGAAATCCAGTGGCCGAGCGATCTGGACCGTCGATGTCGCCGAGGCCGGCGACTATCGCCTCGACCTCACCTACAAGGGCGAGGGCAAGCTGGTCTGGCGCATCGAAACCGACGAGGGCGTGACGCTCCAAAACCAGCAGAACTCGTCGCCCATTTATCACTCACACACCTTCGGCTTGCTCACCTTCAAGACCACCGGCCGCCACACCATCGCCGTTTCTCTCGTCGACGGCCCGGCCGACAAAGCCAGCCTCCAAGCAATCCGCCTGAGCCCCGTCGAATGAAATCCTACCGCGTTCTTCTGGCCGCGCTCGCCACCACCGCAAGCTACGCGGCCGGACCGAGCACCGACTTCGCACCGCTGCGCGCACAAATCGCCAGCCTCGGCGCTCTGACCTCGCCGCCCGCCGTCCACCCGGCCGAGGGTTTCGCCACCACCGGAGCAATCAAACCTCTCTTCTTCGAGAGCCTGCCGTATCGGGGAAAACCCACGCGCGTTTTCGCTTGGCTCGGTCTTCCCACCGCGCGCCCGGGCAAAGTTCCCGGTGTCGTGCTCGTGCACGGCGGCGGCGGCACGGCATTCAAGGAATGGGTGCAGAAGTGGAACGATCGGGGCTTCGCCGCGATCGCCATCGCCGTCGAAGGCCAGACCGATGAACGCATCCCCGGCGCGCTGCCGGGCGCCCAGTGGAAACGCCACGCCACCGCCGGACCCGCGCGCACCGGCATCTACGGCGACTCCGCCGAGCCGCTCACCGATCAGTGGATGTATCACGCCGTCGCCGACGTCGTGCTCGCCAATTCCTTGCTCCGCTCCTTGCCCGAAGTGGACGCCGCGCGCGTCGGTGTCTGCGGCATCTCGTGGGGCGGCATTATTACCTCGACGGTGGTCGGCATCGACCCGCGCTTCGCCTTCGGGATCCCAATTTATGGCTGTGGCGCGCTCGATCGCATTCCCAACCAATACGGCCGCGCCCTCGGCGATCTCGCGCTCTATCGCGAGGTGTGGGAACCCTTGCTCCGCCTGCCGCGCGCCACGATGCCGCTGCTTTGGCTCACCGGCCCGCGCGACGCCCATTTTCCCCTCGACGCGCAACAGGCCAGCTACCGCGCCGCCCCCGGCCCGCGCCTGGTTTCAGTTCCGTTCGACCTGAGGCACGGCCATGCAGCCGGCTGGAATCCACCCGACAGCTACGCGTTCGCGCAAGCTGTCGTCGAAACCGGCCTCCCTTGGGCGCGCGAGGTATCGCAGGAAAGCCATTACGCTACCGCCCGCGTCGCATTCGAAACTACCCGCCAAGTAAGCGGGGCGACCCTCGTTTTCAAACGTGACGCCGACTGGGAGAAACTCCCGGCTCAACTCGCAACCGCGTCCGGCCGCACCACCGCCTCCGCATCCATCCCGGCCGGCACCACCGCCTACTATTTCAACCTTGATGCCGACGGACTCACGCTCAGCTCAGAACTCCAAACCATTAATCCCGCCGCGCCGCCTCGCGTGACAGCCACTTTACCCGGCTTCAACTGGGACCGCGTGCCGCTCAACCTCCACTTCGGCAAGCGCACCGCCGATCTCACCGACGCCGAAATCGATTTCATCGCACGTCGCAGCGCGTTGATCGCCCTCGAAAAAAGCCACGGCGTCACCCCCCACGGCAGCACCGAGGCCGGCATCGCGGACTCCGCACGGCGGATCACGCAGCGCAACCCGGACGCCAAAGTTCTCTTCTACCTCAACGCCTTCATCAACTGGCCCGGCTACGACGCCTTCAAAACCTACCGCCCCGAGTGGACGCTCCGCACCGCGAGCGGCGAGATCGTGACGCACCCGTCCGGCACGCCGCGCCCCGATCCGTCGAACGCCGAATTCCGCGAGTGGTGGTCAGAAGTCGTCGCCCACGCAAACCGGACCGCCCCCCTCGGCGGCGTCTTCGTCGATGCGCTGCCGCAGGCACTCTCCCCCGGCCTCGCCAAACAGGTCGGCGACGCCAAAGCCCGCGCCATCGTGGCCGGGCTGCGCGAGATGCTGGCCCTCACCAAACGCAAACTCGGCCCCGACCGCATCGTCCTCGTCAACGGCCTGCGCACGACGGATTTTCGCGAGATCCTCGATTGGGAGGGCATCGACGGCGTGATGATCGAACACTTCGGCGCGTTCAAAACTGACACACCCACCGACATCAAAGCCGATCTCGACTCCATCGCGCTCGCTGCCGCCAAAGGAAAGTTCGTCGTGATCAAGGGTTGGCCCGGTTTCAATTGGCTCGATAAAGAGATGATGCAGCGCCCCTACGCTGAGCTCCTCCAACTCGCCCGCGAGCGCCTCACGTTTCCGCTCGCCTGCTTCCTCGTCGCCGCCCAACCCGGCTCGCATTTTTGCTACTCGTGGGGCTATACCGATACCCACGGGATGCTCGACGCCTATGCCGAGTTCGACCGCCCCCTCGGCCCACCCAAAGCCGACGCAAAATGGGTCGGCCTCACCGCCACTCGCGAATTCGCCCACGCCTCCGTCACCGTCGACCTCACGACCAAGCAAGCCCGGATCGACTGGCACTGATCCACCGTTACCGCCGTTTTCTATGTTCCCCATCCGCTCCCTTCTCTCCCTCTCTCTTTCCCTCCTTCTCTCCCTCTCCGCCGCTGCGGCGGAGCCACGCCGGCCCAACATCCTCTTCATCCTCGTCGACGATCAGTCGCCGTTCGATCTGAAGGTTTACAATCCGAAGTCCGCCCTGCACTCGCCCCACCTCGATCGCCTCGCCGCGCAGGGCATGGTGCTCGATGGCGCGTATCACATGGGCTCGTTCAACGGCGCAGTCTGCACGCCATCCCGGCACATGATCATGAGCGGGCGCTCCGTCTGGCACCTGCCGATCGGTCCCGGGTCCGCGACCTGTCCGCCCGATATTGCGCAGCAGACGA
Source organism: Opitutus sp. GAS368 (assembly GCA_945869845.1). Lineage (GTDB taxonomy): Bacteria > Verrucomicrobiota > Verrucomicrobiia > Opitutales > Opitutaceae > Tous-C4FEB. The sequence goes on along the minus strand of CAMBRG010000001.1, from coordinate 88,956 downwards.
TCCCCGCCGTCTTCAATCGCGCCGGCTACGACACCATGCGCACCTGCAAAATGGGCAACAGCTACGAGGCCGCGAACAAGCTCTTCACCGTGCGCAAGGATGCCAACAAACGCGGCGGCACCGACGAGACCGGCAGCGCCTGGCACGGCGAACAGGTGCTCGCGTATCTCGCGCAGCGCGACCGCACGCCCGCGGCGAACCGCAGGCCGTTTCTGATCCATTTCGGTTTCTCCCATCCGCACGACACCCGCGACGGTAAGCCCGAGCTGCTCGCGAAATACGGCGCGACCAATCACACCGATCGCACCACGCCCCCGCCCGCCCACCCCAGGCAACCGGCGTTGCCCGAGAACTACCTGCCCACCCATCCCTTTGCGCACGGCCATCCCGACCTGCGCGATGAGGTCGCGGTGAGCGGCGTCTGGGAGCGGCGCGACGAGCGCACGATCCGCAACGAAATCGGCCGGCAGTTCGCCTGCTCCGAAGCCATCGACGTCGAGATCGGGCGCGTCCTCGCCAAACTCGAAGCCATGGGCGAGCTCGACCATACCTACATCGTCTACACGGCCGATCACGGCATGGCCATCGGACGGCATGGGCTGCAGGGGAAACAAAATCTCTACCAGCACACCTGGCGCGTTCCTTTTATCGCGAAGGGCCCCGGTATCACACCCGGCACGCGCGCCGAGGGTAACGCCTACTTAGGCGATGTGCTCGCCACCCTCTGCGATTTCGCTGGCATCGCTGCCCCCGCGAGCAACGAAGGCCTCAGCCTCCGCCCCGTGCTCGAAGGCAAGCTACCCATCCTGCGAGACACGCTCTACGGCGTCTACAACGGCGGTACCAAGCCCGGCCTGCGCAGCGTCAAGCACGGCGACTGGAAGCTGGTCAAATTCGACGTGCTCGGCGGCAGTGTGCGGGAGACCCAGCTTTTCAACCTCCGGGAGAACCCGCACGAATTTCTCGAGCAGCACCACGACCCCGCGGTCGTCGCGCTCACCGGCGTCAAACCCGCCGCGCACCAGCGCAACCTCGCCGCCGATCCCCGCCACGCCGCCAAGCTCGCCGAAATGGAGGCCTTACTTCTGGCCGAGATGCGCCGCCTCGACGACCCGTGGCGCCTCTGGAACCAACCCCAAGACGGCCTGACCCCGCCGCGTCAGCCCCCCGCCCCTGCGGCGAAGAAAAGCGCGCCAAACTGATGCTCTCAGGCGTCCTCGCCCCGGCCTCAACCTTCCCACCCTCCCCCATGCCCCTACCGCGCCCTCTTCGCTGCCTCTCTCTTTCCCTCCTTCTCTCACTCTCCGCCGTCGCCGCGACCGTCTCCGTCGGCTCGGCGCAGACCTCCGCCAACGCCACCGGCTCGATCTCCGGTCGGGTCTTGGCCGCTGGCACGGATAATTTCCTGAAACGCGTCCGCGTCACCGTCGAAGGCACCTCGCTCGAAACCTTCACCGATGCCGCGGGCGCCTACCGCATCGAGAGCGTCCCCGTCGGCACGGCGCGGGTGAAACTCTTCTACACCGGCATGACGCCCGTCACCACTTCCGTCGCCGTCGCCGCCGGGCAATCCGCCCTCCACGACGTCACGCTCACGGCCGCCGGGCAGAGCAACCCAACAGCGGACCGCGTGAAGCTCGCCACATTCGTTGTATCCACCTCCAAGGAAATGGAGGCCTCCGCCATCGCGATTAACGAACAGCGTTTCGCCTCCAACCTAAAGACCGTCGTGGCCACCGATGAGTTCGGCACCGTCGCCGAAGGGCACGTGGGCGAATTTTTGAAATTCTTGCCCGGCGTCACGATGGACTACGCCGGCGGCAACGCCCGCGAGATCTCCATCAACGGCGCGCCCGCCGACAACGTCCCCGTCACGCTCGACGGCTTCAGCCTCGCCACCGCGATCAGCGGCATTTCCCGCGCCTCCGCCGTCGACATGGTTTCCATCAACGGCATCTCGCGCGTTGAGGTTTCCTTCTCGCCGACCCCCGACACCTCCGGCGCAGCCCTCGCCGGCTCGGTAAACATGATTCCGCGCAGCGCCTTCGAGCGCTCGCGGCCGGTCTTCAATGGCAGCGTCTACGTGATGATGCGCGACCATCGCAAGGAGCTCCACGCCACCCCCGGTCCGCGCGAGGATCGCCGGACCAAGGCGCCCCCAGGCTTCGACTTCTCGTGGGTGGTGCCGATAAACAAGCGCTTCGGCTTCACGCTTTCAGGTGGCCGCACGAGCCAGTTCGCGGGCCAAGATCAGGTCACCAACACGTGGCGCGGAGCCGGGACGGTCACCAATGGCACCACCTTTCCTCACACCACACCCGATCAACCCTACCTATCCACCTTCGCTGTGCGCGGTGGCCTCAAGGAAACCACCCGCCACTCCCTCGCCGCCACGCTCGATTTCAAATTCGCTCGCTACGACACGCTTTCGCTCTCGGTCCAAGCGTCACGCTTCGAGGAGGATTATCTGAGCCAGACCCTCACCTTCAATGTCGGCGGCGTGCTGCCCGGGAACTTCACGCCCTTCTCGACCCGCGGCACCACGGCCTTGGGCGACCTCGTCAGTGGCAACGCCGGCGGCTACCGCAAAAACCAAACCTACCTGCCCACGCTCCGCTGGCGGCACGACGGACCGGTGTGGAAAGCCGAGGCCGGCGCCGGCTATTCTCGCGCCCGCTACAACGGCGGCGATCTCGAGCGTGGCTACTTTGCCAACACCAGCGCGCGGCGCACGGGCGTGACCGTGGCCTTCGACGATATTTTCTACCTGCGGCCTAATCGCATCACCGTGACCGATGGTGCGACCGGCACCCCGCTCGATCCGTACAGCCTCAACCACTACGCGGTGACCGGCGCCGGCAGCGGCCAGCCCGAAAATAACGACCAGCAACGCACCCTCTTCGCCAACGTGCAGCGCGACTTCCTGTGGCGCGTGCCCGTCACCCTCAAGGCCGGGCTCGACCGCCGCGAAGGCGTGCGTGATCTCCGCGCGGACGACAACCGCACCTACAGTTTCGTCGGCCGAGACGGCCGCGCCAGCACGACTCCCATCGGCAGCGATGACGCGGCGGCGCCGTTCTGGGCGCCCGAATTGTCCGAGCGCGCCCATCCCTACGGTTTCCCGAGCATCCAATGGGTCGGCACCAGCCGGCTGCTCGACTACTATCGCGCCAACCCCACCCATCTCACTTTCGACGAAAACGCCCGCTACCGCGCCGCCGTCACCAACTCCAAGCACACCGAGGAAGCCGTATCGTCCGCGTTCCTGCGCGGTGATGTCGCGTTGTTCGAGCGCCGCCTCAAACTCGTCGGTGGCCTCCGCGCCGAGCAGACCAACATCGAGGCCGACGGTCCGCTCACCGACGCCACGCGCAACTATCAGCGCGACGCCAGCGGACGGGTGCTCCGAGCCGCCAACGGCACGCCGCTCCTCCTATTCCCCACGACGAACGCCCTCGCCGTCTCCCAGCTCACGTTTCTGCAACGAGGCACCCAAGTCGAAAAGGAATACCTCCGCCTCTTCCCCAGCCTCAACGCCTCCTTCAACCTCCGGGAAAATCTCATCGTCCGCGCCGCGCGTTATTCCTCCGTCGGCCGGCCCAACCTGAACCAATACGCCGGCGGCCTCACCCTCCCCGATCCCGACAGCGATGCGTCCAATCCCGCCAACCGCATCGTCGTCAACAACGCTGGCATCAAGGCGTGGAGCGCGGAGACCACCAACGCGCGCTTCGAATATTATTTCGCGGGCGTCGGCCAGATTTCCGTCGGCGGTTTTCGCCGCGACATCACAAATTTCTTCGGCGGCACTGTCTTCGACGCGACCCCCGAGTTCCTCAATCTCTACGGCCTCGATCCCGCGCTCTACAAAAAATTCGACGTCACGACCCAGTATAATCTCCCCGGTAAAGTCCGCCTCACCGGCATCGACTTCAGCTACAAGCAGGCGCTCACCGGTCTGCCGTCGTGGGCGCGCGGCGTGCAGGTCTTCGCCAATGCCAGTGCGCAACGCGTCACCGGCGATGACACCGCAACCGCCAATTTCGCTGGCTACATTCCGCGCAGCGGCAGCTGGGGCGTGAGCCTCACGCGACCGAACTACAATCTCCGCATCAACTGGAACTATCGCGGCCGCCAGCGCCGAGGCATCGTCGCCACCGGTCCGAGCATCGAACCGGGCACCTACAATTGGGGCTCCAAGCGCCTCTACATCGACGTCTCCGCCGAATACTCGATCACGCGGCGGATCGCGCTCTTCACCAATCTACGCAACATCGGCGACGCCACCGAGGACACCGAAATCTCCGGACCGAACACACCCGCGCACGCGCAATTCCGCTCGCGCCTCGACTTCGGGTCACTGTGGACCTTCGGCCTCAAAGGCACGTTCTGAGCCGCATCCTCCCCGCCTCCGGACCACAAATCTTCTCCTCCTATGAATCCCCTCCGCTCCGTTCTCTCCGTCGCTCTGTCTCTCCTTCTCTCCGTCTCGGCCACAGCCGCCGCTCCCGCCAAACCCATCGCCGGGGCCCAGCCGAACATCCTTTTCATTCTCACCGACGATCAGGGCTACGGCGACATCTCCGCCCACGGAAATCCCATCCTGAAAACTCCTAACCTCGACCGGCTCCGCGCCGAGGGCGTGCGTTTCACCGATTTCCATGTCAGCCCCACGTGCTCGCCGACGCGCAGCGCTCTCTTCACCGGTCGCCACGAATTCAAGAACGGCATCACCCACACGATTCTCGAACGCGAGCGTATGACCCTCGCCGCCACCACGCTGCCGCAGGTGCTGCAGTCGGCCGGTTACACCACGGGGATTTTCGGCAAGTGGCACCTCGGCGACGAAGCGGAGTATCGACCCGAAAGCCGCGGCTTCGACGAGGTCTACATCCACGGCGGCGGCGGCATCGGTCAGATTTATCCCGGCTCCTGCGGCGATGCTCCCGGCAACACGTATTTTAATCCCACCCTGCTCCACAACGGAAAGTTCGAGAAAACATCGGGCTACTGCACCGATCTCTTCTACGCCCAGGCCACGCAGTGGATCGACGCCCAGCGCCGCGCGAAAAAACCTTTCTTCGCCTACATCCCGTCCAACACCCCCCACGGCCCCTACATCGCCCGTCCTGAGGACCGCGCGCTCTACGCAGGCAAGGGCCTCGAGCCCGCCACCGAAAACTTCTTCGGCATGATCCATAATATCGACCAAAACATCGGCCGGCTCCTCGCCAAACTCGACGAGTGGGGCATCGCCCAAAACACCCTCGTCATCTTCATGAACGACAACGGCGGCACCGCCGGCGTGAAGGTATTCAACGCCGATATGCGCGGGCAAAAGGGCACCGCCTGGCTCGGCGGCACGCGCGCGAGTTCGTTCTGGCGCTGGCCCGGCACGCTCTCACCCGCCGATTGCGGCGTGCTCGCCGCCCACATCGATTTTTTCCCCACGATCGCCGCCATCGCCGGCGCCAAGGTTCCCGCCGCCGTCGCGCAGGCCCAAATCGAAGGCCGCAGCCTCGTGCCCGTGCTCCAGAATCCCGCCGCAAAATTGCCCGACCGCTACCAATTCACGCACCAAGGCCGCTGGCCGAAACTCAGCGATCCCAATGAGGCCAAGTTCAAAGTGGCCGCCGTGCGCAACACGCGTTGGGCGATGGTCAGCGAGAACGGCGGCCGCACCCCGAATTGGCAGCTCTTCGACCTCAGCGTCGACTACGCCCAAAAGAACAACGTCATCGCGCAGCACCCCAAAGTGGCGAAGGAGCTCAGCGCCGCGTTTGACCAGTGGTGGTCCGAGTGCCTACCACTAATGGTGAACGAAAAAGCGATGGGGCCAGCGATCAATCCCTTCCAGGAAATCTACTACCGCCAGTTCGGCGGCAGCCCGACGCCCGAAGCCCTCGCAAAGATGGACCCCAAGGGCGCACTTACCTTTGGCGTGCCGAAAGCCGGCAAGAAAAAACAATAACCCCCCCAGCCGCGAGCGCGCCCACCCGTTACTCCCGTTTTCCCCATGCCCCAACTCCGCTCCCTTTTCGCCGTCTCTCTTTGCCTCCTGCTCTCCCTCTCCGCGGCCGTCGCGGCGGCAGCCGCGCCTACGACAAAGCCCAACATCGTCTTCGTCATCACAGACGATCAGGGCTACGGCGATCTCGGCTTCACGGGCAATCCCATCGTCAAGACGCCTCACCTTGACCGGCTCGCCACCGAGTCTTCGCAACTCAAAGACTACCACGTCGCGCCCACCTGCTCGCCCACGCGCTCCGCGCTGCTCACCGGCCACTGGACCAACCGCACCGGCGTGTGGCACACCGTCAACGGCCGCTCCATGCTGCGCGAAAACGAGCTCACCGTCGGCCAGTTGCTCAAAGCCCACGGCTACGCCACCGGCCTGTTCGGCAAGTGGCACCTCGGCGACAACTACCCCTACCGTCCGCAGGACCGCGGATTCACCGAGGTCTATTATCACGGCGGCGGCGGAGTTGGCCAGACGCCCGATCTCTGGGATAACTCCTACTTCGACGGCAGTTATTTTCACAGCGGCCGCGTCGTCGCCGCCAAGGGTTTTTGCACCGACGTTTTTTTTGCCGAGGCCCACCGCTTCATCCGCGAGCAAGCCGCCGCCAAAAAACCCTTCCTCGCCTACATCTCGCTCAACGCCCCGCACAGTCCGTTTCACGCTCCGCAAAACTATCTCGACCTCTATCCGCAGCAGACCCCCGAACTCGCCGCGTTCTTCGGCATGATCACCAACATCGACGACAACGTCGGCACCACCCGCGCGCTCCTGCGTGAGCTCGGTATCGCCGACAACACGCTCTTCATTTTCACTACCGACAACGGCACCGCCACCGGCGAAAAAATCTTCAACGCCGGTATGCGCGGCAAAAAAGGCAGCGAATACGAGGGCGGCCACCGCGTGCCGCTCCTCGCCCACTGGCCCGCCGCCGGTTGGACGAAACCGCACGTCAACGACACTCTCAGCCACGCCGTCGACATCGTGCCCACGCTCCTCGACGTCACCGGCGCACCCACTCCCGCCGGCCTCAAGTTCGACGGCCGTTCCATTCGTCCGCTCCTCGATCCCGTCGCGGACACCACCGCGTGGCCGCACGAGCGCATGCTCGTCACTGATTCCCAGCGCGAGCGCGATCCGGTGAAGTGGAAACAGTCCGCCGTCATGTCCGGCCCGTGGCGGCTCATCAACGGCCAGGAACTTTACGATATCAAAACCGATCCCGGCCAGCAGCGGAACGTCTTCGCCGAACAATCCGCGCGCGCCGCTAAAATGCGTGCGTTCTACGAAGCGTGGTGGGCCGAGCTGGAGCCGACCTTCGCGCAGACCACCGAGATTTACCTCGGTCATCCCGAGCATCCCGTCGTGAGTCTCACCGGCCACGACTGGATTCAGGAAGCGCTCCCGCCGTGGAACCAGCAGCACATCCGCGTCGCCGATGGTTTCGCTCCCGCGCGCACCAACGCCGGCCAAGGCAAAAACGCGAAAGCCGCCGCGTCGTCCGCCACGCCCGCCGCAACCGCCGAAAAATCCCGGCACGCCGGCCACTGGGCCGTGAAAGTCGTCACCGCCGGCCGCTACGAAATCAGCGTGCGCCGCTGGCCCGTCGAGGCGAACCACCCGATCACCGCCGCGTTGCCCCCGGGTGAAAAAGTCCCCGGCGCCAGCGTCGCCTTCCGCGCCCGCCCCGGCATCGCGATCCCCGCCACCACCGCGACGCTGCGCCTCGGCGGACGCGACCTCGCTTCGTCGCCCGTGCGCCGCACCGACACTGCCATCGCCTTCACGACCACGCTCACCGCCGGTTCCCACCAACTCGCCCCGGTCTTCCAGACCGCCGACGGCCACGAAGTCGGCGCCTACTACACGGTCGTCACGAAACTTCCCTGAGGCCTGCCTCGGAACGGGGACGTCCGCCAATTAAAACCAATCCGCCGCTTTTTCGGCAGTGAGACGTTTCGATTCAGGAACGTCTCCCCTGCGGTTCGGTTTTTGAGCGATGACACCCATGGCTGTCGATTTTTAGGTCGGCGCGATGCTCAAGCAGCTCGACCCCCGCCTCTCGATTCACGTTTACGCAGCGGCCTGCCTTTGGCGCACGGCCTCGGCGCCTTTCCCATCGCCGGCCAAGGGCTCGTCAGTGACAACCCCGTCTTCGCCACGCGCCACTTTGCCAAAGTCTCCGGCCACCTCCATCCGACTCTGTTGCCCTCGGCGGCACCCAACCTCGACGTCCGCCAACTCCACGCCCGACGTGCGCAAACCCCGCCTGCCCAACCGTCCCGCTTGACCGACCCGAAATCTCCCGGCAAGTCGCTCTGCGTCCACTTTGTTGCAACCTCCACCCACCCCGCCCGTCTCGCCCCACCCATGCCCTCCCTCCTATTTTCCGCCCCGGCTCGCCTGCTCGCGCTCTCACTTTCACTCCTGATTTCCCTCTCCGCCTCGGCCGCCGCCCGCCCCAATATTCTCTGGCTCACGAGCGAAGAACACGGGCCCGAGATGGGTTGCTACGGCGACGCCAACGCCCGCACGCCCAACATCGATGCCCTCGCCGCGCAGGGCATGATCTTCAAAAAAGCTTGGTCCAACCACCCCGTGTGCGCTCCCGCCCGCACCACCATCGCCACCGGCTTCTATGGCGAGAGTTCCGGTGCGATTCACATGCGCTCCATGGTGCCGCTCGCCAACGGCGCAAAGCTTTACCCGGACCACCTTCGCGAGGCCGGCTACTACACCACCAACAACGCCAAGGAGGATTACAACGTCCCCAAGTCCGCGCAGACGTGGCACGTTTCCTCCAAACAAGCGCACTGGAAAGATCGCGCCGCCGGCCAGCCGTTCTTCGCCGTGTTCAATTCCGAAAAAAGCCACGAGAGCCAGATTCGCACCCGTCCCCACAACGCCATCGCCGATCCGGCGAAGATGCGGATCCCCGCCTACCATCCCGATCTACCCGAGGTTCGCCAAGATTGGGCGCAATACTACGACAAGGTCTCCGCCGCCGACGCCGACGCCGGAGCCCGCCTCAAAGAACTCGCCGCCGCCGGCCTCGCCGAGGACACGATCGTCTTTTACTACGGCGACCACGGCAGCGGCATGCCCCGCAGCAAGCGTTGGCCCTCCAACTCCGGCCTGCACGTCCCCATGGTCGTCTACTTCCCGCAAAAGTGGCGGCACCTCGCCCCGAAAGAATATCAACCCGGCGGCAAGTCCGACCGCCTCGTCAGCTTCGTCGATCTCGCGCCCACCGTGCTGAGTCTCGCGGGGATCAAGCCGCCCGCCGCGATGCAGGGCCACGCTTTCGCCGGCCCGTTTCAGACCGAGCCCCAGCCCTACCTTTACGGCGCCCGCGGCCGCATGGATGAACGCCAGGATTTTGTCCGCTCCGTCACCGACGGCCGCTACGTTTACCTGCGGAATTTCTTCCCCCACGTCTCGCCGGCCCAACGAGTCGCGTATCAATTCGAGACGCCCACGACCCGCGTGTGGCGCGCCGCCTTCGACGCCGGCAAAACCAACGACGCGCAGTCCGTCTTCTGGCGCACACCCAAGGCGCCCGAGGAGCTTTACGATCTCGCGACCGACCGCGACGAGGTCGTCAACCTCGTCGCCTCGCCCGCCCACCGCGCGGTCCTTGAAAAACTCCGCGCCGCCCAACGCGCCCACCTCACCCGCGTGCGCGACCTCGGCTTTCTCCCCGAGGGCGAGATGCACGCCCGCGCCGCCGGGCTCGCGCCTTACGACCTCGCGCGCGATGAAAAGAAATACCCGTTCGCGCGCCTCTACGCCGCCGCCGATCTCGCCTCCGGCCTCGATCCCGCCGTCCTCCCGCAGTTGCGCACCCTCGCCACCGATCCCGATGCCGCCGCGCGCTATTGGGGCGTGATCGGCTTGCTCATGCGCGGCACTTCCGCCGTCGCGGGCGATCTTCCACTACTCCGCCGCGCCCTCAGCGACTCGTCGCCGCTCGTCCGCATCGTCGCCGCCGAAGCGCTCGGCACCTACGGCCCGGCCGCCGAACTTGCGCCGGTCCTCACCGTCCTCAGCGAACTCGCCGCGCCCGATAAAAACGGTGTCTTCACCGCCATGGCCGCACTCAGCGCGATCGAAGCCCTCGGCCCCAAAGCCGCTCCGCTGCTCCCCCTGGTGCGCGGACTCAACGGCGGAGCCGGCTCGCCCGATCCTCGTTTCGCCTCCTACGTCCCGCGCCTCATCGTGAACCTCACCGGCGACACCGCCGCCGCCAAAACCAAGAATAAGAAAAAATCCGCCACCCCATGACCGTCTCGCGCTCTCTCTACTTCTCTCCCTCCCTTCTTCTCTCCTTCTCTCTTTCTCTCCTTCTCCCGCTCTCCGCCTCCGCCGCCACCTCGCCCGCCGCGCCCAAACGCCCCAACGTCCTCTTCATCGCCGTCGACGACCTGCGCAACGACCTCGGCGCTCTCGGCGCTGCCCACGCCCGCACCCCGCAACTCGACGCCTTCGCCGCCACCGCTCGCATTTTTTCGCACCACTACGTCCAGGTCCCCACCTGCGGCGCCTCGCGCACTGCCCTGCTCCGGGGTCGCTATCCTTCCGAGGCCGCCCACGTCGGCAACGGTGGCATCGCCACCACCCACTCCACGTGGGGCGATGCGAATCTTCCCGCCTGGTTTCTTCGCAACGGCTACCGCACCTACGCGCTCGGCAAAATCACCCACCACCCCGGCGGCCGCACCGGCCAGCTCTGGCACGACGGTCCCGAGGAACTCCCCGGCGCTTGGACGCGTTCATGGATTCCTCAAACCCCGTGGAACGAAGCCGAGAACATCATGCACGGTTACGCCAACGGCGTCGCCCGCACCCCCGGAAAAACCCCGCCCCTTGAGGCCCACGCTGGCCCCGACTCCGCCTACCCCGACGCCTGGATTGCAGACGAGGCCGTTAAAAATCTCCGCGACCTCTCCGCTTCGTCCGAGCCGTGGTTTTTTGCCGTCGGCTTCTTTAAGCCGCATCTCCCATTCGCCGCGCCGAAACGATATTTCGACCTGCACGATCCCGAGAAAATTTCCGCCCTCGAGCCCGCCGCCGCCGCCAAACCCGCCTGGCCTTCGACGTGGCATGCTAGCAACGAATTCCGAAAAAACTACGGCCACGCCGGCCGCGACCCCGACACCGATCCGGCCTACACCCGCGAGGTTCGCCGGGCCTACGCCGCCGCCGCCAGCTACGTCGATGCCCAGATCGGCCGCGTGCTTGACGCTTTAAAAACCCTCGATCCCGCAGGCAACACCATCGTCGTCGTCTGGAGCGACCATGGTCTCCTCCTCGGCGAACACGGCATCTGGGGCAAACACTGCCTCTACGAGCACTCTTTGCGTTCCCCGCTCATGATTCGCGCTCCCGGCCTCGCCCAACCCGGCGTGACCAGTGCCGCCCTCGTCGAGACCATCGACATCTTCCCCACGCTCGCCGATCTCTGCGGCCTGAGCGCGCCCGCCACCCTCGACGGCCGCAGCCTCCGCCCCCAACTCGACCGTCCCGCCACCCCCGCCGCGAAACCCGCCCGCGGTTTCTGGACCGACGGCCAACGCACGATTCGCACCGAGCGTTGGCGTCTCATCGCCGCCCGCGCCGCCGACGGCTCCCCGCAGTTCGAGCTCTTCGATTACGCGAACGACCCGCTCGAGACCCGCAACGTCGCCTCCGCCCACCCCGAAGTCATCCGCGACCTCCTGGCCCAACTCGCTCAACGCCCCGAGCTCCCCGCCCAAAAATCCTCTGCCAAGAAGAAATCATCTACGGTCCCCCAACCATGATCCCCTTCTCTCCCTCTCCCCCACTCCCCCTCTCCCGTTTCCTCCCTCTCTCCCTCGCTCTGTCTCTCACTCTTCTGATCTCGGCCGCCGCCCGCGCCGCCCCGCCTCCGCCCACCAAGCCCAACATCGTCTACATCCTCGCCGACGACCTCGGCTGGACCGACCTCGCCTGCCAAGGCTCCAGCTACTACGCGACGCCCCACCTCGACCGGCTCGCCGCCCAGGGCGTGCGCATGCTGCGCTATTACAACTCACAGAACTGCGCCCCCACCCGCGCCGCGTTGATGAGCGGTCAGTATGCCCCCCGCACCGGCATCTACACGGTCAACACGCTCGAACGCGGCGAGCCCGCCGACCGCCGCATGAAGGTGCCGGCCAACGTCAATCAGCTCCCGCTCGACAAATTCATTTTGCCCCAAGCACTCAAAGCCGCCGGCTATGCCACGGGCATGTTCGGCAAATGGCACCTCGGTAACGCCGGCGACTACCATCCGAGTCGTCGCGGCTTCGACGAAGCGCTCGTTTCCGACAGCAAACATTTTGATTTCACCACCACGCCGCCCGCCGCCTATCCGGCCGGCCAGTATTTCGCCGACTTCGTCACCGACCGCGCCGTGGACTTCATCGGTCGCCACCGCGACCAACCCTTCTTCCTCTACGTGCCGCATTTCGCCGTGCACACGCCGATTCAGGCCAAGCCTGACTACATCGCCGCGTGGGAAAAAAAGCGACCCCAGGGCACGCATTGGAATCCCACCTACGCCGCCATGATTCAAAGCGTCGACGAAAGCGTCGGCCGCATCGTGGCGCGCCTCGAAGAACTCAAACTCGCCGACAACACCGTCATCATTTTCTCCTCCGACAACGGCGGCCTCGGCGGTTACCAAAGCACCGAAGCGCCTTCCGAGAAAAAAGGATTCACCGACAATTCCCCTCTCCGCGGCGGCAAGGGCACCCTCTATGAAGGGGGCACGCGCGTCCCGTTTATCGTCCGCTGGCCCGGCGTCGTCCCGGCCGGCCGCACGAGCGAAGTCCCAGTGGCCCACGTCGACGTGTATCCGACGTTGCTGGACCTCGCCGGCGGCACTCCGCGCGCCGGCTACACCCTCGACGGCGTGAGCTTCGCCCCCGTACTGCGCAACCCGTCCGCCACGCTCCCACGCGAGGCGATCTACTGGCATTTCCCCGGCTACCTCGAATCCTACGTCCACCCGCGCGGCTGGCGCACCGCGCCCGTCGGCGCGATTCACGCCGGCGATTTTAAGCTCCTCGAATTTTTCGAGACCGGCACCGTCGAGCTGTACAACCTCCGCGCCGACCTCGGCGAGAGCCGCAACCTCGCCGCCCAGGCCCCCGCTAAAGTCCAGGAGCTGCGCGCCAAACTCGCTGCGTGGCGCACCCAGATCGGCGCCGCCATGCCCACGTTGAAAACCGCTTCCGAACTCGCCGCCACCCCCGCCGCATCATCAACCGGCAAGCAGGGAAAAAAGAAACAGAGCCAAGACTAACGCCCCGCAAAATCTCAATCCCCCCATCCCTATGATCCCTCTCTCTCCGTCCCTCCGTCTCCCCCTCTCTCTCTCCCTCCTTCTCTTCCTCTCTCTCCTTCTTCCGATCTCCGCCGTCGCCGCGCCCAAGAAAAACGTCCTCTTCCTCATCGCCGACGACCTTAACACCATGCTCGGCGCCTACGGCGATCCCCTCGCGCGCACGCCGAACATCGACAAGCTCGCCGCCCGTGGCGTCCGCTTCGACCGCGCCTACTGCACGTATCCGCTCTGCGGCCCCAGTCGCAATTCGATGCTCACCGGTCTCTACGCCAACAGCACCGGCATCCACAACAATTCGCAGATCTTCCGCGAAACCATCCCGAATCAGCTGAGCCTCCCCCAAGCCTTCCGCCAACAGGGCTACTTCGCCGGCCGCATCGGCAAACTTTACCACTACAACGTGCCCAACTCCGTCGGCACCTCCGGCCATGACGATCCCGCCTCTTGGGAGCTCCAACTCAACCCGGCCGGCGTGGAGCGCACCGAGGAACACCCGAAGATCACCACCCTCACTCCCGGCCAATTCGGCGGCACGCTCAGTTGGTATGCTTCGCCAAAAAGCGACGAACATCACACCGATGCGATGCTCGCCGCCGACGCCGAGTGGGTGCTCGAGCGCAGCGCCAAACCCAACCAACGCCCTTTCTTTCTCGCCGTCGGTTTCTTCCGCCCGCACACGCCCTACGTCGCGCCAAAAGATCCCTACTTCGGCTACTACCCGCGCGAGAAAATGCGCATCGTCCCCGCCATCAAAGCCGATCAGGCCGACATCCCCGCCGCCGGCCTCGCCAGCTACAAACGCGAGCAAGATAACATGACCGATGACCAGCGCCGCGACGCCCTCCAAGCCTACTACGCGAGCATCACCTTCATGGACGCACAAGTCGGCCGCGTCATTGATGCCCTCGATCGCCTCGGCCTCGCCGAGAGCACCATCATCGTCTTCACCAGCGACCACGGCTACCTCACCGGCGAGCACGGCCTCTGGCAGAAACAAAGCCTGTTCGAGGAGAGCGCCCGCGTCCCGCTCCTCATCGTCGCGCCCGGCGTGGCCAAAGCCAAAACCGCCGCCGCGTCCCCAGTCAGCCACCTCGACCTCTTCCCCACCCTCGCCGAACTCGCCGGCATCACCGCCCCCGCCAACCTCCAAGGCCAAAGCCTCGTGCCGCTCCTGCGCGATCCGTCCGCCACCGGTCGTGGCTGGGCGCTCACCCAAATGATGCGCGGCGGTGGTGGCGGAGCCGGTAAGGCTAAAGGCAAGGGAGCGGCCGCAAAGGTGGACTCCGGTGGCGGCCGTTTCTCCGGCTACAGCCTGCGCACGCCCCGCTGGCGCTACACGGAATGGGACGAAGGCAAACAGGGCCGCGAGCTCTACGACCACGAATCCGATCCGCGCGAACTCACCAATCTCGCTACCTTGCCCGCACACACCGTCACCGTCGCGGCGCTTTCGACCCAACTTCAGGCCGCCGTGAAAACCACCTTCCCCCCGTCCGGCCAAGTCCCCGAGTTTATCAACAGTACTTGGCCACCGATCCTCGTGGCTCCGTGAACCTCACCTGCCGGTCCAAAGAACTTCCCTTGGGGTAGCCTCGAGCGTGAGCGCGTGGACCGCGCTTGAAAACCACTCGCTCACCCTCGCCGCCAGGCCAGTCACCCTATCGCCCCGTCAAAAACGACTCTACCCCTCCACCCATGAATCGCCCCTTCCGCCGTCGCTCCTTCGTCGCCGTTCTCTGCACCTTCGCGTTCACGCTCGCCGCCGCCGCCTTTGCCGCCGAGCGCCAACCCAACGTCGTCCTCATCATGGCCGACGACTTCGGCTTCGAATGCGTCACGGCCAACGGCGGCCAGTCCTACCAAACGCCGCACCTCGACCGGCTCGCCGCCACCGGCGTGCGCTTCGAACACTGCTACGTGCAGCCGCTCTGCACGCCCACGCGCGTGCAGCTCATGACCGGCATCTACAATGTCCGAAATTACCTCAAATTCGGCGTGCTTGATCCCGCGGCCGTCACGTTTAGCCAGCTGCTCAAATCAGCTGGTTACACCAACGGTATCACCGGCAAGTGGCAGCTGCAGTTGGACAAAACCAAAGGCCTGCCGCAGCACTTCGGCTTCGACGAATCGTTTCTTTGGCAACAGACCCGTCGCCCCCCGCGCTACGCGAATCCCGGCCTCGAACTCAACGGCGAGGAAATCGACTACACCCAAGGCGAATACGGCCCGAAACTCATCAACGACTTCGCGCTCGATTTCATCACCCGCCACCGCGAGCGGCCGTTTCTCCTCTACTACCCGATGATCCTCACGCACGACCCGTTTCAGCCGACGCCCGACAGTCCGGAATGGGCCCCGACGACGACCGGCGAACAGGCCAAGCGCGATGTGAAACACTTCGCCGACATGGTCGCCTACATGGATAAAATGATCGGCCGGCTCGTCGCCAAGCTCGACGAACTCGGCCTGCGCGAGAACACCCTCATCCTGTTCATCGGGGACAACGGCACCGGCACGGGCGTCACCTCACGCTTCAAAGGTGCCGACTACCCCGGCGGCAAAGGCACCGGCACCGTGCGCGGTAATCATGTGCCCTTGATCGCGAGCTGGCCCGCGAAAATTTCTCCCGGCCGCGTCAACGCCGACCTGATCTCCAGCGTGGATTTCTTCCCAACGCTCTGCGACGTCGCCCGCGCCAAACTCCCGGCCGCGCTCGAAATCGACGGCCGCAGCTTCCTCCCGCAACTGCTTGGCCAACCCGGCGCGCCCCGCGAGGCCCACTACGTCTGGTATGCCCGCAACGGCGGCCCAACCGCGACCCACGAATACGCCCAGAGCACCACGCACAAACTGCACCGCGACGGGAAATTCTACGACCTCACCACGGACCGCTTTGAGCAGAAGCCCCTCCCCCAATCCTCGCTGTCCGGCGCCGCCGCCACCGAGGCCAAGAAACTGCAAGCCGTCCTCAACCAATACGCCCAAGCGCGCCCGAAACAGGTGGCAGAGCAAGGCGCCCAAAATCCCGGCAAAAAAGGCGACTAGGAAGACCCGGCCAACGAAGCGTAGCGTTCTCTCTCCAAAGCTTAACTCTGGAGACGCGACGCCCCCGTCGCGTCCCGTAGCCGCCTTATCTGCGCTTCGTCACCCGCCGACTCCGATCACGCCCATGATCGACCCTCGTCGCCAATAAATTTAAATCCATGCAAGCACCTCTCCCGCCGGCCAAGTTGATTGGCCTCGGCACACTGCTCATCGCCGTCGGAGCTTTCGTCACGTGGGCCGCCGTTACGCGCTTCAATTTGCTCAAGGAGAAGCCCGCTCCGGTTCGACGCGGATCAACCACGTCCAACTTTTCCCCGGAGCGAGGTCGATTTGGCCGGTCTGCGTGTTGAGCGAATTGTGCAGGCCGACGAAGGGCTCGGGACAAAAAAAGCCCTCGGCCGTCCCGCCGTAGAGATTGAATTGGACGAAGGGCGGAGCCGGTGTGGAGGACGCGTGATGGGTCACCTTCACCCCGAGTCCGCTCGCATCGGTCAGGCGAAACCACGGATCGCACTCGTAACCGCCGACCGACATCGCCGGCATGAATTTCAGTTTTCCCAGGGGCGTTGCAGCCGTGAAGCTGCGCTCGCGCGTCGTGCCGTCAGGGGCACCGTTCTTTCCGCGCAGATATTCGAAACGGGACGGGCTCTCGACGGCGAAGGTCGCGGCCGACGAGCCGGTGAGCAGCGGAACGGCGAAGCCGATGTGATTGCCCATGGAGAAAAACATCGGCGCCGTGTTCGACGCGGCCGCTTTCACCTCGTGCTGAATCTCGACGCGGCCTTCGGTCACGCGGTAAATCACGTGCACGGCGAAGCCGAAGGGATACTGCGCGCGGGTATCCTCATCATCGTTCAGGACCAACTCGACGGCAGCTTCCGTTGCGTTCGTCCACGTTCGCACCACCCGCCAAGTCTTGAGCCGCGCGAAGCCGTGCTGCGGCATCGGGTAGCGTTTTCCCATGTAATCATAGGCGCTCTCGATTTTTCCGTTCACCGCAGTCGCCTCCGTTGGGATGCTCGAGCCGACCGCCGGCCAGAGGATCGAGGCCTTACCGCGAAATCCTGGGGCGGCCCGGTAGTCTCTCCCGCGATAGATCAACTCGACCCAGCGGCCGTTGAACTCAACCGCCACGCCGGACAACTCGCCACCCTGCGTCGGCGCAACTGCGGCTTCGATGCGGCTCGTTTCGTCCCGCAGAACGATAAGCGGGATCTTCTCCGCCGTCGTCGTCTCCTGCAGCGAATAGCGCGGCGGCGTGGCGGCCACGGCGGCCGAACCCACGGCAGCGCCGAGCGCGAGCGAGCGTAAGCCAAATCGAAGTGCGCGGATCATCGAGAAAATGCTTTCGTCACGCGACGCACGCGGCCGTCTTCCTTGGTCATAAAAAATAGGTCGCCCGTCTGCTCGTCGTAGCCGACGCGGAGGTGTGCCCGCTTCGCCCGCGACAGCTCGGCGATGCTCGTGGCGACGCCGTCTTGCTCAACATTTAGCTCGTAGATTTTGGCATCCGACAACGTTTCATCTAGGCGCATGAAGAAGAGCCGGCCGGTCACGATATCGCCAAAAACATAGTTGTGCTGCAGGGCTTCAATCGGACCGCGGTAAACGAAACCGCCGGAGATCGCCCGACCATCCGTATGATCGTAAGCGCCGAAGGGGAGACGATGCGCCGCGAGTTCGGCGGGCGTCGCGGGCTGCACCACTTTGGCGTCCTTCATCACGTCGACGCGGGCAAGCCCCTCGAATCTGTTCCAGCCATAGTCACCGCCTTTCTCGATCAGGTTGATCTCCTCGGCATTTGCCTCGCCGATATCGGCCACGAAGAGCCGCTTCCCAAACGAGAGGTCCCAGCACAGGCGGTGGGGATTGCGGAATCCGTAAGCCCAGATCTCCGGCCGCGCCAACGGGTCCGCACTGCGCGCGAAAGGATTGTCCGTCGGAATTCCATAGCCGCCCGCCGGGGCGTTTGTCCCTCGCGGATCGATGCGCAAGAGCGCGCCAAGCAGCGACCGGGGGCTACCCGCGAGATCCGGCATCTTCAAATTGACCGACCCGCCGTCGCCCACCCCGATAAAGAGGAGCCCGTAGTCCGGGTCGCTGCGATCCGTCACCGGCGCAAACGCGATGTCCTGACAGCCATGCGCCGTGGTGGGTGTTTTGAGCCGCAGCACTTCGCGGCGGGTTCCGGTGAAGCGTTTGGCCCCGGGGTCGTCCACGTGCCACTCCGAGACGATCCAATATAGCGGCGGCGTGCCCTTGTCCGGGATAACGACCTTTTCATACCACGCCTCATTGATCGCGGGTTTGCTTGACGTGATCTCAGCGTGCGTCGTGTAGAACCGGCCGTTGCTCGGAAAATCGGGATGAAACGCGAAGCTGCCCAAACCCGTGCCGATTCCCGGCTCGAAGACGAAACTCGGGAGCCGGTCGCGGATGTCCAGAAACACCGCGACTTCCCGGTCCTTCACGCGATAAATCACGCCCATCTGATCGCTGATGAACACCGCCCCGTCCTTGCGCGGGCTCGAGCGCAGCGTGGCGATGCCCTTGTCGGGCCGACGATTCGGCGCGACCGGAATCCGCACCCATTCCTCCAGCTCAATCACAAGGGAAGATTTTTCCACCGGCGGAATCAGCCGAACCTCTTTTCCGGTCGGCGATGTGAGATCGACCGCGAACGGGATGATTTTTGAGTTCTCCGTCTCGCGGTCGATGTAGGCCAGAATTGCGACGAGTTGCTCTTCCGGCAAAACCTCAAACGGAGGCATGATGACTTTGTAGCGGCGAAACAGTGCGTTCGCGCGTGGATCGCCCGCCTCAATGAGCGCAGCCGGATTGCGCATGTGCCGCAGGAGCTCGTCCTGCGGGAGCACGCGGGTCACGCCGCCGAGCGGCGGACCGATGCCATCGCGGTCCAGCCCATGACATCCAGCGCAGAGCTGCGTGAACCGCGTCCGTCCCTGCCCGAGGGTCGCCTCATCGCGTGAATAAATCGGCGGGGGCGAGAGCAATGGGGCCGCAGCCGGGGCTGGCGCCTTGGCCGCAAAACCTGCCGAGGCGAGCGCACCGAAAATTATGAAAGCGCGACCGCGCAGGAGAGAACGTTGGAAAATCACGGGTGAAAGGGGTAGGCGGTGCGGACCGCGCGAGCAAAACTCTCGCTGCTCAAACCGTTCCAACGCGAGCGAAAGAAAAACGCGTGCCCGGTAAGCGGAGCTACCGCTCAATCGACGCCAGCCCCAACAAGCAAGCCAGCGAGCCAGCGAACGTCGCGCCGCACCGGACGCGGCAAAGGATTTGATCTCCCTTACGCGTGGTTGATAAATACAATGATGAAATCAACGCCTTTGACTTACCTCGCCTGGGTCGGCGCAGCCTTCCTGCTGGCGGCTTCGGCCTTCGGCCAAACCTCGGAAATATGTCGCTGGGATGCAGCGAAGAAGGAGCTGACCTTTTCGTTATCCCGCCTCTCCGGCGTCTTGAATTGCGACCTGTCGGCCTCTCACGGAAAGAGCCACCACTTCAGTAAAGTCGTGCACACGCCTTCGAACACTTTGGTGAGCCCGGATGTGGGCGGCATGGTAAAGGCGGGCCTGCTCAATTATTTTCGCGTGGTGACCCGCGGCGGGTATCTCACCGAGCTGCGGGTAGAATCCGCCACGCTAAAGCCCACGCAGGACGGGATTACTTTTATCTGGGAGCCGACGCTTCGCCGGCAGGCCAAAGTCACGGCCCAATTCACGTTCCGCGATCCCAACATCATCGATCTGGACCTGCGGGTGGAAACCTTGGCGTTCTACCCCGGCTTCGAAATTCTTTTGTCCGCCTACATGGCGCCGGGCTTCGACGGTGGAGCCTACGTGGCGAAGCAAGAATTCGGACCGAACGAGCCCGAACAGATCCGCATCCAGGATCAACCGATGATCCACGGCCTCTACCCCTTTTTCCCACGCGACGAAGCTGGGGCCAACCTGCTGACCGACGGGCGGCACCAGAAAGGCCGCTTCCCTTGGCGAATGGCCATCGGTCGGCGCTACGGCCTGCCCATGGCGTTTTTTAACCAAGGGCCCGTCGACGTCCTGCTGATGGGCCGACCCGAGGATGTTTATGCGGTGGGCGCCACCTACAAAGGCGATCCCGACACCGACGGGGTCGCGCGGCACCGCAGTCTCTACTTGTCGCTCTTCGGTGAGGATTTCCAGCCCGGAGAGGGGCGGCGAACTCAGATGCGGATGATCATCGATGATTTCGGGAGCGACCCGAAAAAACACGCCGAACTGTATCAGACTTTCCTGAAAGACGTGGCACCGGTTCCCCGCTCCTTCACAATCAACCCGGTTCAGTAGCCCACAAATCTACGGCTCCAGCCTCAGGCAAAACCGGAGCGATTCATTGAGCCGGAGGCAGGAGCCCGCTTGCGGGTGATTTGGCGCCCCGTCGAGTCGGTAAAGTTTCAAAATCCCCCACAAGCGGGTTACGCGCCGCGACGGGACGAACTCGAGAATCGTGTCGTCATGTCCCAGCTCCAGTTTCCGTTCTAACCGCCCACCCTCCGTGTTCGTCCGCTTGCCCTGCGGCCCGCGGTTTGCATTGCTCACGCTGCGTCGCGCCTCTCCGTCCTTCCTACGCTCCGCTTCATTCCGTTGCTCGCCGCCGGCCTGCTCGCCGCGTGCGCCCCGCGTCCCGGCGCTGAATCAGCCCCGGCCGGCAACGCCTCCACTCCGCCAACGCCTGCTCGCAACGTCGCGTTCGCCGTCGAGAACGGCCACTCCCCTTTCAACTTCATCCGCACCGACACCCGCGCCGCCGAGGGCTGGGACTACGCCGTCGCCGTCGAGCTCGGCCGCCGCCTCAGCTTCACCCCGGTCTTCCGATGGTCGTGGGGTCGCACAACGTGGAATTCAACCGCCTGGCCGCCACCGAGATCGTCTTCCTGGACGCGGGCCGCGTGATCGAAACCGGCCCGCCCGCACAAGTCATCACCGCCCCCAAGACCGACCGCGCCCGCCGGTTTTTCCACCCCTCCACCGGGCCCGCGTGACCGTTCGGCCTCGCGCCCCGCAAAACAGAACGCCTCGTGGCGGGCACTCCGCAGAGAATTCACCGATCCCCCAGACTCCAGCATTGAGTCGCGCCCCGCGCTCCTCTGCGCTGCTGCCACTCCGCCGCCCACCCCGGCTCCTCGACAGCCCCATCCCGTCCCGCTTCCCCCCATGCGCTTCCTTCCTTTCTCCGCCGCTCTCTTTCTCTCACTCTCTCTTTCTCTCCTTCTCTCCGCCTCCCTCTTCGCCGCCACGAGCCCGACCCGCCCGCCCAACGTCGTCATCTTTCTCGCCGATGACGCCGGCTGGGGCGATTACAGTTTCAACGGTAACACCTCTGTCCGCACGCCGCACATCGACTCCATCGCCACCGGCGGCGTGAGCTTCGACCGCTTTTTTGTCCAACCCGTCTGCGCTCCCACCCGCGCCGAATTTCTCACCGGCCGCTACCATGCCCGCACCGGCGTGCGCGGCGTCTCGACCGGTCTCGAGCGCCTCGACCTCGACGAAAAAACTCTCGCCGACGCGTTCAAAGCCGCCGGCTACGCCACCGGCGCTTTCGGCAAATGGCACAACGGCAGCCAATGGCCCTACCACCCCAAAGCCCGCGGCTTCGACGAATACTTCGGCCACTCCTCCGGCCATTGGGGCGAATACTTCGACGCGCCCCTCGAGGAAAACGGCCGCATGGTCCGTACCTCCGGCTACATCGTCGATGTCTGCACCGACCGCGCCCTCGACTTTATCCAACGCCATCGCGCGAAACCGTTTCTCTGCTACGTGCCCTTCACCACGCCCCACTCCCCGTGGGCCGCGCCCGCCGCCGACTGGGCGCGCTTCAAGGATAAACCCATTGCGCAGCCCGCCACCGACCCCGCCCGCGAAAAGCTCGACGAAACCCGTTGCGCCCTCGCCATGATAGAAAACCAAGACGCCAACGTCGGCCGCATTCTCCGCCGCCTCGAAGAACTCGGCGTCGCCGAAAACACCATCGTCGTCTACTTCACCGACAACGGCCCCAATTCTTTCCGCTACAACGGCGGCATGAAAAACCGCAAAGCCTCCACCGACGAGGGCGGCGTGCGCTCCCCGCTCTGGATTCGCTGGCCCGCCAAGCTTCCCGCCGGCCACACGATCCCCGAGATCGCCGGCGCCATCGACCTGCTCCCGACCCTCACGTCGCTCGCCGGCATTCCCCGCGTCGGCACTAAACCGCTCGACGGCCGCGATCTCTCCCCGTTGCTCCTCAAACAAAATCGTCCGTGGCCCGAGCGCATGATCTTCAATGCCTGGAACGCCAACGTCAGCGTGCGCACCCAGCGCCACCGCCTCGACGCTCAGGGCCAACTCTACGACCTCGTCGCCGATCCCGGTCAGACCACGCCGCTCAACACCCGCGAACCCACGCTCACCGCCGAGCTCACCGCCGCCGTCCAAACCTTCCGCCGCGACGTCCTCGCCGCACGCCCCGCCGCCCGTGCCCGACCGGGCGCCGCCAACGCCGTCGATCCGCGCCCGCTCCACGTCGGCTACCGCGAGTTCCCCATCACGATGCTCCCCGCCCGCGACGGCGAGCCGCAGGGCGACGTCAAACGCAGCGCCAACGCGCCCAACAGTTCCTATTTCGTAAACTGGAAATCTCGCGACGACCGCATGGTCTGGAATGTCGAGGTCGTCACCGCCGGCCGCTACACCGTCGCGATCGACTACACCTGCCCGCTCCCCGACGCCGGCGCGACCGTCGAACTCTCCCTCCACGCCGCCCGCCTCACCGGCAAGGTCGCCCCCGGCTGGGACCCACCGCTCTACACCAATCAAGACACCCTCCCGCGCCCGCCCGGCGAATCGCAGATGAAGGAATTCCGCACACTCGCCCTCGGCGAAATCACCCTCCCCGCCGGCGCGGGCCCGCTCGTCCTCCGCGCCCTCGAAATCCCCGGTCAATCCGTGATGGATGTCCGTCGCCTCACCCTGACGCTGCTGCCCTAAAAATACCCCGAGGTCTGCGCGCTTTCTCCTCCGAGAGTCACCTGCCGATGAAAAAGAAAAACCTTCCCACCCGGCGAACCGCCGCCGCGAAAACGAAACCCGGCGATCTTGCCCCGCTCATCGTCGAAGTCCGCGACCTCATTCAATTGGCGCGACGCGGCGCGGCCTCAGTGGTGGATACGCTTCAGGTGCTGACGAATTTCGAAATCGGCCGCCGCATCGTGGAGCACGAGCAAAAAGGCGCGAAGCGCGCGGAGTATGGAGGGGAGCTACTGGGCGAGCTGTCCGCGCGGCTGACACAGGAATTCGGCAAGGGCTTCTCCCGGTCCAATCTCGAATACATGCGGAAATTTTTCCTCCTTTGGCGGGATCGAGTGGCCTCAATTTCCCAGCAGCCTACTGGGAAATTGCCTCGGCCTCGGATTCAACCGAAGCCGTCGGTAAAGTCGGCGATCAAGATTTCCCAGCAGCCTGCTGGGAAATTCAGCCGGCCCTTCACCCTCAGTTGGACTCACTACGTCGAACTCCTCTCGATCAAAGACCCAGCCGAGCGCAGTTTCTACGAAATCGAAGCCACCAACTCCGGCTGGTCCGTGCCAGAACTTCGCCGCCAAAAAATCTCCTGCCTCTACGAACGTCTCGCCCTCAGCCGCGACCGGGCGGGGATCAAGCGTCTCGCCCGCGAGGGCCAACTCATCACGAAGCCAGAGGACCTTTTCAAAGAACCCCTCGTCCTCGAATTTCTCGGCCTCGGCGAACAGACCCGCTTCTCTGAATCCGATCTCGAATCTGCGCTCATCGGCCAACTCGAAAAATTCCTCCTCGAGCTCGGCAAGGGCTTCCTCTTCGAGGCCCGCCAGAAACGGTTCACCTTCGATGGCGACCACTACTTCCTCGACCTCGTTTTCTACAACCGGATCCTGCGCTGCTACGTCGTGATCGACCTCAAGCTCGACAAACTCACGCACCAGGACCTCGGCCAGATGCAAATGTATGTGAACCACTACGACCGCGAAGTGCGGCTGCCGGACGAAAACCCGACCGTCGGCCTGCTGATCTGCAAAGAAAAGAAAGACGCCGTCGTGAAGCTCACGCTCCCGAAAGACGCCAACATCCACGCCAAAGAGTATCAGCTCTATCTCCCCTCAAAGGAACTGCTCCGCCAAAAACTTATCGCTTGGGCCGATGAGACTAAGGCCGTTGCCAAAAAACAAAAAATTACGGGGCTCGCCCGCAGTTCCCGCCGATAATCCCCATGTCGCCTCTCCCTCCTCAACCGCTCCGTCTCGCCCTCGCTCTTTCCCTCCTTCTCTCCATCTCCCTCTCCGCCCCGGCCTCCCCCGCCACCGCCCGTCCGCCCAACATCATCTACCTACTGGCCGACGATCTCGGCTACGGCGACCTCGGGAGCTACGGCCAGAAACTCATCCGCACGCCCCGCCTCGATCGCATGGCGCAGGAGGGCATTCGCTTCACCCAGCACTACGCCGGCGCGCCCTCGTGCCAGCCTTCGCGCACCGTGCTCTTCACCGGGCTGCACGGCGGCCACGCCCCCATCCGCGCCAACAGCAAACTTCCCCTCCGCGCCACCGACCGCACGTTCCCCTCCGCGCTTAAGGCCGCCGGTTACGCCACCGGCGGCGTGGGCAAGTGGGGCCTCGGCACGCTCGAAAGCACGGGCGCGCCCGCCGCTCAGGGCATCGACGAATTCTTTGGCTACATCGACCAGACCCACGCCCACACCCACTACCCCGACCACCTTTGGAAAAACGGCCAGCGCGTCGAAATCCCGGAAAACACCGCCGGCGGCCGCGCCCTGTATTCGCAAGACCTGTTCATCCGCGAAACGCTCGATTTCGTCCGCCGCCACCAAGACCGCCCGTTCTTCTTTTTCGGCGCCTTCACGACGCCGCATGCCGAGGTCGCCGTCCCCGCCGATTCGCTCGCCGAATATCGCGACCGTTGGCCCGAGCCCAAACCGTTTCCCGGCGGAAAAACTTACGCCCCCCAGCACGAACCCCGCGCCGTCCGCGCTGCGATGATCACCCGCCTCGACCGCGATATCGGCCGACTGCTCGACTTACTCGACGAACTCAAACTCTCCGAAAACACCCTCATCATCTTCACCAGCGACAACGGCCCGATCACCGCCGGCGGCCAAGACCCCGAGTTTTTTCAAAGCGCCGGCCCGTTGCGGGGCCTCAAGTTCACCCTCTACGAAGGCGGCATTCGCGTGCCTTTCATCGCCCGCTGGCCCGGTCGCATCGCTCCCGGACGCACCTCCGATCTCGTCTCGGATTTTGCCGATATGGCGCCGACCTTTGCCGAACTCGCCCGCGCCGATCCACCCACCGCCATCGACGGCGTTTCGCTTGTTCCCACGCTGCTCGGCCCGCCCGCTCGGCAGATTCGGCGCAGCCATCACTACTGGGAAGCCGCCCCGCAACAGGCCGTCCGCGAGGGCGACTGGAAACTCTACCGCGCCGCCGCCAACCGACCGGTCGAGCTCTACCAGCTCCGCGACGATATCGGCGAAAAAGAAAACCTCGCCTCCGCCCAACCCGAGATCGCCGCCCGCCTCACCGCCCTGCTCACTTCCGCCCGCACCGAGAATCCCGATTTCCCGCTCGCCCCGCGCCGCCCCGACCGCGACTAATACCAATGGCGGTTGAGTTTCAGACTTCGGCTTCCGGGGTGGCACGGGCATCTTGCCCGTAGGTTTGGGTCTAAAACTCAACAAATACCGGTATAACTCAACCCGCCGTTGCCCCGATCATCGGCACCGACGATTTTCGCCTTTCACCCCAATTTCCCTGAACCCGCTTTCGCTATGAACCGTCTTTTGCGCATCCCCGCTACGTTGCTTTGCTTCGCCGTTACGATCGCCGGTGCGCACGCGGCCGAACGGCCCAACATCGTCATCCTTTACGCCGACGACATGGGCTACGGCGACCTCGGCCTCCAAAATCCCGATTCGAAGATCCCCACCCCAAATCTCGACCGGCTCGCGCGCGAGGGCATGCGTTTCACCGACGCGCACAGTTCCTCGGGCGTCTGCACCCCGAGCCGCTACGCGCTCCTGACCGGGCGGTTTCACTGGCGTAAGTTTCACGGCATCGTGAATTCCTTCGGCCCGCCGGCCCTCGACGCCGCCGAGCTTACCCTGCCCGAAATTCTTAAGCCGCGGGGCTATCGCACGGCCTGCATCGGCAAATGGCATTTGGGCTGGAATTGGAACGACATCCTAAAGCCCGGCACGAAACCAAAAGCCGCCGAAAGGGGTTCAGATAAAATCTACGCGCCCGAAGATTTTGACTGGTCCAAACCCATCTCCGGCGGGCCGCTCGCGCACGGCTTCGACTATTACTTCGGCGATGATGTCCCGAACTTCCCGCCCTACGCTTGGTTTGAAAACGACCGCGTTATCACCCACCCCAGCGTCCCGCTGAAAATCACGCCCCAGACCGCGGAGGGTAATTGGGAGGCGCGGCCCGGACCGATGACACCGGGCTGGGACTTTTACGCCGTCGTCCCGCGCCTCACCGAGAAGGCCGTCGATTGGATCGCGGCGCAGAAGGGCCGGAGTGAGCCGTTCTTCCTCTACGCGCCCTTCAACTCACCGCACGCCCCGATCGTCCCGACCGAGGAGTATCGCGGCAAGTCGCAGGCCGGCGGCTACGGGGATTTCATGGTGCAGACCGATGCCGCAGTCGGCCGGATTTTGCGCGCGCTGGAGGAGCACGGGTTCGCCCAGAACACGATCGTCATTTTCTCCGCCGACAACGGCGCCGAACACTACGCCTATGAGCGCGTCCGCGCGTTCCAGCACCGCAGTTCCGGCCCGTTGCGCGGACTCAAACGCGACCTCTACGAGGGCGGACATCGCGTGCCGTTCATCGTGAAATGGCCCGGGGTCGTGCCGGCGGCCAGCGTGAGTCACGCCTTGGTCGGTCAGGTAGACCTCATGGCCACGCTCGCAGCCGCAGCCGGAGCCGACGTGCCGGCCGGGGCCGCGCCCGACAGCTACAACCTGCTACCGGTCTGGAAAGCCAACGCGCCCGGCCCCCGCCGCACGATCGTGCACAACACCTTCAAGGATGCCTATGCGATCCGCCACGAGAACTGGGTCCTGATCGCCGCGAAAACCGGCGCCCATTCCCGCGTGCCCGATTGGGTGAACGAAGAAAACGGCTACGCGAAAAACGACCAACCCGGCGAACTCTACGACCTCGCCCGCGACCTCGGTCAGAAAAAAAATCTCTACGCGAGCCACCCCGATAAGGTCGCGGAATTGACCCGCCTCTTGGCGCAGGTCCGCGAGCAAGGGCAGGTTCGTTAAGCCCCAGCCCATCACGTTCACCCCTTCCCATGCCCCCCATCCGATCACTCCTCGGCGTTCTCGCCGTCGCCCTCGCCGCCAGCGCTTTCGCCGCCGCGGACCGCTCGCCCAATATACTTTTCATCCTGACCGACGACCAGCGCTGGGACGCGCTCGGCCTCGCCGGCAACAAGCACCTCAAGACTCCGCACATCGATCGCCTCGGGCGGGAGGGCGTGCATTTTAAAAACGCGTTTTGCACGACGTCGCTCTGCTCGCCGAGCCGCGCGAGCATCCTGAGCGGGCTCTACGCCCACGCGCATGGCGTGACCAATAACTTCACAGAGTATCCCGCCGGGCTGAAAAGCTTCCCTGCCGTGCTGCAGGCCGCCGGCTACGACACCGCCTATTTCGGCAAATGGCACATGGGCGAGAACAACGATGATCCACGCCCCGGCTTTAACTGGTTCGTGACCCACAAAGGGCAGGGAAAATACTTCGACACCGAATTCAATTTCCACGGCCAGAAGCGCGAGGTCGTTAAAGGCTACTACACCACCGTCGTCACCGACATGGCTGAGGAGTGGCTCTCCCGGCCGCGGGACGGCAAGCCCTGGCTCATGCTGATCGGCCACAAAGCCCCACACAGTTTCTACCTCCCCGAGCCGAAATACGAAAAGGCCTTCGACTCCGTCCGCGTGCCCTATCCGGAGACCGCGTTCATGCTCGATGACAAACCCTCGTGGATCCGCGAGCGGCTCAACACCTGGCACGGCATCTACGGGCCGCTCTTCGATTGGCGGAAGAAATTCCCCGACGACTCGCCCGCCGCGGTGAAGGACTTCGAAGCGATGACGCGCGCCTATTGGGGCACAATTCTCTCGGTCGATGACAGCGTGGGCCGTCTCTACGAGCTGCTCCGCGCGCGCGGCGAACTGGACAACACCATCATCGTTTTCATGAGCGACAACGGCATCCTCAACGGCGAGCACGGCATGGTGGACAAGCGCACCGCGCACGAGCCCAGCATCCGCATCGTGCAGATCGTGCGTTTCCCCGGCCTGACGCCCGTCACCGCGCCGAAAATCGTCGACCAGCAGGTGCTCACCGTCGATATCGCCCCGAGCCTGCTCGACCTCGCCCGCGCGCCCGCGCTCACCGGCATCCACGGGCGGTCGTGGAAAAAGCTGGTGCAACAGGGCGACGACGCTTGGCGCAAATCCTGGCTCTACCATTACAACTACGAGAAGCAGTTCCCCTACACCCCCAACGTCCGCAGCGTGCGCACCGAGTCATGGAAATACACGCGCTCACCCCACGGCGACGGCGGCCCCGACCGCCACAAGGCCGAGCTCTACAACATCGAATTCGATCCCGAGGAGCGGCACAACCTGATCGACCGGCCACACTACGCCGCGGTCCTGCGCGACCTGCAGGCGGAACTCGTCAAGGTGATGCTCGAAGTCGGCCTCACGTCGCAGAACGATCGGATGCCGCTCGATGCCGGCATCAAACAGGAGTTACCCGACCAAAAAATCCGCTGACCACGGGCTTTTTTCTCACGCACCGCTTCCTTCAACTCGCCTCGGCTGTCCCTTTCAAACTATCTCCCCTATGCCCCATTCGACCCTGCTTCTAACCTTCTCTCTTTCTCTCCTTCTTGCTTGTTCCGCCGCGACCGCTCGCGCCGCCGAGCCCGCTCCGCCCAACGTCATTCTGATCGTCGTCGACGATATGGGCTACGCCGACATGGGCACCCAGGGTGCCCGGGGCTTCAAGACCCCGCACCTCGACCGCATGGCCGCGGAGGGCACGCGTTTCACCCAGCACTACGTCGCCCAAGCCGTGTGCACCGCCTCGCGCGCCGCACTGATGACCGGCGTCTACCCCAACCGTCTCGGCATGCAGGGCGCCTACAATCACACCAGCCGCGACGGCATCGCCGAGGCCGAGTGGACCATGCCCGAGATGTTTAAGGCCCGCGGTTACACCACCCTCGGCGCCGGTAAATGGCACCTCGGCACGCGCCTCAAGTTCCACCCGCTCCGCCACGGCTTCGACGAATGGCTCGGCATCCCCTACTCCAACGACAACTCCAAATACCACCCGTCGCTCGCGCCAGAAATGCCGCCGCTCCCGCTCTACGACGGCGAAACCATCATCGAGCTCGATCCCGACCAATCGCAGTTCACCGCCCGCAGCACCGCTCGCGCGATCAGCTTCATCGAGCGCAACGCCGCCCGTCCGTTCTTTGTCTATCTGCCCTACGTGATGCCCCACGTCCCGATCTTCGCCTCGGAAAAATTTAAGGGCCGCTCCGGCGCCGGTCTTTACGGCGATGTCATGGAGGAACTCGATGCCGCCGTCGGCGACCTGTTCGCCACGCTCAAACGCCTCGGGCTCGACGAGCGCACGCTCGTGATCTTCATGTCGGACAACGGCCCGTTTCTCTCCTACGGCGAACACGCCGGTTCCGCGCTACCGCTCCGCGAGGGCAAGCTCACCGTCTTCGAAGGCGGCGTGCGCGTGCCGTGCCTCGCGCGCTGGCCCGGCCGCGTGCCCGCGGCGCGCGTCTCCGCGACACCCTTCATGGCCCTCGATTGGTTGCCGACGTTTACCGAGCTCATCGGCGGCAAGGCCCCGACGCTCAAGACCGACGGACGCTCGGCCAAAGCCCTGCTCCTCGGCGAACCCGCCGCCCGCGCGCCACACGACGCGATGTTCTTCTACTCCGGCACCGCGTTGCACGCCCTGCGCAGCGGCCCGTGGAAACTGCACTTCGCGCATCCCTACATCACCGTCGCCGCCGAGCCTGGCCGCGCCGGCAAGCCGTCCAATTTCGGCAAACTCGCGCCCACCTCCATCACGCAATCCGGCGTCGAGGGCATCGCCACTCGTCATGGCTACCGGGTGGAGCAGCTCGAGCTTTCGCTTTACAACATCGACGATGATCCCAGCGAGAGCCGCAACGTCGCCGCCGCCCAGCCCGACCTCGTGCAGCGTCTGATCGCCGCCGCGGATGCCGCCCGAGGTGACCTCGGCGATTCGTTGCAGAAAATTACCGGCCGCGGCCTGCGCAAACCCGGCTTCGACGAATCTTCCGGCCCATGAAAACACCTCAAATTTACCTCTTCCTTCTGCTCCTTGGCTGGAACGTCGCTTTCGCCGCCGAGCCGCGCCGCCCCAACATCATCGTCATCATGGCCGATGACATGGGCTACTCGGACCTCGGCTGCTACGGCGGCGAGATTGCCACGCCCAATCTCGACGCACTGGCGCGCGAAGGCGTGCGTTTCACTCAGTTCTACAACACGGCCCGCTGCTGCCCTACCCGCGCCTCGCTACTCACGGGCTTGTATCCGCACCAAGCCGGCATCGGGCACATGATGGACGACCGCAAACTTGAGGGATATCGCGGCGATCTGAATCGTCGCAGCCTCACCATCGCCGAAGCGCTGAAGCCGGCTGGGTATCGCAGCTACATGGTCGGCAAGTGGCACGTCACCAAAAAGGTGAATCCCACGGGTGAATCAGAGAAACACAACTGGCCCCTGCAACGCGGCTTCGACCGATTCTATGGCACAATCCACGGCGCCGGCAGTTTCTACGACCCCAACTCGCTCACCCGCGATAATACGCTGATCTCACCTTTCGCCGATCCGGCCTACCGGCCGGCGGAGTTCTACTATACCGACGCGATCAACGATCACGCGGCCAGCTTTGTCGCCGATCATGCGCGTGCCCACACCACCGAGCCGTTCTTCATGTATGTCGCCCACACCGCGCCCCATTGGCCGATGCACGCGAAGGAAGCCGACGTCGCGAAATACCAAGGAAAATATGACGCCGGTTACGATGCGATCCGCGCGACCCGCGTGGCGAAGATGAAGCAACTCGGTCTGCTCGATCCACGCTGGCAGACCGCCCCCCAGGCCGGCGGCGCCTGGAGCGACGTGTCGGACCGCGCCTTCGAAATCCGCTGCATGGAAGTTTACGCTGCGATGATCGATTGCCTCGATCAAGGGATCGGCCGGCTAGTGGCGGAATTGAAGCGCACCGGGCAATACGAGAACACCCTCATCCTGTTTCTCCAGGACAACGGCGGCTGTGCCGAAAACCTCGGCCGCGCCCGCACCCGACCACCGGCGCCCCGGGCCGCGAGCCCGACGCTGCCACCGCTCGCGGCGGACTATCTTCAGCCAGACATGATTCCCAAACAGACCCGGGACGGCTTCCCCATGCGGCAGGGCTACGGCGTTATGCCGGGCGCGGCTGACACCTATGTCGCCTATGGCGAGGGCTGGGCCAACGTGAGCAACACCCCTTTCCGCGAATTCAAACATTGGGTGCATGAAGGCGGCATCAGTTCGCCGCTCGTCGCCCATTGGCCCGCGGGCATCCCGGCGTCCCGGCGCAACGCCCTCGAGCGTCAGCCCGCCCATCTCATCGATCTCATGGCGACCTGCATCGACCTCGCCGGCGCGACGTATCCACTGCAGCGAGCGAGTGAGAACCTGCATCCGCTTGCCGGCGTGAGCCTGCGGCCGGCCTTCTCCGGCCAGTCAGTCGTCCGCAAGGAACCGATCTTCTTCGAACACGAGGGCAACCGTGCCGTGCGCGACGATCCGTGGAAACTCGTCGCCAAGGGCCCCGCCGGCGCGTGGGAACTCTACGACATGGCAGCCGATCGGACTGAAACGCACAATCTCGCGGCCACGGAAACCGCCCGCGTGCAGACCATGGTGGCGCAGTGGGAGGCCTGGGCCCGGCGGACCGATGTGCTTCCCTGGATCTGGAATCCACCCTACGGCCAGCTCGCCGCGGCCAACCCGCCAGCCAAGCTGGGAAAAAATAAAGCGAACCCGTGAACCTCGTTGCCGTCCTTTTTAAAAACCTCCGCCGCCTGGGCATCGCGTGGGCGTTCGTCGTTGCGCCGGCCGCTTTCTCCGCGCCGCCTAATATTCTCCTCATCATCGCCGACGACTGCACCTACCGCGACCTCGAGGTCTATGGCGGGCAGGCGAAGACGCCGCACCTCAACCGGCTCTCCGCTGAGGGCATGAAGTTCACGCACTGCTTCCAAGCCGCACCGATGTGCTCACCGACCCGGCACAGTCTTTACACGGGACTCTACCCGGTAAAGTCCGGCGCCTATCCGAATCACACCTTCGCGCACGACTGGGTGAAGAGTATCGCCCACTACGTCGCACCGGCCGGCTATACGTCGCACCTCTCCGGCAAAACGCACGTCAACCCGAAGGGCGTCTTCCCGTTTGAGTATTCCAAACTCGCCGGCAGCAACAACCCCGACCCCGCGGCGTTCGCGACCGTGTTGCGCACCACCACAGCCACGTCGAGGCCCTTCCTTTTTATCGCCGCATCTAACGAGCCACACTCTCCGTGGAACCAGGGCAATCCCTCCGCCTACCCGGCCGCGTCGCTGAAACTGCCACCCGTCCTCGTCGATTCGCCGGATACGCGTGCGGGCTATGCCAGTTACCTCGCCGAGATCACCTTCTTCGATTCGCAGGTCGGCGAACTACTCGCGCTGCTCGACCGCTCCCCTCAGCGGGACAACACCTTGGTCGTCGTGTTGAGCGAGCAGGGCAACTCCTTCCCGTTTGCCAAATGGACCTGCTACGACGCGGGTCTACAGAGCGCCTGCCTCGTCCGCTGGCCCGGCCGCATCAAGCCGGGCAGCGTCAGCGATGCGCTCGTCGAATACATCGACCTCGTGCCGACCTTCCTAGAGGCCGCCGGCCTGCCGCTCCGCGAGGTCCTCGACGGGCGCTCGTTCCTGCCCGTGCTGACGGGCCACACCGCCGCCCATAAGTCCCACGTGTTTGGCCTCCAAACCACCCGCGGCATCAACCAGGGCTCCGACTTCTACGGCATCCGCACCGTGCGCGACACCCGCTACCGCTACGTTCGCAACCTCACCCCCGAGGTCACGTTCACCAACGCCGCCACCAATGACGCCACGTTCAAGACTTGGCAGAAGCTGGCCACCGCCGGCGACGCTCACGCCCAGCGTCTCGTGCGCGATTACCAACACCGCCCGGCCGAAGAACTGTTCGATTGCCAGGCGGATCCATGGAACCGCGTCAATCTCATCGCCGACGAGAAACTCGCCCGCGTTCGCGCCGAACTACGCGGTAAACTCGACGCCTGGATGAGGCAGCAGGGCGACGAAGGGCAGGCCACCGAGCTGAAAGCCCTCGAGCGCATGCCCCGCTCGACCGGGAACGAAGACGACGCGCCCAAGCAAAAGAAGAAGAAAAAAGCCAAGGAATGAAACGTTTTCGCGCCCTTCTCCTGCTCGTAGTGCCGTGGCTGAGCCAGGCCGCCGCCCGTCCCGATCTGGTCATTTTCCTGACGGACGACCACGGCCAGCTCGATTCCACGCCCTACGGAGGTTACGGCATCCGCACCCCCCACATCCAGCGGCTCGCCGACGCGGGCCTGACTTTCACCCGAGCCTACGTGGCCTCTCCGAGCTGCGCGCCGAGCCGCGCGGCGCTGCTCACCGGCCTGATGCCCGCGCGCAACGGTGCCCAGGCCAATCACGCCAAGCCCCGCACCGAGCTGAAGAAATGGCCGGCCTATTTTCAGGAGCTTGGCTACGAGGTCGTCGCCTTTGGCAAGGTCGCCCACTACCGTCACACCGGCGACTACGGCTTCGATCATTTCGCGCACGATACGTTTCATGATCACGCCGGCATTCCGGCGGCCGTGGAGTTTTTGCGCAATCGTCCGCGCTCAGCCGCAAAGCCGCTCTGCCTATTCGTCGGCAGCAACTGGCCGCACGTGCCGTGGCCGGAGCAGGACCTTGGCTACGACCCGCAACTGCTCCCGTTACCCGCCGGCAGCATCGACACCCCAGCGACGCGTCAATGGCGCGCCCGCTACGCCGCGGCCGTGACAAAAGGCGATGACGACCTCGGCACGATCCTTGACGCCACGCGCGCGCACCTGCCCAAAGAGACCCTGTTTCTCTTCAGCGCCGACCACGGCGCCCAGTGGCCCTTCGGCAAGTGGAACCTCTACGAAGCGGGCGTGGCGGTGCCGCTGATCATCGCGTGGCCCGGGATTATCGAGCCCAGCACGCGCACCACCGCGATGGTCAGCTGGGTTGACTTACTGCCGACGCTACTCGACGCCGCGGGCGGGAAAACCCCGACCGGCATTGATGGCCGGACGTTTCTCCCGGTCCTGCGGGGCGCGTCGCCCACCCACCGCGACCACATCTTCACTACGCACACCAACGACAACCGAATGAACATCTATCCCAGCCGCGCGGTTCGCAACGAGCGCTGGAAATACATCCGCAACCTGCAGCCCGAGTTCGCGTTCACCTCGCACCTCGACCTCGTGGCCGGCGCGCTCGGACAACGCGCGTTTTTTTCCACCTGGGAAACAGCGGCCAAGACCGATGCTCAGGCCGCCGCGATCGTTCAGCGTTACCACGCCCGTCCCGCCGAGGAACTTTACGACCTCGCCGTCGACCCGCACGAACAGCGCAACCTCGCGTCCGCTCCGCCACCCTCCGCCAAGCTCGCCTCGCTGCGCGGCGAACTAGACGCTTGGCTGAAGTCGCAAGGCGACGAGCAGACCGTGCTCATCGAGCCTCGCCTCCTGAGTGATCCCAAAAGCCACGGCCCCGGCGGCGAAATTTCCGACCAGGCCAAGCCGGGATCCAAAAAGAAATCCCAGAAATAATTTCAGCTTCACTGCGCCCGCAGCCACGCCGCTCCTCGCGTGCCAACTTCATCCGCTCCTATGAGAATCCCAGCCCTTTACCTCTTCGGCGCACTCGCGACCATTTTTCTGCCCAACGCCGCCGTGGCCGGCTCACCGCCCAGTGTCCTGATTATCGTCGCCGACGATCTCGGCTATGCCGACGTGGGATTCAACGGCGGAAAAGTCATTGCGACGCCCAATCTCGACCGCCTTGCCGCCAGCGGCGTGACCCTCACCGATTTCCGCGCCTGCCCCATGTGCTCGCCGACGCGCGCGGGGTTAATGACCGGCCGCTGGCCGCTGCGCTTCGGCCTGATGCGCGCCGTCGTGCCGCCGTGGTCCCGCTACGGCTTACCGGCAGAGGAAAAAACCCTGCCGGAACTGCTGGCCGGCGCCGGCTACGCGCAACGTGGCATCGCGGGTAAGTGGCACCTCGGCCACGCGCGGCGGGAATTCCTCCCGCTGGCCAACGGCTTCACCCGTTTCTACGGACACTACAATGGCGCGCTCGACTATTTTACGCACGAGCGCGACGGCGAAACCGACTGGCACCACGACGACCGCACCGTGCGGGAACCGGGCTACACCACGGACCTCATCGCGACCGAAGCTTCGCGCTTCGTGCGCGAGGCGCCCGCCGGCCAGCCGTGGCTGCTCTACGTGCCGTTCAACGCACCGCATAGTCCCTTTCAAGCCAAGGCGGAGGATCTCGCCAAATACCCGCACCTCGACGGCGATCGCCGCACCTATGCAGCCATGGTCGACTCGATGGACCAGGCCATCGGCCGCATCCTCGCCGCCGTCGAGGCTCACCCTGACGCGGCGAATACGCTGGTGCTCTTCTTCAGTGACAACGGCGGCATTCCGCGGGTCGGCAGCAACGGCCCCTACCGCGGCGCGAAGCTCACCGTGTATGAGGGCGGCACCCGCGTATGCGCCGCCATGCGCTGGCCCGCGGGCGGCGTCGGCGGCGGTAAAAAATTCGACGGACGGGTCGGCTACATCGATGTACTGCCGACGGTGCTCGCCGCCGCCGAAGCGCCGTTGCCGGCGAATCTCGACGGCGTGAATTTCCTGCCGGCCTTGCGCGGAGCTTCGCCACTGCCCGAACGCGCGTGGTTCTCCTATATGCACCAAAACGTGGACGCCCACGCGTCCGTGCATCTCGGCAAATGGAAACTCGTCGCCCACGGCGATTTTTTTGCGGAGCAGCCCGCCACGCAGCCGGTCTTAGAACTATACGATCTCGCCACCGATCTGGCAGAGAACGTCGACCTCGCCGCCCGCGAGCCCCGACTCGTCGCGCAACTTCATCGTCGGCTCCGTGAGTTCGGCACCTGGCAGATGGCCGGTGTCGGTCCCTACACCGAAGGCCGCGAGGGCTTCATGCCGCCGAAAGACTGGATCGTCGGGCCGCTACCTGCTGTGACCGATGCCTCGGTCGCACCGCGAAACGGCAAGAAAAAGAAACAGAAATCCAATGATTAATTTTTCAACCTCGATGCGCCGATCTCTCCGTCCGCTCGCAGCCCTACTCGGCCTGATCTCCCTCACGAATCTCCCGGCAGTTTCGGCCGAATCGCGGCCACCGAACATCGTCATGGTGTTCATCGATGACCTGGGCTGGGGCGACTTCTCCTGCTTCGGCAACCCCGATGCGAAAACACCGCACATCGATCGCCTCGCCGCTGAGGGAATTCGTTTCTCCCAGTTCTACGTCAACTCCCCGATTTGCTCGCCGTCGCGCACCGCCCTGACAACCGGACAATATCCGCAACGTTGGCGCATCACTTCCTTCCTCAACAACCGCGCCGACAACGAGCGGCGCGGCATGGCGCAATGGCTCGACCCCAAAGCCCCGGTGCTGGCGCGTTTCCTCCAGCAAGCCGGCTATGCGACCGGGCACTTCGGTAAGTGGCACCTTGGCGGCCAGCGCGACGTCGCGGATGCACCGGCGATCACGGCGTATGGCTTCGACACCTCGCTCACCAATTTCGAGGGCATGGGCCCCAAGCTCCTCCCGCTCACGCTCAAACCCGGCGAAGAAAAGACGGGCCGGATTTGGGCGGATGCCGCGCGCCTCGGCCAGCCCGTCACCTGGATGCCGCGCTCGAAAATCACCAGCGGGTTCGTCGACACCGCGATTCCGTTTATTGACCAAGCCGCACGCGCGAAAAAGCCTTTTTACGTCAATCTGTGGCCTGATGATGTGCACAGTCCGTTCTGGCCGCCCGTCGATCAGTGGGCTGACGGCAAACGCGGGCTCTATCTCTCCGTGCTCGTCGAAATGGATCGGCAGCTCGGAAAACTCTTCGACCATATCCGCGCCACGCCCGAGCTGCGGGATAACACGCTCATTCTCGTCTGTTCCGATAACGGCCACGAGCCCGGAGCCGGCTCTGGCGGCCCCTTCAAGGGCGCCAAGGCCACGCTCTTCGAGGGCGGCATCCGTTCGCCGCTCGTGGCCTGGGGCCCCGGCTTCATCCCGGCCAGTAAGATCGGTCATCACAACGAGACCTCGGTCTTCGCAGCGTTCGATCTCGCGCCCTCGCTGCTGCACTTCGCCCGGGCGCACACGCCGGCCAGCGTGAGGTTCGACGGGGAAAATATCCTCGATACTCTGCTGGGGCGTAGCACGGCGTCGCGCCAGGCCCCCCTGTTCTGGCGCCGGCCGCCTGATCGCAAATTCTCGCCCTATGGACTTCCGCCGCAGCCCGACCTCGCGATGCGGGAGGGCGATTGGAAACTGCTGTGCGACTACGACGGCTCGAACGCGGAACTTTACGACCTCGCCCAAGACCGCGGCGAGTCTACCAATCGCGCCACGCAAAATCCGGATCTGGTCCGCCGGCTTATCACCCGTGTGCTCGCGTGGCATCATTCCCTGCCTCCCGACAACGGGCCCGCTCTCGCCACCGCACCACCGCAGGCTGGAAAAAATAATAAAAACAAATGATTCACCGCACGGTGGAATCCCATTTCCGACCTCGATCTACTACCAAAGTCCGTTGAAAAACAAACGGTCATTGCGAGCAGCGCAGCAACGACGCAATCCACTGGATTGTCACCGTGCGCTTCGCGCTCCTCGCCCTGACAAACGTCTAGAAATTAAGGGACGTTGGCCTTGCATCGACCGCGTTGCGGCCGGCGGGCGGCACTTCACCGGCAGCTCCGACCCAAACGGTCCCTTTCCTATTTCCACACCTCCGCTAGCCTCTAATCTGTCCTTAAAAAATGAGCCTCCCCCCTCCTTCATTCTCTCTTTCCCTCCGACTCGCCTTCTTCGCTCTATCCCTTCTTCTCGCCCTCTCCGCTGTCCTCACTCCCGCCGCCCGCGCCGCCGCGCCTACGCAACCGAATATCGTCTTCATCATCTCCGACGACCACGGCTGGACCGATTACGGTTTCATGGGCCATCCCCAGATCGAAACGCCCCACCTCGATAAACTCGCCGCCCGCAGCGCCGCGTTTCCCCGCGGCTACGTCCCGACCGCCCTTTGCCGGCCTTCACTCGCGACGTTTCTCAACGGCCTCTACGCCCACCAAAATCTCATCACCGGAAACGACCCCGCACCCCTCGCCGCATCCGCCGCACCGGCCCTTCCTCCCGCCCCCGGCGCCAAAAAAGCCGGACCCCGCCCCGAGTCCGCCGCCTACCAGGCGCTCCGCGAAAAACTGATCTCAAACTTCTACCACACCCCCAACCTCGCCCAGCTCCTCGCCGCCCGCGGCTACCTCAGCCACCAATCCGGCAAATGGTGGGAGGGCAGCTACCAACGCGCCGGCTTCACCCACGGCATGACCCGCGGCTTTCCGCAGCCCGGCGGTCGCCACGGTGACGACGGTCTCGCCATCGGGCGCGAGGGCCTGCAGCCGATTTTTGATTTCATCGACCACGCCACCGCCGAGCAGAAACCGTTTTTCGTCTGGTATGCCCCGTTCCTGCCGCACACGCCGCACACCCCACCCGACCGCCTGTTTGCGAAATACAAAGCCAAGGGCATCACCTCCGATCCCATCGCCCGCTACTGCGCGATGGTCGAGTGGTTCGACGAAACCTGCGGCCAACTTCTCAACCGCCTCGAAGCTCAAGGGCTCTCCAAAAACACGCTCGTCGTCTACGTCGGCGACAACGGCTGGATCCAGCAATCCGACGGCAACGGTTTCGCCCCCCGCTCCAAACAAACCGCCAACGAGGGCGGCGTCCGCCAGCCCACGCTCTTTTTCTGGCCCGGCACGATCCAACCCGGCAATCGCGGCGAACAGCTCTGCTCCAGCATCGACATTATCCCGACCGCCCTCGCCGCCGCCGGTCTGCCTGTGCCGAAAAATCTTCCCGGCATCAATCTCCTCCCCGTTCTCAAAACCGGCCGCCCCACTCCCCGCGACACGGTCTTCGGCGAAACCTTCGCCCACGACATCCCCAACCTCGACCGTCCCGCCGACGGCCTCGTCTACCGCTGGGTCATCGAGGGGAAATGGAAACTGCTCCTCACCTACGACGGTCTCGTGAGCGCGCGCTACGCCTCATCGAATCCCCGCGACGAAAAGCGCCCGCAGCTG
Organism: Opitutus sp. GAS368; assembly: GCA_945869845.1. Lineage (GTDB taxonomy): Bacteria > Verrucomicrobiota > Verrucomicrobiia > Opitutales > Opitutaceae > Tous-C4FEB. Next base: position 48,886 of record CAMBRG010000001.1, on the reverse strand, counting down.
TTCGACCTCCTCGCCGATCCGCACGAAAACAAAAACCTAGCCGCACAGAATCCCGCCGTCGTCGCCGCCCTCGCCGCCCAGCTCGACGCTTGGTGGCGCCCCGAGGGCCGCACCGCGCAAACGGTCTGGCGCGACTGATCTCACTTCCCCGGCCTTCCGCCTCCGAAGTGACAAGGGCATCTTGCCCGTGGGTTTGATTCGAAAACCCCCACCGCCGATCATCCAACTTTCCTCCGTGAAATCCCTCCTTCTACCCCTCTCTCTTCCTCTCCTTCTCTCCTTCTCGGTCTCACTAGCCGCCGAAAAACCCAACGTGATCATCATCATGGCCGACGATCTCGGCTTCGGCGATGTGTCGGCTTACGGCGGAACCTCTTTCCCGACGCCCAATCTTGACCGCCTTGCCGCCGAGGGCCGGCGCTTCACCAGCGGCTACACCACCGCCTCAACCTGCACGCCCACGCGCTATTCGTTCCTCACGGGCAGCTACGCCTTCCGCCGCAAGGGCACCGGGATCGCCCCGCCCAACGGGCACATGGTCGTCCCGCCCGACGCCGTCACCATCGCCGACCTTGCAAAAACCGCCGGCTACACAACCGCCGTCATCGGCAAATGGCATCTCGGTCTCGGCGCCGAGGGCAGAGGCCCCGACTGGAACGGCGTCATCGCCCCCGGTCCTCGTGAGATCGGCTTCGATTACAACTTTCTCCTGCCCACCACCAACGACCGCGTTCCCCAGGTTTACGTCGAAAACGACCGCGTGCTGAACCTCGACCCCAAGGACCCACTCTGGGTCGGTGACAAGGCTCCCGCCGGCGATCACCCCACCGGCATCTCCCACCGCTCCACGTTGAAAATGGACTGGTCCCATGGCCACAACGCCACGATCCACAACGGCATTTCCCGCATCGGATTCTACACCGGCGGCCACGCCGCGCGCTTCCGCGACGAGGATCTCGCCGACACTTGGGCCAAAAAATCCGACACATGGATCGAGGCCCACCGCGCCGCACCCTTCTTCCTGTTCCTCGCGTCCCACGATCCCCACGTGCCCCGCATGCCGCACGAACGCTTTCAGGGCAAAAGCGGCCTCGGCTTCCGGGCCGATGCAATTCTCCAGTTCGACTGGCAGGTGGGCGAGGTCATGAAAACCCTCGACCGCCTCGGCTTGGCCGAAAAGACCCTCATCATCGTCTGCTCCGACAACGGCCCCGTGATGGACGACGGCTATCAGGACTCCGCGCTCGAAAAACTCGGCCACCACCGTGCCGGCGGACCGTTTCGCGGCGGCAAGTATTCCGTCTTCGAGGGCGGCACGCGCACGCCGTTCATCGCGCGCTGGAAAGGCACGATCCAGCCCGCCGTGTCCGACGAGATTGTCAGCACCATCGATCTCGCGGCGAGCTTCGCGGCGTTGATCGGCACGCCGTTGCCCGAGGGCGCTTGTCTCGACAGCATCGATGTCTCCGGCGCGCTGCTCGGTCGTCCCGGCGCCCGCGGCCGCGAGCACCTCGTGCAGCAGGACAACGGCGGCACCGGCAACTACGGCTTCCGCGTCGGCCCGTGGAAACTCGTCCGCTACGACACCAAATCCGCGCGCAACGTCGTCGTCGAAAAGACGCTCGCCAACACCCCCGTGCCCCAATTCCAACTCTTCGATCTCGCAACTGATCCCGGCGAACAGCACGACCTCGCCGCCGCGCAACCCGGGCGCCTCGAGCAAATGAAGTCCCGCCTCGCCACCCTCATCGCCGCCGGACGCACTCGCCCCTAACTCCATCCGCACGTAGACCCCAATGTGAGAGCGAGCTCGCTCGCGACGCCGCCACCTTATCACCCCCATGAAACCGTTCCTTCTCTCCTCCTCTCTCCTTCTCGCCCTCTCTCTATCTCTCCTTCTTCCCCTCTCCGCCAGCCGCGCCGCCCCGCCTCCGCCGCACATCATTTTCGTCATGGCCGACGACATGGGCTGGGGCCAGACCGGCTACCGCGGCCACCCGCTCCTCAAGACGCCGCACCTCGATGCGATGGCGGCAAACGGCCTGCGCTTCGATCGCTTCTACGCCGGCGGCCCCGTGTGTTCGCCCACCCGCGCCGCCGTGCTCACCGGCCGTTCCCCCGACCGTACCGGGGTGTTGCAGCACGGTTACGCCCTCCGCCTGCAGGAGAAAACCATCGCCCAAGCGCTCAAGGGCGCGGGCTACGTCACGGGCCACTTCGGCAAATGGCACCTCAACGGTCATCGTGGTCCCGGGGTCCCGATTCTTGCCGGCGACGCCTATAATCCGGGCAAATTCGGTTTCGACGAGTGGGTCTCGGTCTCGAACTTTTTTGACCTCAATCCCCTGCTCAGCCGAAGTGGAAAAGTCGAAGAGTTTCAGGGCGACTCCTCCGCCATCGCCGTCGCCGAGGCGGTCAAGTTTCTGGAAAAGCACCGCGCCGGCGGACGCCCGATGTTCGCCGTCATCTGGGATGGCTCGCCCCACAGCCCGTTCAAAGCGGCCCCCGCCGACAAAGCGGCATTCGCCGGGCTCGATGAAAACTCCGCCAATCACTACGGCGAACTCGTCGCGCTGGACCGCAGCGTCGGCACGCTGCGCCAGAAACTCCGCGACTTCGGTCTCGCCGAAAACACGCTGCTCGTCTTCTGCAGCGATAACGGTGGCCTGCCCGCGATCCAGCCTTCCACCGTCGGCCACCTCCGCGGTTTCAAAGCTAGTCTCTTCGAAGGCGGCCTCCGCGTCCCCGGCATCATCGAGTGGCCCGCCGTGATCAAGCCCCGCGTGACCGACACCCCTGCGTCCGTCATGGATTTGTTTCCCACCGTCGCCGACATCGTCGGCCTGCCCGCCGGTTCCTTGATTCAACCCCTCGACGGCCAGAGCCTCCGGCCGCTCTTCGCGCGCGAGACCGGGGCGCGCAACCGCCCCATCGGATTCCGTTTCGAAAAGAAACGGGCGTTCATCGACGACCGCTTCAAGTTGTCTACCGAGAATCTTGAGTCCGGGAAATTTGAACTATTCGACCTCAGCGCCGACCCCCGGGAAACCCGCGATGTCACCGCCGAAAACCCCGCCGCCGCGCAACGCCTCCGCGAACAATTTCTCGCCTGGAACGCCGGCGTAGACGCCAGTTTTGCCGGCAAGGATTACCCCGAGGGCCGGTTGGTCCCGGCCGATCCCACGCCGATCGCGTGGAACCGCGTCCCCGCCTACCAGCCCTACTTGGCCACCTGGAAAGACCGCTGGGAATACGCGAGCGTGCTCAAGGCCGCCCCCAAGACCGACCTGGCCCAGCCGAGCCCCAGCCCCTCGACCCCATAAATCGCCTTCGACTTGCGGTCGTTCGTTCAGTCGCCCTTTACCGACTGGTCCGCGCACCGCTCCTTCCAGCCCATGAGATTTCTCCTCCTTCGCTCTGTTGTTCTGGGCTTGTGCCTCTGGGGCCCTCGCGCGCTCGCCGAAACGGCAAAGCCCAACCTCATCATCATCCTCGCCGACGATCTGGGCTGGGCCGACCTCAGTTGTTACGGGAACACTTTTAACGAAACGCCCCATCTCGACCGCCTCGCGCGCGAGGGCCTCCGCTTCACCCAATTCTACGCCGGCCCCGTCTGCTCGCCGACGCGCACGAATCTTCAGAGCGGCCAGGACCAAGCGCGCTTCGGCATCACGCAACACATCCCCGGCCATCGCCGGCCGTATGCGCGACTCACCGATCCGGTCGTGCCCCGCCAGCTCCCGCTCGAGGTCGAGACCTTGGCCGAGCGCCTCGGCGCGTCCGGCTACCGCACCGGTTACTTTGGCAAATGGCATCTCGGCGGCGCCGGCTTCAGCCCCGCGCAACAGGGTTGGCAAACCGTGCACGAAACTCAGGGCCACAACCAGTCCGCCACGGCCGACCGTCCCGCGCCCCAGCGCACGGCGGAATACCTCACCGACCGCGCCGTCGATTTCATCGCCCAGCAAAGTACTCAACCTTTTCTCCTTCAGGTCTCCCACATCGCCGTCCACATCCCGCTCTCCACGACGCCCGAGTTCGAGAAAAAATTCTCCGCCAAATCCAAAATGCCCGGCTACCCCTGCAACCCGCTCTACGCCGGCCTCCTCGCCGAACTCGACGCCTCGGTCGGCCGCATCACTGCCGCCGTCGATGCGGCCGGCCTCGCCGAGCACACGCTCATCGTTTTCCTCTCCGACAACGGCGGCCTCGAGACCGAACAGAGCGGCCGGATCGTCACTTCAAACCAACCTCTCCGCGGCGAAAAAGGCTCACTCTACGAGGGCGGCGTCCGCATTCCCGCGATCGCACGCTGGCCCGGCACCATTCCCGCCGGGCGCGAATCCGCCACGCCCGCGATCACTACCGATGTCTACCCGACCTTCGTCGACATCGGCCGCGCCACGTTGCCAACTACGCAACCGCAGGACGGCGTGAGTCTCGCCGCCGTGCTGCGCGATCCCATCACGCCTCTCGCCCGCGACACGCTGCACTGGCACCTGCCGCACTACCATCACAGCACACCCGCCAGCTCAATCCGCCGCGGCGATTGGAAGCTCATCGAATTCTTCGAGGACGGGGTCCTCGAACTCTACGACCTCGCCGCTGACCCGTCGGAGCGCACCAACCTCGCAACTCGAGAGCCCGCCCGCGCCCGCGAACTCCGCGAGGCCCTCGCCGCCTGGCGCACTCGCGTCGGCGCCCGCCTGCCCCAACCCAATCCCCAATACGACCCTGCTCGCGCGACTGAGCTCGCCGGAGCCCGCACGGGAGAAAAGAAAACGAAAGCCGCGCAGCCTTAAGCCTCCACCCTCTCCCGCAATGACCTGCCTTAGTTTCTCTTCCTTCCCGTTCTTCGCCCGATCTCTTTCGCTTTCTCTTTTCTTCCTTCTTTCCGTCGTCGCATCCCTCGCCGCGGAAAAAATTCTCCCCCTTCCCGGCGAAACGTTTTCCGTCGCCGGTCGCCCGGCTTTCCTCATCGCCGCCCCGGCCGGCCCCACCTCCACCGCGCCACGCCCGTGGGTCTGGTATGCGCCGACCCTCGAAAAGTATCCGGGCAAGGAAGAGCTGTGGCTTTTCTCCCAACTGCTCGCCGCCGGTATTTCCATCGCCGGCATCGACGTCGGCGAATCCTTCGGGAGTCCCGCCGGCCGCGCGTTGTTCACCGCCCTCCACACCGAGCTCACGCGCACGCGCGGTTACGCCGCCAAACCACTCCTGCTCGGTCGCAGTCGCGGCGGTCTGATGTTGCTGGCCTGGGCGGCCGAGCACCCTGAAAAAGTCGGCGCCTTCGCCGGCATTTATCCTGTGGTCAACCTCACGAGCTACCCCGGCCTCACCCTCGCCGCCCCCGCCTACCAACTCACGCCCGCCGCCCTTGCCGCGCAGCTCACCGCCCACAATCCTATCGACCGCCTCGCCCCGCTCGCCGCCGCCCGCGTCCCGCTCTTCGCGATTCACGGCGACCGCGATACCCGCGTCCCTCTCGAAGCCAACTCCGCCCTGCTCAAATCCCGTTACGCCGCCCTCGGCGGCGACCTGAAACTCATCATCGCCGAAGGCCAAGGCCACAACCTCTGGCCCGGCTTCTTCGAAAACCCCGCCCTCCTCGCCTTCCTGATCGCCCACGCCCGCCGCTAAAAGCCATGCACCTCCGCCCCTTTCTCTCCCTCTCTCTTTCCCTCCTTCTCCCCCTCTCCGCCTTCTCCGTCGCCGCGGCCGAGCGTCCCAACCTCGTCCTGCTCATGGGCGACGACCACGGCTGGGACGAAACCGGTTACAACGGCCATCCCTACTTGAAGACACCCGTCCTCGACGAGATGGCGCGCACCGGCCTCCGGCTCGACCGCTTCTACTCCGGCGGCGCGAGTTGTTCACCCACTCGGGCCACCGTCATGAACGGCCGCCACCACCATCGCTCCGGCACCTTCGCCCCGGGTTGGTCGACGCGACCGCAGGAAATCACGGTCGCCCAACTCCTGCGCGACGCCGGTTACGCCACCGGGCATTTTGGCAAATGGCACCTCGGCCCCGTAAAAGCCTCTTCGCCGACCAACCCCGGCGCCATGGGCTTCGATACGTGGCTCTCCCACGATAACTTTTTCGAACTCGATCCTTCCCTCTCCCGCAACGGCGGCCCGCCCCACGTCATCAAGGGCGAGAGCTCGGAGATCATCATCGCCGAGGCGATCCGTTACATCGACGCCGCCCGCCGCGCCGGTAAACCGTTCTTCGTCGTTGTGTGGTTCGGTTCACCGCACGAGCCGTATCAAGCCCTCCCCAAAGATCTCGCGCTCTACGACGATCTCCCCGCCACCTTTGGTAACCGTCAGGTAAAACTCACGTCCAACGAAACCGGGCGCAACACCACCCGCCTCCAACGCGACGTGCTCCGCGAGCGTTTCGCCGAGATCACCGCGATGGATCGCTCCATCGGCCAACTCCGCGACCATCTCGGCGCCGCCGGCCTCCGCGCCAATACCCTGCTCTGGTATTGCGGCGACAACGGCACCCCCGAGGAGGCCGTCGCCACCGTTCCGTTCCGCGAACGAAAAGGTAGCATCTACGAGGGCGGCATTCGCGTCCCCGGCATCATCGAGTGGCCCGCGAAAATTTCCCGCCCGCGCACGACCGACGTCAACGCCGTCACCAGCGACATCCTGCCCACGCTCTGCGACCTCGCGGGCCACCCCCTCCCGCGCCGCCCCCTCGACGGCCTTTCGCTCCGCGCGCTCCTCGACGGCACGATGACCGAACGCGCCGCGCCGATCTGTTTCTGGGACGACGCCATCGCCCGCCATCCCGGCGCGAAACCCTACCTCGATCCCGAATTGCAAAAAGGCACCACCCCGCTGGTGAAGCTCGGCCCCGGCGGCACCGCCACGCGCGATTTTCAAAACTTCCAGCACCGCGAAATCCTCCCGCAAGACTTCGCCGGTCCACGCGCCGTCGTGAGCAACCGCTACAAACTCGTCGTCGACGGTACCAATGGGAGCGGCCGCGAGCTCTTCGATCTCCGCACCGATCCCGCCGAGAAAACCAACGTCATCGCAACGCACCCCGCCGAAGCCGAGAAACTTGCCGCCATCCTGCAAACTTGGCAGCGCTCCGTCCTCGAAAGCCTCACCGGCGCCGACTACCGCTGACGCCCCAGCCCGAACCCGCCACCGGGCGAACGCCTCGAAGCGCTGGACCGCGCAATCAAGTTTCGCCGCCAGCCGCCTCTCGTTCTTCCGCCGTAATTCATGCTCCCAAATTCGCAGCACCCGCCAACCCTCGCGCGGAGCGCGCGATTCACTTCCCGGTCACGCGCGTGGTTGCGAGCCAGCTTCTCGCGCCAGAATTTCGCGTTGTGCTTCGGCTGCGTGCCATGGAGGGGGCAACCGTGCCAGAAGCAACCGTCGACGAAGATGGTCAGGCGTGGAGATCGTCTGGTGAGCTGACGGAGCTTAATCTGAAAGGCGAAGCGTGAGCCGGTAAGGCGCGGGGGCCGGTGCGGGTCGGGCGAGACCGGGCATCGCGGGGCAAATCCGGGCGAGGCGCAATGGTGCGAGTGCCAAACGCAAGTCGGGCTTCAATGCGTGCTTTGCCGAGCTTCGGCTAGCCCCACTTTGCGGCCATGACTTGCATACGCCCCGGAGATTGCGCCGTATGTCAAGAGTCAATACGTGACCCCATCGGCTCGAACAACCATGTAGCCGGGCTTCGAGCTCGGTCTGCAAAGCCCCACCGATATCATCGCCCGGAATCACGAGTTAGGCGGCGCGATATCACGCGCCTCGTGACAACGGGCGGATTGACCCGCCGCTGCTTGAGCAACACCCTCCGCCCATGCACGCTATTGAATTTACCACGGAGTTGAGCGACTCACGCCTGCTGCCGATCCCACCGGAGGTCGCCGACCAGTTGCCCAAAAAAGGACGCGTGCGCATCATCGTTCTGACCGACGAACCGTCCGGAGATGCCGAATGGCGCAAGGGCGCTTACCAGCAGTTTCTCCGCGATGACTCGCCCGAGGACGCCATCTACGACTCCTGCCGCTGATGTTCGGGGAGATCTTCATTTGTCAGTTCCCGTTCACGGCGGGCACCGAAAGCAAGATTCGTCCGGCTTTGGTGCTTTTCGATCTTCAGCCGGATGCCGTCATCTGTCGTATTACCTCCGTGAGTCACACCAGGGCGCTCGATGTCACCCTCCACGACTGGAAGGCAGCTGGACTGCTCAAGCCTTCCGTCGCCCGTCTCGACCGACTTGTGACCGCCGAGAAAACTATTTTTCTGCGACGCCTCGGGGTGTTGGGGGCCGCCGATTTGGCCGCCGTTCGCGAGACTTGGAACCGGCAAATGACGCTCTGATCGCAGAGCCTGAAGGCGCGCTGCGGTGACCAGCTTCGGTGGTCAGGCTGGGGGCTCACGGCCGCCATTTTCCTCCGCCGCGCAGCCATCGCGCCGACCTCCCACATTTCGCCCAACCCGGCCTCAACCGCCGCGTGACGCTCACCTTCAGCTTCTGAGCGACTCGTCGAGTGTGGCACGGGCGTCCCGCCCGTGGGGTTGGGAGACCGCATAGAGGCGACGCTTGTCGGCCGCCCCCGACCGACCACCTGGAGCCGCGACGCCCCCGTCGCGGAACGCCCGGCCGCAATCACCGCAGCCCCTCCCCCGCTCCGCCCTCAGGGAAAGTATAACCCCGACCGCCGGCCGGGCTTCTCCACCGCGCCTTATTGGAACGCTGAATTCAAGCTCCACGCCCCCCGAGCCAACGTCATCGAGGGCGCATTGTGGCCGGCCGCCTCGACGAGCTCAGCGTAACCCCCGAAACCCGCCGCGCCGATATCGTGGTGTTGAAAAACCGATCGGTGCGAACCCGGGTTCCCCTCATTCTGGAATCGTCACGTCACGCCATCCGCTGCGGGAATGGTCATTTTCGGGCGGTGAGTAATTCGCGAAGACTCAAGATACGAGGATCAGCTGACCGTCTTGGGTGAGGTTTGGGGCGATAGCGTGTGCGGCGATCAAATGTCTTTTGCGCCTTCCACAATTTGACCGCATCCCACGTTTGTCCTGCATAACTGGCGTCCTTCTCCACTTCAAAGATCGCGTAGATTTCACCCTTGGCCGCGCCCGGATAGCCTAAATCGAGCACATCTTTCGCAGAGAAAATCTTGTAGCCGGGATAACCGTCTTTGAGGCGTAGCAGCCCCGGCCTGACATCGTTGCGGGTGTGGAGGAGCACATGACGGGCCGATGCAAACTCCGGGGGCACGTGCCAAGTGCCCGGTCTGTCGCCCAAGCGCACCAGAACCTTGCCTGTCTCCTCCGTCCATTTCAGCTGCTCAGCATCATTATACCACGCTACAACGATGTGATGCTCGGCGGGGGGCAGCGCCCGCCGGGTGGCCGAAAACTCATCGAGTTCATTCAGCACCAGATCGCCATAGGGAACCGGCGCCTCTTCGACGGCGTAGGACTCGGCGAGGTGGTAGGTGTTTCGCTCGCGGGCAGTGGTGCGGTTGGATAGGTGCTCGATCACTTCATCGAGGAATATGGAAAGCGACGCCATGCCATCGGCAGAGCCGTCGGCTTTGGCCGGATCGCAAAGGCTCCCAGCCCCGGCAACACCTCGTGGAAACCCCGGTGGTCGAACTCCTCAAATCGCTTATCGTCCCCATCGTTGCCGGGATAGAGCACGTAGGCACACGCTGTGCGGCGGATGGCGTCGCGGTAGGCGTGCATTTTGAGCAGGTCGGAATACTTGGCGGCGGTAGGCTTGGCGGCGACGGATTCAGAGCGGTCGCTGATATTCTCGTCCTCTTCCTCCTTCTTCCCAAACAGCGCATCCAGATTCTCCACCCGATACTTGGCGTCGAAGTGAATATGCCCCAAAGCCTCGCACTTCTCTGCCTCGTCTTTCTCAAACTCAGCGGGCCAGATGCTGATGGTGTAGTCGGGTTGCACGCCCCGCGTCCAACCGCCGTTTTTCCGGTGGTCGGCGTTGCGGAGAAATTTGTGGTTAAACTGAAACTCGGCTTTGAGCGGACGACAATGTGCTTGCGGTCAAACTCCGGCGAGCGCGGCTCAAAATAGTATCCAGTTTCTCAGGTCGTCTTTGCCTCTTCAAACAGTGCGGCGGGCATAGGATAGGCTAGCTCCCAAACTATGGAGATAGGGCGGTTGCCGTCAGCACTGAGCAGGCGATCCGCAGGACCAAGAAAGATAAACGGGGCGGTTTCGTCACCGATGCGTTTTTCCAAGCGGGCGAAGAAAAGTATGGTGTAGCCCCGCTCACGAAAGTGCAGAAGATTCTGCCCCGTCGCACTGAGCTGTGTCGTCGTGGATTGGCTTTCCCAGTGCAGTTGCGTGCGACTTATCGGATAGTCGCGATATTGGGTAGTGGGCGAGAAGTCCTGCTCCGATTTCCGGAAGGTCACTAAATGCACGTAGCATTTACGCTCTTCGTCATGGAACACTCCCACACCGGCAGGACCTGATTTCTCCAAGCTGCAAAACCCCAGAGCGGCTTTTATCTCGGCCGATCCGTAGGCTGCATGCAGTTGCAGGGAGCAGGGGAAAGGCAGGCCAAGCGGTGCGACCGGAAACGCAGGATGGCGCTGCACGTGTTCAATAAGTTCGCGGAGGTCTCGCACGGCGGTCGGATTGCGCCGCCATTTTTTTAGAGAATCCTCGACCGTGGCGACACCGACATCTGCGCCTTTTTTTCCCCACAACAGATAATGCAGGCCGATCCCGTCGGTCTCGCAAACGAGGTCTCGGTTCACGTCGAAATCGCGGTCGGCGTCGGCGAAGTGCGCCAGCTGACGCAACACCTGCGGATCGGTGCGCAGAAGTATCCGCCGATGTGCCTGACGACAGGCGTCCAGGTCCGGATCCGTTGGGGGAATACCATGACGCGCAAGCGCCTGCCATTCGGACCACGTTTTGTTTTTGAGGAGAGTGAGCGGCGACACACCGGTGATTCGAATGAAATTCCCAAAGGTTGGGGCACAGCCGTGATCTTGCTGAAAAGTCGCCAAACTCTCGGTTACCAGTGTGCTGAAGTTGCGCAGGCTCTCGCGGATGTTGTTGAGGATGGACTCGCGAGCGACGCGCTCGAGTTGGATGTTACAGCCGGGCGGCAGATGGGGAAAATCCTTTTCCACTTCCTGGTCCATGCGCTGACGGTCACGGTTGAGGAGTGCAGCGAACTTACGGTCAATGCGGTAGCGGCGATGATTTTGCCCGATAAAATCGAGGACGGTCAGGCAGTCCTTTTCGGGTGCGTGACGCAGTCCGCGGCCGAGTTGCTGAAGGAAGACGGTGAGGCTGTCCGTAGGGCGCAGGAACATCACTAGATTAATCTCCGGCACGTCCACACCCTCGCTAAAAACATCAACCGTGAAGACGAAGGGCAGGCGTCCAGCGCGGAATTCCGCCATAAGGGTGGCCCGTTCTTCAGTGGGTGTTTCACCTACGATAACAGCGGCGCGATAGGCGGCTTGGTTAAACGCGGCCGCCATGTAGCGGGCGTGTGCGACACTCGCACAAAAACCGACGGCGCGGGTGCGGCTGAGATCGGGTTGATAACGGAGCAGGCTGGCGAGGATAACATCGAGTCGCTGGCGGGCGCGGATGTCGTCGCCCGTATACGCCTCGGTGAGGGCGGTGATGTCATATTGGCCGTTGCGCCAGAAACGCTCGTCGGTGAGCGAAACGGGATCGGTAATTCCGAAGTAGTGAAAGGGGCAGAGGAGTTTTTCTTCGAGTGCCTCGGGGAGTCGAATCTCGGCAGCAAATTCACCACCGAAATCAGGCAAGATGGAGCTGCCGTCCATGCGCTCAGGCGTGGCAGTGAGCCCTAGCAGCACCGCCGGGCGGCAATTTTCCATCATCGGACGATAACTGGAGGCCGTGCTGTGGTGCGCCTCGTCGATCACGATAAACGGGTAGTGCTCGGGTGAAAAAGTCAGCCAAGGCTCGGCGTTGGTCAGGCTTTGCACGGAGGCAAACACGTGATTCCAGGCGGCAGGACGACTCCCATCTACGAGCAGTTCACCAAAATTGGCGTCACGCAAAACCGTCCTAAAACAATCTCGGGCCTGTTCCAAAATCTCTTTCCGGTGGGCAACGAAGAGGAGATTCGGGCGCATGTTGCCCACCGATTCACTTACGGCACGGAAGGTGAAGCGGGCATAGTCAAAGGCAGCTATTACGGTTTTGCCGGTGCCGGTGGCGGCGACAACTAGATTACGCGTCTGACCTAAGCCGCGAGCGGCGGCAAGAGCGTCGAGAATGCGCTCCTGAAATGCATGCGGGCGAATATCCGCGAAAAATCGTGGACCGGTAGAGCCGCCGCCGGTTTTGGCGTGCTGTATGGCATCAACCAGGCGCTTGGCTTGGGATGCATCGTAGGACTCGAAATCTGGGCTGGCCCAGTAAGTGGAAAACTCGGCGGCGAAGCGCTGTAGGATATGCGGTTGATCCACCTCCGTGACCTTCACCGTCCACTCGAGCCCACTGGTCATGGCGGCACGCGACATATTGGCGGAGCCGATGTAGCCTGTGGAGAACCCCGTTTTTCGGTGAAAGTGGTAGGCCTTGGCGTGAAGACGCGTGCGCTCGGTATCGTAGGAGACTTTGACCAAAAAGCCCGGTTGCGCGGCGAGCCAGGCGATGGCGTCGGGATCGGATGCGCCCATGTAGGAGGTAGTGACAAGACGCACAGGAACACCGCGGGCAGCAAGCGACTCGAAAGCGGGTTGGAGAAGTCGAAGGCCGGCCCATTTGATAAACGCGACAAGGATATCAACCCGATCGGCCGTGGCCATTTCTTGCCGAAGCTCGTATTCGAGTTGTGGATCGTGGCGGGCTCCAGTGAGCAGACTGCTGGTGGCTAACGGAGTGACCGAGCGCGCTAACCCGGCGGCGGAGCTGCCACCCGGAGCAGGGGGTTGCAGGGAGAGCAGGACTGGTTCGGCGCAAGCCAGGAGTGTTTTGCGCTGCAAGTAGCCGAGCCCGTCAGTCTCGGAAATCAACGCGATCAAGCTATTGACCAGAGGAAGACGTTCGTCGGGAGCGCGATCCCGCAGCGCTTGGACAATTAGCTGTAACAGAAACTGGCCGTAAGCATGCGGCGCTTCTTCGTCATCCAGCTTGCCTAGTATGGCTTGTAGCTCGGGCCTCGCAGCGAGGGCCAACGATAACTCTTCATCCAATAGACGTTCATAAAGGCCTGGAACGAGATCCCGATTGGACTTGGCGGACATGCTCTGGGCGTGAGGTTTTAGCTGGGCATCATGCGCCGCAGATACGCATCAAACAGCGGCACCGTAAACCCGGTGTCGCCGTGGGCGGGACTATAAATCATGCCCTTGGAGATGAGCGAGGAGCGCACCGGGGCAACACTCCGCACCGGGGCTTTGAGTTTATCGGCGATCTCACCGGAGCGGTGCGGGCCTGCGCCCAAGCTCGCCATGGCTCGCATATAGTCTTTTTCGCGAGGAGTGAGGCGGTCGAAGCGGACACGAAAAAAGCCTTCATCCAAGCGACCGAGCGAGGCCGCGGTGGCGCGGGCCACCACAGCGGCGTCAATTTTGGGGGTAGGAGCCAAGTTCCACGCCTGATAGCCCCACTCTTGCAGGAAATAGGGATAGCCCTGGGTCTGCGCGTAGATGGCGTCAATGGCCTTTTGCTGGAACACCACGCCCGCCCGTTCGGCGGGTTCGACCAAGGCCAGACGGGCATCGGCCGGTGAGAGCGGCCCGATCTCGGGGTAGTCGAAGAGGCGTTCGGCGTAGGATTTGGACCGTCCCGCCAATCCGACGACCTGCGGGAGGCCGGCACCGACCAAGAGGAGCGGCAGGCCTTTTTGCGCGATCTTGTGCAGCGCCATGATGAGGGCGCTGAACTCGGATTCGGAAAGATACTGTAGCTCGTCGATGATGATCGCGACGGCGGTCTTACGGGCGCGGGCGGCCTCCCCCAAGGCGAGAAAAAGGGCGGGTAAGTCGGCCTCCAAGTCGCCGCTATCGGCCACGCCCACCTCGGGATCGATATCGAGGCCGATCTCCACCTCGCCAAGTGTGACCTTAAGGCCCTTGGTGAAGCTCTTGAGCACGCGGATGCCGCGCTTCACCGCCGCCTCGACCTTTTCGCCGCGATCCAAGTTAAGGAGGATGCGCCGCAGCTCGGGTAAAAGGAGAGCGGGCAGGGACTTTTCTTCGTGGGCCTCGATGAGCGAAGTGAGATAACCGGCCTCGCGGGCTTGATCCTCCACGCGGTTGAGAAGCACGGTTTTGCCAACGCCGCGCAGCCCGACCAAAATAAAGCTCTTGGTGGAAAGTCCGTTGCGGGTGCGAGTGAGCGCGATGCGCGCGGCCTCCAACAGATTAGCACGGCCCGTGAGTTCGGGTGGCTGCGTGCCGGCACCGGGAGCGTAGGGATTGAGCGCAGGATCCATTAACAGGCGAAATCAAGAGAGGTTATTAAAGTATTCAAGAAAAACCGTAACATGTCGTAACATCACTTGATATGGCGAGCGGAGTTGTTGTCCGAGGCTCAACTACGGCGGATGAAGCATCGAATTCCAACAAAAGGCCCCGAGGCTTGCTCCAAGTGGCCGTGAAAAAGAGAGAGTGCGAATTGCCGTGAATGTAAAGCGGCTGATTCAGGTCTTGAAGGAGTCCTTGGGTTTGCCGTCGTCGGCGAGGTCGCCCATGCGGTTCACGGCGTCTCTCAGGAAGGACGAGACGGCGAAGACCGTGAGGCCAACGGGCGTGCCGGAAAAAGGGCCGACGAGGAGGAGCGCGAGGCCGGCGGCTTTGCCGAGGAAGCTGAGGATGCGGAGGGTTTTGGTGGGCATATGCCCCTGTCGCGATGTCAACGTCCGCGAGGCATCGAGGGCTTCCTCGGCGCGCCATGCGGCGTTGTCGCTGCGGGGGGGAAAAACCTGAAAGCTGAGACTTGAAACCTGAAATTTGAGACCGGGGGAGCGGAGGTTCGGAGGTTTGGAAACGGAGGAGAACGAGAACGATTACGAGAACGAGGAACGAGAGCGATGGGAGGCGGGGGCGGAAGGACGGGCCGTCGGGGCTCGGCTCACTCCGAGTATCCGTGTCTATTTCGGGTCCATCGGTGATGCAACGACATCGATCGCGTTTCGCCAAGAGGTGGGCGGGAGAAAACTCTGGCGCGGAGGCGGCGGGGATCCTCCTTGAGGCGTTCGGTGCCGTGATTGGAGCCATCGCGCTGGCGGGCGGTGCTGAAACCCTGGCAAGGTGGGCCGCCGACGATCACGTCGACCGAACGGGTGCCGATGATCGCGGCCAGCGTCTCCGGGGCGAGCGTGGTGAGGTCCGCTTGGAGGGTGAAGGCGACGGGCTTGAGGCCGGTAGGACTCTTGGCTTGGAGATTGGTGCGGAGGGTGGCGACGGCCTCGGGGTTGAAGTCAATGGCGGCGAGGCAGTCGAAGCCGGAGCGCTGCATCCCAAGCGTAAAGCCGCCGCAGCCGCAGAAGAGATCGATGAACGCGAGGCCGTGCGCCGTTGCGGGAGCGGCTATTGATTCTTGAGCCATGTGATTTTGATTTCCTTCTCCAGCGCCTTGAATTCGGGATCGCCGGTGACGAGTTCGGCCTTTTTTTCTTTCGCCAGCGCAACGGCAAAGGCGTCGGCGAGGCTGAGGCGGTAGGTCGCTTTGAACGCGGCGGCCTGGCGGGCGAGCTTAAGATCATCGCCAACGCCGATGACGTCTATGGGGAGGTTGGCGATCATCCGGGCTTGGTCTTCCGCCGCCTCCCGCGAGACCTCACGCATGGTGTTATAATAAATTTCCGCCCAGTTAACGGCACTCAGGTAGAGCCGATGCTTGTCTCGATTGGCCTGGTCGAGAATTTCCTCGACCGCCCCAGCCGCCGGTTCGTCCTCGAAGAACGCGATGAGCGCCCAGCTATCCAGCACGTAATTGGCCATATTACGGATCCCTCTCCTTTTCACGGTCAGCCATCATCGCCTTCATCACGCCACGCCCCTTGAGGGTTCCGCGCAGGCTCTTGATGTAGGAACGCGTGATGGGCCGGAGAAGAATCCCGTCGGGCGTGATGGTCACCGAGGCCCGGGTGCCATCCTCGATTTGAAACTCCCGGCGGAAACGCGCGGGAATCACGACTTGTCCTTTGGTAGTAAAGAGGACGGTTTCCATTTGAGACGTCGTAATCATGCCCTAAAATCCGCTTTATCTTAGAAAGTAAGTCAAATGTAATTAAGTAGGAATTTTTAATTAAAGTCCGTCCCGTTCGACTGCGGCAAGTTTATCGACCGCTCCTTCGCCGACGGCCACTCGCCCAGCGCCCGCCTTCACCTTTCAGGTTCAGCCGCCATTCGCGCACCTCTGCGATTCCCCCGCACACTCGATAAGTCACCAAATTCTGCGGGTATCCGACCGTCCTTATGAACGCCCCCACGCGACTTCACCCACGTCTAAATTGATTCCCGCAGATTCAGGACTCCGCAGATTGACGATCCCTTGAAGCAGAGGTGTTCCGCCTCCGCGGCCCCATGAATCCGCAGGAGTTTTCCTGCACCGGGGCTCCCCGGCCTCGTCAGCGAAACGGCCGTCGGCCCGCGCCTGAATCCTTTTGCGGAAAGCTACTGGCAACAATTCGGCGGCAGCCCCACCCCCGAGCAACTCCGCCGGATGGACCCGACGCGCGAATTCCCACCGTCGGGCAAAAAATCAAAGCAGCCGTAACGCCGCGACCCTCACCCCACCCCGACCAAACGCCACCTACCGCGCGGTGGCCGCCGGCGGTTGCCACGGCGTCGCGCCGCCACGCTGGATATGCCGCCGCAAAGCGACCTGCATCTCCCGGGCAACTTTTTGTTGGGAGGCGAAGACATCGTTCTTCTCCTGCGGATCATCCTTCACGTTGTAGAGTTCGAGGGGCGCGTAGGGGCTGTTCTGGAGCAGCTTCCAATCGCCCCGGATGAGCGCCTCGTAGCTTTTCCCCCCGTAAATCGCTCCGCCTTCGCGGCGGACGAAATAGAGCTCGCGCGGTTCGGCCGGCGCCGGCGCCCCACGCAGTGCGGGCATCAAGCTCACGGCATCGGTCGCGGCCGGTCGAGCCACGCCCGCGACTTCCAGCGCCGTGGCAAAAATATCAAAGGTGAGTCCGGCATAGTCGGTCGTCGAGCCGGGCGCGACGTGGCCGGGCCAGCGCGCGATGAACGGGACGCGCAGACCGCCGTCGTAGTGGCTTTGTTTCCCGTCGCGCCACGGATCATTGTTTTGCGCGTGCGCCAGCGAACCGCCGTTGTCGGACGTGACCACCACCAGCGTCGTCCGATCAAGTCCGGTTTCCTGCAACGCGGCGAGGACTTGGCCGACGCCGTCGTCAAACTGCTCGATCATCGCGACGCTCAGGGCGCGCTGCTCCGTGATGCCGGGCTCGCGTTGCTTCACTTTCGCCAACCACTCCGCCGGCGGCTGCATCGGAAAATGCGGCGCATTGTAGGCCAGATAGAGAAAAAACGGCGCCGGCAGTTTCGCCCGTTCGCGCAGATAATCGCGCGTCCAACCGGTGAAAATCTCGGTGGCGTGGCCGACCGGCGTGATGACCTCGCGGTCGCGGCGCATGTAGTTTTTTCCCTGCCGCAGATGCGTCGTATAGCTGTCCATCATGTCGTCGAGGAAGCCGTGGAAAAAATCGAAACCGCGATCGTTGGGCAGCGCGGGCGCCGTGAGGCCGAGGTTCCACTTGCCGATGATCGCGGTGTGGTAACCAGCGCCTCGCAGGTGGTCGGCGAGCGTTGGCACCTTGAGATCAAAAAAGCCCCAGGTGTTGTCGGGGTCGGTGCGGATGAGACCGGGCACGCCGACCCGATCCGCGTAGCGACCGCTCATCAGCGCGGCACGGGTGGGCGAGCACACCGTCGCGTTGGCGCGCATCCGGGTGAAACGCATCCCTTCGGCGGCGAGTCGGTCGAGGTGCGGGGTCCGCACATCGGCCCCGGGGCGATAGGCGGAGACATCACCGATGCCGAGATCGTCGGCAAGAATCACCAAAACATTAGGTCGAGACGCTTGAGTCGCGGCCAGCGCACCGCCGGAGACCGCGAGGATAAAACAGAGGAGACGAAGCAGCATACGAAAGGAAGACCGAGCCTCGGAAAACTAGTCACGACTGAAACCTTGGGCACGGTGCCGGCGTAGCGTCTCCGCCAGGCGGGTCGCGATCTCGGGGTGCGCGGCCGCGACATCACTTTTCTCGGCCGGATCATCGAGGAGATTCACCAGGCGGGATCGGAATTGGTCGGCCTTCTGGCCGGTCGCGGCGGGAGCCTTTTTTCCTTTGGGCGCAAGCGGCACGCCGTCGATCCACTTCCACGGGCCGCTACGAATCGCATAGACGCCGTTCGCGCTTTGCAGAATCAGATCGCGGCGGAGCGGTTGCGCGGAAGGTTGACCAAGGAAGGCGGCGAGCACGTTGACGCTGTCGGACGCAGTGGTGGTGCGGTCGAGCTTCGTCTCACCCACAACCGCCGCGACGGTCGCGAAGATATCGACCACGCCGATCAGCTCGTTGCTCGTCGTGCCGGCGGGGACGCGGCCGGGCCAACGCACGAGGAACGGCACTTTGAAGCCACCTTCCCAGATGTCGTGTTTGCCACCGCGCAGGGCGCCATTAATTTTCAGGCCAGCGTTCATCGCGAGTTGGTTGGTTCCGGTCTTGCCGCCAGGATTAACGACGCCGCCGTTGTCACTGGTGAAGATGATCAACGTGTTTTCGAGCGCGTTTTGTTTTTCAAGCGCGGCCAAGATCCGCCCGACGCTGCGATCAAGGTCATGGATGAAGTCGCCATAAGGTCCGGCCTTGCTCGTGCCGGTGGCCTCGGCGGAAGGCGTGACGAGCTCGTGCACGGCGACCGGAGCGAAATAGAGGAAGAACGGCGCGGGTTGGCCGGCCCGTTGCGCGAGCCAGTCAACCGCCCGCTTGGTGAGATCGCCCATCGTCTGCGGATCGTCGCGCTCGGGCGCATCGAGGCCGAGCTTGCCGGGCACGGGGGCGAGCTTCGCTGAGCGCAGACCGAAAACGCGGTGATTCTCAACGAAGACGCGGGTGATGTCGTTGTGGTTTTGCGGCACCGCGAACTGGTAATCGAAGCCGAGTTCGAGCGGGCCGGGTTTGAGCTCCTTGGTGTAATCGACGCGCGGCGCGGTGCCGTAGCCGAGGTGCCATTTGCCGACGAAGCCGGTGGCGTAGCCGTGCTTCTTCAAGAGCGAGGCGATCGTGGGGCGGCCAGGCTCGATGAGCAGCGGATCGAGGGTGTTGGCGACGCCGCCGTGGTTGAGCGACGTGCGCCAACAGTAGCGGCCCGTCACGAGCGCGTAGCGCGTCGGCGTGCAAACCGACGACGGCGTGTAGGCATCGGTGAAACGTCGCCCTTCGCGCGCGAGGCGGTCCAGGTGAGGCGTGCGAATGAGCGCGGAATCGGCGCCGTAGGTACCAAGGCTCCCGTAGCCGTAGTCATCGGCAAGGATGACGACAATGTTGGGCGAGAGCGGAGCGGCCGCCAGGGCGAGGGCAAAGCAAGCGACGGAGAATGTGGCGAAGATGCGGATCATGGTTGGGAGGGAAGCGGGAACGGCAGTTCATCGCTGGCAATAGCGTGTTCGCCCCGGATAACTTTACCGGCGAAGCCGGTGAGGCGCAGATAAAAGTCGCTCGGCAGTCCTTCGTAGGTGACGAACTGCACGCCGGGGCCGGGACCAACCGGCGGAGCATTCGTCACCTTGAAAATTGCGGTGGCTTCATCGACTTCATCAAACATCGCCACGTAGAGCATATCGGCGCCCGCACGTTTCGCGGCGGTGATCTGCGACCAAAAAAAGCGCCCCTGGAGACGGGGAATCGCGTTGAGCGGCGCCTCGGGCTTCATGTTGTGCCAGCTGAAACCGGGGAAGGCGACGGGCAGAAAGTCGATCCTGCGCTCACGGCACCACGCGATGTCCGGTTGCCAATAGGTCGCGGCGTGGGTCGCGGCGGCCTCGGGCGTGCGGTAGCGGCCCGGCGTCCACGGCGAAATCATATCGGCGAGCGCCGCGAGTTCGAGCAGCACGGGATCAGGGACGCTGTCGCGGGTTTGCGTGCGCCACCCGCTAGGCACGCCGAGCATGATCGCGAGTCCCCCGCTCTCCTTGTCGTCCTTAAGAAAGGTGATGATCTTGCGCCAGTCGTCGAGCGACGGCCGGGGCTTGTCATCGGATTTAAAGCCGCAGCCCCAGAGCGCGAGGAGTGGTTTACCGCGATGGCGCAGATACGAGCGATCGCTCGTGAGCCGGGTGTCGCGGAGCAGTTTCTTCCAATCGTCGATCAGCACGTCGGCCTGGCCGGGGGCGAGGCTGCTCAGATCATACATGAGCGCGTAGACGCGGCCGTGTTCGCGGGCGCCGGCGCGGACGTTTTCCAAAACGGCGTTGTTGGCGGCGAGGGAATTGCCGCGTTTGAGCGAATTGATGAAACGCTGGAGAAAAACGCCGTCGATACCGTGCTCTTTCATCCACGAAAAATGGCGCACCACCGTCGGCCGGAGATACGAGCTAAACACTTCGGCCCGCGAGCCGTCGGCGTGGACGAAGCCGGTCGGAAACCGCTCGGCGGCGGGAAACTCCGACAGATCCGGCCACATATCCACCCGGACATTTCCGGGGGCCGGCATCCCGTTGCCGCGCGTCCAGTGATTGTAGCCGCGCTTGGCGCCATCGCCCTCGGCGTTGAACCAACCCTGGTAGCCGACCATCACTTTACCGGTAAGCGTGGAGGAATTGACGGGCACCGTGGGCGGGCCCACGCAGCTCGCGAGCAAGGCGGCAACGAGCAGGCCGCCGGCGACTGACGTTAACTTCCGGATGAGAGCCATAGCAGGAGAAGATTTATGTGGGAAAAACGTGGTTCACGGCGTCTTCGGCCGCGGTGACTCCGACGCTGCCTTGATAAACTCGGCGGAAAGCGCGCGCAGACGAGCCACGATTTCGGGGCGGGCGCCAGCCACGTCCTGTTGCTCTCCCGGATCGGTTTGGAGGTCGAAGAGCGCGCCGGCCCTCAGCGGATCACCGGTGTCGAGGCCAGGGTATTGGCTGGGGTGCGCTTGCCCAGACGGCGCGAGGATCGTGACGCCATCAGGCGCGCGGGGGTCGACCCAGGGCGCGCCGGGCTTGAGGGCGGCGCGCGGTTGGCTGGCCTCGACGTGCAGTTTCCAGCGGTCGCTGCGCACGGTGCGGAGCGTGGTGCCTTGAAAGCCGAAGATCGCCTCGTGGTGCTGCGTCGATTTTTCGGCGAGCACGGGCCAGAGCGTGCGCCCGTCGATGGCCCGATCGCCGGGGAGGGTTCCGCCGGCACTGGCCAACAGCGTCGGAAACCAATCGTGCAAAATTGCGGGCGTCGCGAGCGTTTGCCCGGCGGGAATCCGACCGGGCCAACGCGCGATGCAAGGGACGCGCAAGCCGCCTTCGGAGGTCATGGCCTTCATGCCGCGCAGGCCGCCGTTGCTGCCGCCGAAGTAGGCGCCGTTGTCACTGGAAAACACGACGAGGGTGTGATCGTCGAGGCCGAGGGCGCGGAGTTTGGCCATGATCTGCTCTACGCTCCAATCAAGTTCGGCCAGGACATCACCGTAGAGGCCAGCGCCGCTCTTACCCGCAAATTTTTCCGAGACCGCGAGCGGTTTGTGAGGCATCGCGTGGGCGAGGTAGAGGAAGAACGGCCGTTCGCGATTCGCGGTGATGAAGTCGAGCGCGCGCTCGGTGTAACGCTGCGTGAGAGTTGCCTGCACCACGGGATATTCGGCGACGTTTTCCTGTTCGATGAGCTGCACCGGGCGCATGTCGTTGCTGTAAAGAATGCCGCAGTAGGAATCGAAGCCGCGGCGGGTGGGCCATGATTCGACCGTCTTGTGGCCGAGGTGCCACTTGCCGATCATCCCGGTGGCGTAGCCGCGGGGCCGGAGCAATTGGGGGAGAAGAATCTCGTCGGCCGCGAGGGCGAGTTGGTCGACGGCTGGCGTGCCGTCGGGCGTGGGGTTGCCGAGGAGACCGTGGCGCGACGGATAGCGGCCGGTGAGCAACGACGCGCGGGAGGGCGCGCAGTAAGGTGCGGGGGCGTAAAACTGGGTGAAGCGCGCGCCCTCCGCCGCAAGCCGATCAATGGCTGGGGTGAGGCGAAGAGGGCTGCCGTAGCTGCCGAGGTCTCCGGAGCCCAAGTCGTCGGCGAGGATGAAAATAATATTGGGCGGCGGTGCCGGGCGGTCCGCCGCGAGAGCGGGAACGCACAGCGCGACGAGGACGAAGAGAATCGGCAGCGGGGATCGGGCGGGCATCGGAAAATAAACTAACGTTTGGGAGCCAATGAAGCCGTGCGCGCGGCCGGGAGTTGGCGGCCGAGATCGCTGACGATTTCGGGATGATTCGGGGCGACATTGTGGTCTTCTTCCGGATCGGTCGTGTGGTCGTAAAGTTCGGCGGTGCCGTCGCTCCACCGGGTTAAGCGCCAGCGGTCGGTGCGGATCGAATCGCCACGGGCGTTGCCGCGTGTGACGAGCGTGAACGCGGCGGGCTTGCCGGGGGCCGCAGGGTCGCGGAGCAGCGGGCGCAGGCTCCGGCCCGCGAGATCTGGCGGAGGCGTGAGGCCGCAGAGGTCGGCGACCGTCGGGTAGAGGTCGACGAACTCGACGAGCCCGCGGGCGACGCCGGGCTTAATGCCGGGCGCGGCGATGAGAAACGGGGCGCGACAGCTGCGCTCGAAAAGCGTGTTTTTGTTCCACCACTCACGTTCGCCGAGATGGTAGCCGTGATCGCCGAGCAAGATGACGACGGTGTTGTCCCAGAGTTGGAGCCGATCAAGGGTATCGAGGACGCGGCCGACCTGCGCGTCCATGTAGGAAGTGCAGGCGTAGTAGGCGCGGAGAAATTCGTGGCGCTCGCGGTCGCTGAACTTGGCGAAGGCGGCGCCGAGTTCGCCGAAGCCGACGGCGAGCGGCGGGGCGGGCGTCCGATCGCCGGGTGCGCGGTGCAAGGTGAGCGAGCCTTCCGGATACAGATCGAAATATTTCTTGGGCGCGACGAAAGGATCGTGCGGTTTGCTGAAACCGGCGCCGATGACCCAAGGTTTTCCTTCGAGAGCTTCGATTTGCGCGATCACGGCCTGGGCGATCTGGCCGTCGGGTTGGTCATCGTCGTCGCCGTCCATGGCACCCCACCGGCACCAACTCAGTTTGCCGTCGGTGAGATCACGACCGGCGATTTGCCGACGGCCGAGGGCAGTCGCCTCAAACGATTGCCCGCTGTGCCACGATTTCGGCAGGTCCATCCACTTCGCCCGAAGCGCGGCGTCGCGCCCGCCACCGAGATGGAAAATCTTGCCGAAAACAGCCGCGTGCCGGCCGTCCTCCTTGAGGAGTTGGGGCAGGGTCACGACCTCGGGCAGGCGATCCCGGAGCAGCGTGCGGTTGTCGATGACGCCGGTCTGGTCGGGCCGTAAGCCGGTGAGGAACGAGCTGCGGCTGGCATTGCAGACGGGGTATTGCACGTAGGCGCGGTCGAAGCGGACCGCGCGGGCGGCGAGCCGATCAATGTTTGGCGTCTTCACGGCGGCATTGCCGTAACAGCCGAGGGTGTCGCGCAGATCGTCGGCGGCGATCAGGAGGACGTTGAGTTTCTTCGCCGGCGCGGCGGCGAGTGCAGCGACGGAGAGAGCGGCACACGCCGCGAGCAAGAGGCAGCGGAGTGCGCCGCTGAGGCGGGGGCAAGGTTGGGGCGGCATGGAGGGGCTGAGATCGGGCCGGGGCGTTTACTTTTCCGCCTTCTTTTTCTTCCGGTTCTTCCCCGCGGGCTCGTCGGATTTCTTATAGCGCTTGCCCACGCCGTCCATCGGTTCGGCCATTTGGTCGAGCCAGGTATCGTAAAGCTTCGTCAGCTCGGCGACCTTGGCGGCGGACTGCGGCGCAAGGTCCGTCGTCTCGGCTGGATCCTTCGCGAGGTTGAAGAGCTCGACCTTCGGCTGGCTGCGCTGCTGGACGAGTTTCCAGTCGCCCGAGCGGACCGCGAACCCGCCCGCTTCGCCGCCTTCGCTCCAGTAGAACGTGTCGATGTGCCGCGACGATTTCCCGGTGAGCAGCGGCAACAGGCTTTTGCCGTCGAGTGGTTTTTCGGTCGGATGAGCGACGCCGGCGGCCGCCAACGCCGTCGGCAAGATGTCGAGCGAGCTGATCGGGGTATCGAGGGTGCGACCGCCCTTGAAGGCCGCCGGCCATGATACGATGAACGGCGTGCGGATGCCGCCCTCAAAGTTTTGCTGCTTGGCGCCGCGCAGCGGGGTGTTCACCGCGCTCATCGCCTTGGAGCCGCCGTTGTCGGTGAGAAAAACGAGCAGGGTGTTTTCCCAGAGACCTTCCTTTTTGAGCGTATCCACGACCCGCCCCACGCCGAGGTCGAGGTGATGGAGCATCGCCATCAATATGGCGCGCGCCTCGGTGATATCGGGAAACTGTTTTTTGAACCGGGCGATATCGGCGGCGGGAGCCTGCGCGGGGGAGTGGACCGCGTTGTAGGCGAGATGAACATAAAAGGGCTGCGCCTTGTGCTTTTGGATAAACGCGACGGTTTCATCGGTGAGTCGCGTGGTGAGGTAGCCTTCGTCCTTGATGGGTTTACCGTTCCGATACATCGGCGAGCCCTCGATATCGTCGAGCTTGAGGTAGTCGTGCGCGCCGCGACCGAGGAAACCATACCACTCGTCGAAGCCGCGGCCGACGGGACTTTGCTCGACCGTGAGTCCGAGGTGCCATTTGCCAAACGCGCCGCTGACATAGCCGGCGGGCTTCAGGAATTTCGGGAAAATGGTTTCCGTCTGCGCGATGCCGCGCCCGCCTTCGCCGGCGGTGTAAACGCCCGCGCGCTGCTGGTAGCGCCCGGTGAGCAGGCCGGCGCGCGTGGGCGAGCAGACATTGCCGGTGATGTAGCCCTGGGAAAACCACACGCTCTCTCGCGCCAAGGCATCGAGATGCGGCGTGGAGACCTCTTTCGGGTGCTGAGGATTGAAGCTGATGTCGGCGTAGCCTTGGTCGTCGGTGAGAATGACTACGACGTTGGGCGGACGGGCGGTCACGGCGGTCACGATGGCGAGAACCGAGGCGCATCTGGCGAGCACGGCAACGGCTAGCGTGAGCACAGCGTGCAGGGCGGTGCGGCGGGTAATAGGACGGCGTGACCTCATAGGGCAATGAAACGGGGCTGTGGCGGACTTCGCTGCGGGATGGTAGCCCGACTCAGAATCTCAAACCGGCGGAGAGTTCATACGTCCGAGGGGTCTGATAAATTCGCTGGAGGATGTGGGCCCGGCCGCTCCCGTTGTCCACGGCGCTGGCGGGTGAAGCCTCGTCGTCGTCCAGAATATTTCGCACGCGAAGCGAGACGGTCCAATTCGTGTTCTGCCCCCGTAGTCGCTGCCGCCACCCATAGCTCACGAAGGCGTCGGTGACCAAGGAGTCTTTGCCACTGAAGGCGTTCTTCACATCGAAGGTCCCCGCTCGTTCCGGGTAGCCGATCGTGGGAGCCTCACGCCAGCGCGCACTCGCACCTACGCGCGTGCCTTTGAGCGGCCCCTGATCAAAGGCGTAGCTCCCGACAACATTCACCAGCCAATTGGTGCCCCGCAGCCGGGCTCCGCCGACCTGGGCCTCGTGATAGTTCAACCGGCGCTCGATGCCCGTGATGTAATCGCCGATGGTCCGCGTCGCGTTGAACGTAGGGTTGGCGATGACCGACCGGATCGCGGCGTCGTCGCGGACGGGTTTGACGTATTGCTCATACCACGGGCGCGTGAAGTTGTAGGTACTGTTCAACTTCGAGTCGTTGTAGGATACGTTGAGCAGGACGCGCAGTTGCTTGGTGGGATTGAGCGTCGCCTCGACTTCATAGCCTTCGGTCAAATCCGATTCCACGTCCGTCCAGAGTCCGTTACCGGGGTAATCGGCGAAACGACGGGCGCCGGCGACCCTGCTGCCAAAGCCGTTGAGAACCATGCCTTCGAGGTATCTTTCGACAAATCCGTTTTGCCGCGCCATCTCGACACCGATCGCTCCATCCCGGAGCGGGTTCGAGACCCGGTTCGTGAGCTCGTTGTTGAAGTAGTTGAGCTTCAGAATCACGCGGTCATCAAAGAAGAAGCCGCGCAACCCGAGATCGTAGCCCCGGCCCTCTTGATTGGGCAGCGTCCGGTTGAAAACGTCGTAGTTGGTGCCGCCCGCGCCGACCGTGTTCGTGGCCGTATTGGCGAAAGCATCGAGCCACTTCGTAACTTTGACCACGGCGCCGTAGTTGGTGTTGGTGACCGATGAATTGGTCTCCGGGGCAAAGGCACCTTGGCCCTTGCCGAGGAAAAGTCGGGTGACGGGATCCGTCGCGAAAACAAAGTTCCTAGAGCTGAGATCATCGCGGCGGAGGCCGCCGGTGAGAATCAAGCGACGCGAAAACAGCTCCCATTGGCCAATCGCCGCATAGGACTTGGTCGTCTCGGGCGCATAAACGGGATTCAGGCGATTCGCAAAGGCCGACGAAACAGTCGGGAAGACACTGCCTGGAACGGCAGGATTTCCCGTCTGCGTGATCCGTGCCTGGCTCGGGAGAAACGCGGGGAACGACACCGGCTGCCCCGGCGTAAGATAGTAGCGCCGGCGGATCTGATTTTGCGTGTCCGCGAGCACACCCGTAGCCAGCACCGAGTTCGTCGTCAGCTCCTCCGGCTGCTGAAAATAGCTGTCGAGATGCCGGTAGTAATGAAAAGCCACCGCCGTGAATTTGCCGAGGTCGAGCCCCTTGACCGGCTCGATCCGGCTCAGATCGAACTGGCGGGTGAGCGTCGCCCGATACTGTTTCAACGTTGTGCTGCGATTCTGCAGGGTGGCGTTGGACTCGACATAGGGCGTCCCGAAATAGGGATTGAGCGGCTTGGTGGGGTCGGGGTTGTTCACCGCCAATTGGGCGGGCAGATAATAATTGTTGTCGATAAAGACCTCGTAATCGCCACGCGAGACCGGCTGCCAATCCTCGTCTTCCGCGGTCTCGTAGGCGCCGGCCAGTTCGACAAAGGTTTTTTCTAGAATCTGCTGCTGCCACGAAGCCGAGAATTTATCGTAGGTCGTGTCAAAATAGTCCGACGGACCGGAAACGACGGTGGCCAACGGAAAGCCCACTCCGGGCACGCGGGTCGCACTGGAGATACTGGTCTGGCCTTGGGCTAGACCGTTGACGAAGGCCTCCGAGCCTCGGGATTTAAAGTTCCAGTTCTGCACGCCTAACTGCGGAGCGTTCATGATGTAGACGAGATAATTGGTGGCCGAAAAACCTTGGGAGACCCCGGTGATGAGATTGCGGGCGGCGTTGCGGGCGGCGGTGGTGCCGGATTGGACCAAGGCCAAGTCGATCGTATTCGCTTTTTGCAGCGGAGTCCGGGAGTCGTTCAACCACGCCGAGACGCTGTCATAGGCCTGATAGGGCCGGGGGTTCAGCTCGTCGATTCGGCCGGTCTCCGCGTTGAGGTTGATCGTCGCGCCCTTGAAAGGTTGGAGCGTGAAATTTAGGTAAGCCGAGTTGCGCCGCATATACTGAAACTCACGCGGCGTGCGTTGGTCGGTGGACAATGCGGCGAAGCGCAGGGCCAGTTTTTTGGGAACAATGATCCGGTTGATATCCAAGCTGACGCGCCTCGAGCCTTCCGAGTCGAAGCGAACATCCAAGCTGTGACTGTTGGCGTTGAAGCGTCCGAGTTTGTGGGTCGCATCGAGCCCACCGCCCACCGAGCCGAGACCAAAGAGCAGGGAATTGGGCCCACGACTTTGGGTCACCGTCTCAGTGTTGAAATTATCCACTTTAATCCGACTGGTGAAAAAGTTGTTGGTCAGCGACGACGAGCGAAAGCCACGCACGGTGAAAGGCGTGCCCGTGCGCGAGGAAACGGATTCCGGATCGGAGGTGTCGCCTTTGAACGCCTGCGTGCTCGGCAGAAACTCGAGGGCCTCCTCGTAGTTTACCGCGCCGATATCCCGCATGAATTCCTCGGTGAGAATGGTGATCGGGTTGGCCAAGTCGCGCACCTGAGACTTCAGCTGAGTCCCTGAAAGCGTCTCCGAGGCGTAATACCCTTTGTTGGCATCGGTGCTGACCACGAAGGGGTTCAGGATGACCGCGGCGTCGTCCGCCATAGAAGCGGCGGAGGTCGCCGACGGAGCGACCGATTGGGCGAGCGCGGTGGCCGCGACGAAGGACAGATTCAGGGCAAGGTAGGGGGTTTTCATTTTCGAACGGGTAAGCGGGGTTGATTAGGCACACCGGATTCGCGAGGCGGCGACGTGACTTCCAAATCGGAGCGCAACGTTTTTCGCGACCGTTGACCATCCCCTTTTTGGGGTCGCGTTCCACTCGGCCGGCTGGAACCGCCCGCAATGGCGGCGCACTTTGACGGTGTACGACACCTTCGGCGCAAGGGCGCGCGTTGCCCGAGAATGGAAACGTTGCCTCTTTTCTTTCTGCTTGTTGCTTCCGCTCAGGAGGCCGATGGCGACCGCCCCTGTGGCCACGTTTCGGCCAGCCATGAGATCACCGATGGATCGCGCTCCAGCTATTTGATCCGTTTTCTTCGCGCCACGACCTCGACCTCGCCCTTTCTCGCCTCTTGATTAAATCGAGAACTAACAGACAACGAATCCACCCCTTCGGCCCACCTGCCCTACCCAGAAAACGGACCCCGCCCGCGCTTTCCCCGCGGAACAAATCAATCCCATGCTTCTCCCGCTCTTCCGCGCCTTTTCGCTCGTTCTCGCCTTCTCTCCATCGCTTCTTTTCTCCGCCTCCGCCTCCGCTGCCGCTTCGGCCGCAGCTCCCCGTCCGCCGAACGTCATCGTTATCTTCTGCGACGATCTCGGCTACGGCGATGTCGGCGTGTTCGGCGCCAAGGGCTATGCGACGCCGCACCTTGACCGCCTAGCGCGCGACGGCGCGATGTTCACCGGTTTCCACGTCTCACAACCCGTCTGCTCCGCGTCACGCGCCGCGCTCCTCACCGGCTGCTACTCCAACCGCCTCGGCATTCATGGCGCACTCAACCCCAAGGCCACCCACGGCCTCAACGCCGCCGAGACCACGCTCGCCGAACTCTTCAAGTCGCGCGGCTATGCGACCGGTATGGCGGGCAAGTGGCACCTCGGCCACCACGCCCCGTTTCTCCCGAATCGCCATGGCTTCGACGAATTTCTCGGTATCCCCTACTCCAACGACATGTGGCCCTACCACCCCGAGGCCAAGTCCGGCACCTATCCGCCGCTCCCGCTCTACGAAAACGGCCGCGTGATCGACCCCGCCGTTACGCCCGCCGCGATGGACGACTTCACCGCCCGCTTCACCGCGCGCGCCGTCTCTTTCATCGAGCGTAACCGCGCCACGCCCTTCTTTTTCTACCTCGCTCACCCGATGCCGCACGTGCCGCTCGCCGTGAGCGCGAAGTTCAAGGGTAAATCCGGCGCCGGCCTTTTTGGCGACGTGATGCTCGAACTCGATTGGTCCGTCGGCGAAATCCTCCGCGCCCTCGAGACCCACGGGCTCGAACGCGACACGCTCGTAATCTTCACCAGCGACAACGGGCCGTGGCTGAGCTACGGCGACCACGCGGGCAGCGCCGGCCCGTTCCGCGAGGGCAAGGGCACCGCTTGGGAAGGCGGCACCCGCGTCCCCTGCCTGATGCGCTGGCCCGGAAAAATCCCCGCCGGCACCCGGAGCGACGCCACCTTCATGACGATCGACTTGTTCCCCACGCTCGCCCGCCTGATCGACGCGCCGCTTCCCGCGCTCCCCATCGACGGTCGCGATGTCTGGCCGCTCATCGTCGGCCGCCCCGGTGCCGTCAGTCCCCACGAGGGTTACGCCACTTGGTTCAAGCAAAACGAACTTCAGTCCGTCCTGTCCGCCGACGGCCGCTGGAAACTCGTCCTCTCCCACCACTACCGCACCCTCGGCGGCCGCCCCGGCGGCCGCGACGGCCAACCCGCAAAATACGAAAACGCCTCCCTCCCCGCGCCCGCCCTTTTCGACCTTACCCGCGATCCCGGCGAGACCACCGATGTCACCGCCGTCCACCCCGAGATCGTTCAACGCCTCCAAACTTTCGCCGAAAAATGCCGCGCCGACCTCGGCGATTCGCTCACCGGCCGCACCGGCACCGGCCTCCGCGAACCCGGCCGGCTAACACCGTAATTTCCCCTTAATTTCAGTCCAAGCGTAGTCATCCTCCTTAAGTTTCCATCCCGTTCATTGTCTCTTTCACCGGCCTTCGGTCCTTCACTTCGTTCACTCCTCATCGCTGGAGCCGTCTGGAAGTTTCGCGACGCCGAAATTTGACGACGCTCCTTTCTTTATCCGGCCCGGGCCACGCCCCACGGCGAGAACGTCACCACTACCGTGAGCCAGACGATCGCCAGCACCACGAGCGTGAGCCGATATTTGCGGCGCTCGCCCGGACTCATCGAGTTCGCCGCGGCCGCAGCCGTAAGATCCGCCACTTCGTTCGCACCGGGATTCGCACCGCCGCTACGGCTGACCAGCGCCATCGTCGCCGCGCAGACCAGCGTGATCACAAAGCCGCAGTTCAACGCACTGCGGAGGTAGCGCGGGAGCTGCGCGACGACATCAGGCTGGCCGAGCGCCCAAAATGTAATCGCCCCGAGCACCGTGCCCACCGTCAGCGTGGCCACGGCACCACGCGGCGTCGCCCGGCGAGTGAAGATGCCCGCTACGACACACACGAAAACGGGCGGAGCGAGCAGCGACCAGATTTGCACGAGATAACCGTAGACGCCCTTGAATTGCTTGATCCCTGGCGCGAGCACCGCACACAGCACCAACACCAACACCATAATGCCGCGGCCCATCCGCACGCGCGCCGGCTCGGACAATTTCGGCGCGAAGCGCAGCACAAAATCATACGACACCATCGACGCCGCCGCTGAAAGACCCGCCGCCACCGTGCCAAGGATCGCTGCGAGCAATCCCGCCAACACCAGGCCCGCGAGCCCCGCCGGCACATAGGTCGACACCAACCGGGCATAAACTTGGTCGGCCTGCGCCAGCCCGGGAATCAGTTTCGCCGCAATCACACCCGGCGCCGCGATGATGAAGAGCGCAAGAATCTTCAGAAACGCCGCGAACAACGCGCCCATCTTCGAATGATAGACACTCCGCGCCGCCAGTGCTCGCTGCACGTAGTCGTGATCCGTGCAGTGCCCATGCACCGCGAGCACCAGTCCGCCCGTGATCATCGGCAACCACCCAAACGCGTGATCCCACGGCAGCACCACGGTCCACAGGCTGTTGCCCGCTCCACCGGTGGTCGACAACACCCCGGCCCATCCGCCCGCTGCCGATAGCGTCAGGAAAAACGTAATCGCTCCGCCCCCCACCAGCAGCGCGACCTGCAAGAGATCCGTCCACAGCACCGAACGCAGCCCGCCAAATATCGTGTAGGTGCCCGCCGCCACCGCGATCGCCGCCACCGCTAGGTTGAATTCCAGCGTCGAGGCCAGTCCCATCAGGTCCGTCAACACCGTCGCCCCCGCGTAGAGCGCGCTCGCGATGCTCGCCGCTAAAATCATCACGATATTGATCGCGGAAACAAACATCCGCGTGCCCGGGCTGTAACGGCGCTCAAAAAACTCCGGTGCGGTGCGCAGTTTCAACGACAGATAAACGTCCACAAAAAACACCGCGAGCAGCGCAAAGCACGACGCCCCGATGAGCTGAAACGCTCCCGCCGCCAACCCAATCGTGTAGGCGAGACCCGCCTGCCCGACAAACTGCTGGCTCGAAATGTTCGCCGAAAACATCGATGCCCCGACCATCGGCCACGTCGCCTCGCGGTCCGCGAGGAAGAGCGCCTCCGCGCTCCGGATTTTTTTACGCCCGAACCACAGCCCGAGCGCAATCGTCAGCAAAAAATAGGCGCCCACAATAACACCGTCGAGGGGAGTGATCCGAAGCGCATTCATGTAATCATAGATTGAACCGTCCCGAACCAGCGGTCACCCGCTTTCGCCTGCCACGTTTGCAGTATGGCGCGCAGTTCCGCGATGCGCGCCACCCTGCTGGGTTCAGCCGCCAGATCGCAGCACTCGTCCGGATCCGTCGCCAAGTCGAACAGCTGCACTCGCTCCGCTCCGTCGACCCGGTAGGCAATCAACTTCCATCTCCCGTCCGTCACCATGCGCTGGACGTCCATGTAGACGGAGCACACCCACGGCCGCCCGCCGCCGTTGCCCGCCATCGCGGCCAAGAGATTCCGGCTGTCAAGTCCCGCCGGCACCGTCACGCCCGCAAGTTCGCACAGCGTCGCGTAAAGATCGAGCGGTTGCATCAACGCATCACAGCGATGCGCCGCCGGCACGCCCGGCCCCGCCACGATCAGCGGCACGCGCACGCTAGGTTCATAGAGGTTCTGTTTGCCCAGCAGGCCATGACTACCCAACGCGAGTCCGTGGTCGGATACATAAACCACCAACGTATTCTCCTCCTGACCGGTCTCACGCAGCGCGGTGAGCACGCGCCCGATGCACGCATCGTGATGTGAAATCATCCCGTAATAGTCCGCGAGGTGTTCGCGCACGACGTCGGGCGAAAGCGGCCTCGGCGCCAACCGCTCGTCGCGCACCTCGAGCTCGCCGTTATCAAACCCGTGGTCAGGTCGGAAGTTCTTCGGCAGCGGAATCTGCGCCGTATCGTAACGCGCGCGAAATTCCGCGGGCGGCGTCCGCGGATCGTGCGGCGAGGTCAGCGCGACCCACGCAAAAAACGGCCGGGCCCGCGCGCGCTCGCGCACAAATTTCTCCGCCGCGCCGCAGAAAATCTCCGAAGAAAATCCGTCGCCCACCCGCGCGGGCTCGCCGCGCCGAATTTCCTCCACGTCCCGCACCGGCACCGCCGTGTGATCGCACATCCCCCCGTGAAAAATCTCCCGTCCCTGCTCGAACGACCGCAGCAGCGCCGGCAGGTCGTTGTGCCATTTGCCCGTGACAAACGTCTCGTAGCCCGCCGCCCGCAGTCGCTCCGGCAGCGTGCACGCGTCGGCCGGCAGTCGGACTTCAAAGATCGGCCCCTCATCGAGCTTCGGCTCGGCATCGGCGCGAAACACCCCGTTGCCCGTCAACAAGCACGCTCGCGAAGGCGCGCACACCGCCGGCATCAGGCTGCCCTGAATCGTCGCACGGGTGAACGTCGTGCCACGCCGCACGAGGCCGTCCAATACCGGCGTTTTCACCGTCGCATGCCCCAGCGCGCCGATGGCATCCGCTCGGTGATCGTCGACGACGACGAAGAGGATGTTGGGGTGAGAAAGGCCGGCGCCAAGGGACATGCGGCCAAGGTGTGTCGCGCCTTGCGGTGCAAAACAAGTCCGCGTCTACTGAATCGTTTAAGTGAACACCCCGACCGCCACGACCCTCAAACACATCGCTGAGCACCTCGGCCTCAGCGTCGCCGCCGTGTCGATGGCTCTGCGCGACCACGCCTCGCTCCCCGCCACCACGATCGCCCGGGTGAAGCGCGCAGCGCTCAAGCTCCGCTACACGCCCAACTCCGCCGGCAGCGCGCTCGCCGCCCACCGCCAGCAATTGCGCGTGCGCCGCGATTTTTCCGTGATCGCCCTCGTCTCCAATTGGCCGGCGAGAGACGATTGGTTGCAGCGCCCAAGTGCCCAGCGTCTGCTCGCCGGCGCCACGGCCCGCGCCCGCGCCTACGGCTATGAGCTGCAACATCACTGGGCTCGGGAGGATGGCATGACGCCGGCGCGCTTCAGCCGGGTCCTCGCCTCCCGCGGAATTCGCGGCCTCATCCTCGCGCCCCTCGATCACCCCGACAGTCGTCTCGACCTCACGTGGGAGAACTTCTCCTCGGTCACCATCGAGCGACCGGTCCGCTACGCCCACTTCCATCACATCGTGCCCAACTACTCTGCCGATCTGCGCCTCGCGTGGGCCCGCCTGCGCGAGCGCGGCTATGCCCGTATCGGCCTCGTGATCGAAGCCACCCTCGCCGAGCGCGTCGCCCACCAATGGGAAGCTGCGCATGCATTCGAGCAGACCCGTGCGGCCTCGCCCTCTGCTCCGGTTCCAACCCTCATCGTCTCCGGGCCGAATCCCTCGGCCACGATCGGCGCTTGGCTCCGGGAACACCGGCCCGACGCCGTCATCAGCCGCTGCAACGACGTTCTCGCTGCGGTCGCCGCACTGCAACTCCGCGTGCCACGCGACCTCGGCTACGCGAGCCTCAATGTGGTCGACGACGCCCCCGGCGTGAGCGGCATTCTCCAGCACCGCGACGTCATGGGCGCCGCCGCCGTGGACGCGCTTCACGGCCTGCTCCACCGCAACCACCGCGGCCCGCACGCCGTCGCCCAAGGCACCCAAATCGACGGCTCGTGGCACGAAGGCCGCACGGTCAGGAAACCACCCCGCGAGCGAAAGCCATGATCCCCATTTCCTTCCCCGGCGCTTAGACACTCATCACTTAAGCGTTTAAGTTAACTCGCCCTTGCCAGCCCCCGCCGTGCTCGCATCGACTGCCTTCGCACCGGATTCCTCAACAACCGATGCGCACCCCACCCACCCATGAAAACCCTCCGTTCGTCAGCCCGTATGCGCCCGCTCTTCACGGCGCTCCTCGCCAGCACCATTGCCAGCTTCGCGCAAACCCCTGCTCCCGCCCCGGCCATGCCGGCCACCGACGAGACGATCCTCCTGAATCCATTCGATGTCACCGCCGGCAGCACCAAGGGCTACATGGCGACCAACACCATCTCCGGCACCGCGATGAACACACCGCTCAAGGAGGTCCCGATGACCATCAACGTCATCACCGCCGAGTTGCTCGCCGATATGGTCCCGGCGGATCTGACCGCCGCGCTGACGTTTAACGCCTCGATCACCCAGACCAACCGCGTACCCGTCTCCAATCGCGGCGATATCTTTTCGATTCGCGGCTTCCGCAATCGCAACGTCCTCATCGACGGCGTCACCGGCGGTGACTACATTCCGCCCCAAATGATCGACCGCATTGAGGTCGTGAAAGGCCCCAACACTCTTTATGGCCAGTCCGATCCCGGCGGCTTGGTGAACATTATCACCAAGCGCCCCCGCGGCCGCGAACATCTCAACCTCAACCTCCGCGCCGGCAACCACGGTCGGCTCGCCGCCGAGTTCGACGCCAATCAGCCGGCGTTGGACGGCAAACTCGGCGTGCGGGTGGTCGGAGCCCACACGGAGACCGACGGCTACCGGATCCTCGACGGCAACAAGTCGAACTTCCTTGGTCTCACCAGTGACTTTCGAATCGGGAAAAACACCACGCTGGTGCTGCACGGCAGCGGCTCGAAGACCGAGGGTATCCCGAGCCAGCGCTCGACTTATTCATTCGAAATCATTCCCACCGACCTAAACCGGGACGGCAAGATCGACGCCACCAACGTCAACGGCGTCGTCGAGAGCTCCACCCGCTACAATAACACCTTCCTACCGCGCAACTACACGAGCGCCACCGCAGCCACGCGCTACGAACAGGAAAACCGCTTCTTTCAGATCGGCGTGCGCCACGTCTTCAACTCGCATATCAACATGCAATACATGGCGGTCCGCA
This sequence comes from Opitutus sp. GAS368, assembly GCA_945869845.1. Taxonomy (GTDB): domain Bacteria; phylum Verrucomicrobiota; class Verrucomicrobiia; order Opitutales; family Opitutaceae; genus Tous-C4FEB. The sequence continues at coordinate 13,172 of CAMBRG010000001.1, read as the reverse complement.
CCACGCAGGAACTCGATAACAGCTTCCGCGAATTCAACACGTTCACCGCCGGGTCGTCCGACGCCAACCATTCGGCCGGCTACGATTTCAACCGCACTGATGCGCATACGCTCAATAGCTTGCTCAATTTCTCCACGGGTCCGCTCGCGCACCGCATTTTGATCGGCGGCCGTTACACCTACGATTTTAATCGCGGAAACACCTACGCCCTTCGCGCGCTCGGTACCGCCCCGGAGCGTGCCGTCCTCGCGGGCCTGATTGCCGGCGGCCGGCCCATCCGGCTCTTCCTCACCAAGGCCGACGTGCTCTCCGGCGTGAAATACTGGCTCGACGATGTCCCCAGCCGCACCGAGCTCCGCACCATCGGCACCCGCACCGGCACCAATGACTACGGCGAGACCCGCGTCGGTTCCGTTTACGCGACCGACAATGTGTCGTTGTTCGACAGTCGCCTTAAGTTGCTCGGCGGCGTGCGCTACATCCGCATCCGCGGCCAGTCCACCAACACCGCGGGCGTGAAGACCGGCGTCTTCAACGATCAGAGCAAGACCAGCTTCCAAGCTGGCAGCGTGTTCGACCTCACCAAACAGATTTCAGTCTTCGGCAACATTGCGACCGCCTTCAACCCCAACGGTTTCGACGCCCTTTCGGGCACGTTTTACAGCCCCGAGTTGTCGCGGGCTTACGAGGGCGGCTTCAAGTTCGACGATCTGTGGGAAGGTCGCATCGGCGGCTCGGTCTCACTCTTCAACATCCGAAAGAAAAATGTCGTCCGCTCCGATTTCAACCCGATCCTCTTCCGCAGCGACACCGAGATCTCCGACGACGAAAGCAAAGGCTGGGAGGCCGAGCTGTTTTTTAACCCGATCAAAAACTGGCAGTCCATCATCAGCTACAGCCACATCGACGCAAAAGTCGTCGTCAGCCGGACGCTCGCGAAAAATCTCCGCCTTGAGGGCGCCGCGCCGGACAAACTTACTTTTTGGAATAGCTACGGTTTCAACGAAGGCCCGCTGAAGGGCCTGCGCTTCGGCGGCGGCTTCATCGTGGCGCGCGGGCCGATCCAGCAGTTTGGCACGAGCAACAACCAGCTCGTCGTGGAGAATGGCTACACCGTAATCAACCTCTTCGCCCGCTACAGCACCAAGCTCGCCGGTCGCGCCGTTTCATTCGGCGTCAATGTCGACAACCTCAACGACGTCTTCTTCATCCGCAGCCGCGCCGCGACCAACGATCCGCGGCAGATCACCCTTTCGACGTCGGTCGAGTTCTGATCGCTCTGTTTTCCTTCTCAAACCGGTCACGCGCACGCCGTTTTCCCCATGGGCTTCCTCCGCACACTACTCCTTGCCGGTCTCCTGCTCCCGCTGAGCGTATTCGCCGCTGCGCCCGCGCCGCGCCCCAACATCGTCTTGATCCTTGCCGACGATCTCGGCACCGACTGGCTCGGGTGCTACGGCTCCTCCCATCCCACGCCCAGCGTCGATCGCCTCGCCGCGACCGGGATGCGCTTCGAAACCGCGTGGACCTCCCCAATCTGCACGCCCACCCGCGTAATGATGCTCACCGGCCAATACCCCGGCCGCACGGGCTGGACCGAACACTACGACGTGCCGCGCTGGGGCGGCGCCGGGCTCATCCCCGAGAAATTTTCCACCTGGCCGCAGCAGTTGCGCCGGGCCGGCTACGCCACCGCCATCGCCGGCAAATGGCAGATCAACGATCTTCGGCCGGAGCCCGACATCCTTGCCCGCCACGGCTTCCAACGACACTGTATGTGGTCCGGCGTCGAAGAGGGCAACCCGCCCTCGGCACGCCGCTATTGGGACGCCTTTCTCCAAACAGACGGTAGGCGTAAAATTCACGCTGACAAATACGGACCCGACGTGACGCAGCGCTTCGCCCTCGAATTCATCCGCGAGCACAAGTCCCGGCCGTTTCTGCTCTACTATCCGATGATCGCCGTGCACGCACCCAACGAGCCCACTCCGCTCAATCGCGCCAATCCGCCCAAGGGCGAAGCCGCCCTCTACGCCGGCTCGGTCACTTACATGGATCGGCAGGTCGGAGAGCTCCTCGACGAACTCGACCGCCTCGGTCTCGCCGAAAACACCGCGGTGATTTTCGCCGGCGACAACGGCTCCTCCACCGGCGGCACCCACGCCGGTCGCGCCGTCTCCTCCGGAAAAGGCCGCACCATCGAGCGCGGCGTCCACGTGCCGCTCATCGTGCGCCTACCCGGAGTCAACGGCGGCCGCTCGACCCGCGCCCTCGCGGATTTTTCGGACATTTTTCCCACCATCCTCGATCTCGCCGGTCTGCCTCACAGAGCGGGTGACGGCCACTCTTGGGTTCCGCTCCTGCGGGATGCTCCCGGATACGCCCCCCGCGAGTGGATCTACGCGCAACGCGACACTTCCCGCACGGTGCGCGATCAGCGCTTCAAATTGGATTCGGAGGGCGGGTTCTTCGAAATCGACCTCGACCCCGACCAGAAGCATCGCCTTTCCCCGACGCGCGATCCCGCCACCGCCGCCGCCCATCGCGCACTTTCTGCCGCGCTCGCCTCCATCCCGGCCCAAGCCGCGACCCCACCCTTCCCCGGTTACACGCCCACCCGCATGCGGAAGTTTGTCGAGCCCGTGAAACCCTGAGCAACTGCTTCCCATGCGCCTTAGCCCGACTCCCCTCGTTCTCGCCCTGCTGCTCGCCTTCTCCGCCGCCTTCGCCGCGAACGCCACTCCGCCCAACATCCTCTTCATCTTCGCCGACGACCAGCGCGCCGACACCATCGCTGCCCTCGGCAATACGCATATCCAAACACCGAATCTCGACCGTCTCGTGCGCCGCGGCGTCTCCTTCAACCGCGCCTACATGATGGGCGGCATGAATGCCGCGACCTGCGTCCCTTCGCGCGCGATGCTTCTCTCCGGCCGTTCCCTGTTCCACATCGACGAAAAACTCACGCGAGACGAAACGTGGCCCGCCGCCTTCGGCCGCGCCGGCTACACCACGTTCATCAGCGGCAAGTGGCACAACACCCCCGCCTCGGTCCCGCTCAGTTTCCAGCGCGCCCGCCAGTTATTCACGGGCGGCATGGTCAACCCCCTGAAGGCTCCGCTCTCGAATCTGGAAAACGGCAAGGTGGGCGCCGCCACCATCAGCCCCCAGCACGCCTGCGCCGCCTTCGCTGACGAGACCATCGCGTTTCTGAAGGAAAAACACTCCGCGCCTTTCTTTGCCTACCTCCCGTTCGACGGCCCGCACGATCCGCACATCGTGCCCGACGGCTATCCCGTCCGCTACGACCCGGCGAAGATTCCGCTCCCCGCCAATTTTCTCGCCCAACATCCGTTCGACAACGGCGAGATGACCATCCGCGACGAGCAACTTCTTCCGTGGCCGCGCACTTCCGCCGACATCCGCGCGATGCTCGCCGACTACTACCGCTACATTTCTTACCTCGATCTGCTGATCGGTCGCGTGCTCGACACGCTCGACGCGTCGCCCCACGCGAAAAACACCTTCGTCGTTTTCGCCGCGGACTCCGGAGTCGCCCGCGGCAGCCACGGGCTCATCGGCAAACAAAACCTCTACGAACACTCAATGCGCGTCCCACTCGTCGTCGCCGGACCCGGCATTCCCGCAAACCAGCGCACCGACGCGATGTGCTACCTCTTCGACGTGCTGCCTACGCTCGGCGCGCTCAGCGGCGTCACCGGCCCCAAGACCAGCGAAGGCCTCGACCTCAGTGCCACGCTACGCAATCCGACCACGCCCGCCCGCACGTCGCTGATGTTCGCCTACCAAAAAGTCCAACGCAGCCTCCGCGACGAGCGCTACAAACTCATCCGCTACCCGCAGGTCGACCGCACGCAGCTCTTCGACCTCGCCGCCGATCCCGATGAGCGCACCGATCTCTCCGCCCGCCCCGAACACGCCGCGCGGGTCGCCACGATGACCGCCGCCCTCGCCGCCGAGATGAAACGCCTCGGCGACCCGCAGCCCCTTTCCGTTGCATCACCTCGCCCGGCAACGTGGTCGCCGCCACCTGCGCGCGTGAAGAAATAGCCCGAGCGAACGCCGCCCAAGGACTTTGCGGCGCGCGAGAGTGAAGTTTTAGCTTCGGCTCAAGCCTCCAACGTGTCCTGCTACTTCCCGTCATCCCGCCGGGAGCGGCGGCCCGTGGCACTAGCCCGAACTCAAATCACCTACCCATGAATCTGCCTGCCTTATTCCGCGTCGCCACCGTTTCCATGTTGTTTGCGGCCGCCGGCGCCGCCCTCGCGGCCACACCTGCCTACCCCGCCCCGCCCAACATTCTCTTCATCGCGGTCGACGACTTAAACGACTGGATCGGGCCGTTGCGCGGCCACCCACAGGTCAAAACGCCGCACCTTGATCGCCTCGCACAGCGCGGCATCACGTTCACCAACGCCCACTGCGCCGCGCCGCTTTGCAACCCGTCCCGCGCGGCGGTCTTCAGCGGCCACCAGCCATTTCAAACCGGCGTGCTCGCCAACGACGAAAAGACGATCCGCTCAGTGCGCCCCGATCTCGTCTTGCTCCCCCGGCACTTTCAGGACGCCGGCTACCGCACCTTCGGTACCGGCAAACTCCTGCACCAAAAAGGCACCGGCCTCTGCGAAACGGAGTTCTACCCCGAACAGCGCTGGAGTCCCTTCGCGCCCGCTGCGACCAACTACACCGCTGAGGAACTGCCCTCAAAAGGCTCCGCCAACCCGCAGCACCACACCGTTCTAAAGGGTCGGCCCGTTGTCCTCCCGCTCAACCGCATGCCCAGCGATCGTGCCGCCGCTTCCCCCGGCGGAGAATCCTTCGACTGGGGTCCGCTCGACGTGGACGACGCCGACATGGGCGACGGCCAAATCGCCGACTGGGCCGTGCAGCAAATCCGTACCCAAGCGAAAACACCCGCGCAGCCTTGGTTGCTCGCCGTCGGTTTTTATCGTCCGCATATCCCGCTCTTCGCTCCGAGAAAATATTTCGATCTCTACGCCGGCCTCGACATCCAACTCCCTCCCACCAAGGAGGCCGACCTCGCCGACCTCAGCGACCGCGGTCGCCAGTGGGCCCGCGATCCCGTCACCGCCGGCTCCCACGCGTCCGTCGTGAAACACGGCCAATGGCAAGCCGCCGTCACCGCCTACCTCGCGTGCGTCTCGTTCATCGACGCCCAGGTCGGCAAACTCCTCGACGCCCTCGACGCGAGCCCCGCCGCGGCCAACACCGTGATCGTTTTCTGGGGCGACCACGGCTGGCACCTCGGCGAAAAAGAACACTGGGGGAAATGGACCGGCTGGCAGCGCTCCACCCGCGTGCCGTTGCTGATCGCACCGCCGAGGAGCGGCACGACCACGGATTTCCCGCGCGGAGCCACCTGCGCCGATCCCGTCGGCCTGATCGATCTCTACCCCACGTTGATCGACCTCTCCAGCATCGCCGCCCGCCCCGGTCTCGCCGGTGCATCACTCGTACCGCTGCTAAAAAACCCGACGACCACCTCCGGCCGCCACATTCTGACCAGTTTCGACGTCGGCAATTTTTCCGTCACCGGCGCCCACTGGCGCTACCTCCGCTACGCCGACGGCAGCGAAGAACTCTACGACTCCGTCAACGACCCGCACGAATGGACCAACCTCGCCGGCCGCCCGGATGCACGTGCGATCCAGCAAATGATGGCGGCCAAGATTCCGGTCCTTCCCGCCAGCCCGTCGGACGCTTCAGCTCCACCCGCCAAATCCAGCCGCAAGAAAAAGAACGCCGCGCCCTGAGCTAGGCTTTCCTCGCACCGATTTTTTTCGCCCTCCGCTTTCCACCCCACCTCCCCTCGCATGAAGGCCCGCCTTCTTCTCTCCCTCTCTCTTTCCCTCCTTCTCTCCCTCTCCGCTACGGCTGCCGCCACGGCGGAGCCAAAACCGGACCGGCTGACGACCTATAAAACCGTGAACGGCCTCGAGCTGAAATTGCACGTCTTCGAGCCGATGGGCCTCCAGCCTTCGGACCGACGGCCCGCCATCGTATTCTTTTTTGGCGGCGGCTGGAACAGCGGAGAGGCGAAGCAATTTTATCAGCAGGCCCGAGCCCTGGCCGATCAGGGAATGGTCGCTTTTTCCGCCGACTATCGGGTGAAGAGCCGCAACCAAACCACCCCCTTTGAGTGCGTGCTGGACGGCAAGTCGGCGATCCGCTGGGTGCGCCAGCACGCCGCCGCGCTGGGCGTCGATCCCGCGCGCATCGCCGCGGCCGGCGGTTCGGCCGGGGGCCACGTCGCCGCCAGCGTCGGCTTGGGACTCGGCCCCGAGGAGCCAGCCGAAAACGGAAAATTAAGCTCCACGCCCAACGCCCTGATTCTCTTCAACCCCGTGCTCGACACGACGGAGCAGGGTTACGGCGCGAAGAACTTCAAGCCCGACCAACAGACCGCTCTCTCGCCCAGTCACCACGTGCGCAAGGGACTCCCGCCAACAATCATTTTTCACGGCACCGCGGACACCACCGTGCCGTTTGAGAACGCCGAACGGTTCACCCGGCTTATGACCGCAGCGGGCAACCCCTGCACGCTCGTGCCTTTTGAGGGGAAGGGACACGGCTTCTTCAACGGAAAACTCTCCCGCCCCTCAAGCGACGGAGCCGACTATACCGTGACGATGCGACGCACGACCGAGTTCCTGACTGCGCTCGGCTACATCGCCGCCAAACGCTGAAACTGATTTCCCCGGCCCCACGGGTTCCCCATGCGCGTTCTCCTTCCCTCGCTCACGCTTCTTCTCTCCATCTTGTAATACTAACGTCACATGAGATTTGGATTTTTGTAGGCCGTCCGCTTGCGGACGCACCGAGCGCCTGCAAGCAGGCTGCCTACGACGGAAAGTCTAAAAACCAAACGGCGCTGGTATAACAGTGGCTGTTGATTTTTAGACTGCGGGTTCCGAGGTGGCACGGGCCTCTGGCCAGTAGGTTTGATGACGAAACTCAACCGCTAGTAGTATCAGATGGTCTCCCTTGCCCCAACCCACGGCGGAGGCCACCAAATCCTAGACGGAATAATCTCTCGCTTGCCCGCGCCTTGAGCCGGGCTCACGTTCCGGGCCAAAATTCATGTCGTTTCCCACTCTTCCCGCGCTTCTCGCTTCCCGCGATCTACCTCCGGCCGAGCTCGCCCGAGACCCGGCCGCCGCCTTGCTCCGCATCTACGCGTGGATGCACGTCGCCCGCACCGGCGACAACCGCATCCTCGATCTCTTTCGCCAAGGCTTGATCAAGGGCACGGTCACCGGCGGCCAAGGCAACGAGGGCCTCGTCGTCCCGCTCGCCCTCCTCGCCGACAAGGCCACCGATGTCATTTCCTTTTCGCACCGCGGCTTCGGCGGCCACCTCGTCTGGAGCGGCCATTTTTGCGATCACCTCAACCAATATTTCGCCAACGCCGGCAGCCCCACGAAAGCCCGCGAGGGCAACATCCACCACGGCGACCCCGCGAACCGCTCGTTGCCCATGATCAGCCACCTCGGAGCGATGCTCAGCAACGTGGTCGGCATGACCGATTCCCAACGCCGCCTCGGCCGCCCCGCCGTCGGTTTCACATTTTTCGGCGACGGCAGTTCCAGCACCGGCGCCATCCACGAGACCCTCAACCTCGCCTCGCTGCTCTCGCTCCCCATCCTCTTCGTCATCGAGAACAACCGCTACGCCTACTCGACGCCTACCTCCGAGCAGTTTGCCCCCGACACTGAGCTTTGGCGCCGCGCCGCCGGTTACGGTATCGACGGCTTCGCGCTCGATACCACGATCGACGTCGCCGCCACCGCGCAGACGCTCGCCGCCGCCATCGAAAAAGTCCGGCAAACCTCGCGCCCGCTCCTCATCGAGGCCCACACGCTGCGCCTCCGCGGCCACGCGGCCTACGACACCTGCGACTACCTCCTCCCCGGTGAGGCCGACAGTTTCTTCGCCCGCGACCCGCTCCCGAAATTCCGCGCCCAACTCGTCGCCACCCACGGCGTCGCCCGCCTCGAAGCCATCGACGCCGAGCTCAACGCCTGGATCGAAACCTGCATCACCGTCTCCCTCGCCATCCCCCGCCCCGCCGCCGACGCCGCCGCGATGCTCGCCGCGGTCTTCGCCCCGGAAAACGCCCCGCTCCCCTGGGTGCCCTCGCTCGGATCCGACCGCTCTCAGCTCTCAATTCTCACCTCTCAGCTCACGTCAGCCCAAGCCCTCAATCTCGCTCTCCGCAAAATCCTCACCGAGCGCCCCGAGTCGCTCATCCTCGGCCAAGACATCGGCACCTACGGCGGCGCCTTCAAAGTCACCGAAGGTCTGCTCGCCGCCTTCGGTCGCCCCCGCGTGTTCAACACCCCGCTCGCTGAGAGCGCCTGCACCGGTTACGCCATCGGCCTCGCACTCAACGGCCACCGCCCCATCGAGGAGTTCCAGTTCTCCGATTTCGTCACCGAGGCCGCCACGCAGATCACGCTCAACGCCGCCACCTACCACTTCCGTTCCGGCGCGGCCGTCCCCCTCGTCTTCCGCCTCCCCACCGGCGGGGGCCTCACCTTCGGCTCCTTCCACTCGCAGGAGCTCGACTCCTTCCTCCTCGCGATGCCCGGCCTCAAGGCCCTCTACCCGAGCACACCGCAAGACGCCTTCAACGCCCTCCTTGCCGCCTACGAGGACAACAACCCCGTGATCCTCTTTGAGCACAAGGCCCTCTACCGTCGCGGCAAAGGCCCCGTCGCTTGGGACGCCAATTACCGCGACATCTGGTCGCCCAAAAAACTCCGCGCCGGCGATTACGCCACGCTCATCACCTACGGCGACATGGTCCACCTCGCCGAGGACGCCGCCGATTACCTCGCCGCCGAATACGAGATCACTCTCGACACCTTCGACCTCCGCGCCCTCGCCCCGCTCCGCCTCGAGGCCATCGAAGCCTCCCTTCAACGCACCGGCCGCCTCATCGTCCTCCACGAAGGCCGGCGCACCCACGGCTTCGGTGCCGAGCTCGTCGCCCGTCTGACCGAGAAGCACTTTTCCTCGCTGAAGGCCGCCCCATTGCGCATCGCCTCCCTCGACCTCCCGGTCCCCTTCGCCCCCGAACTCGAACAAGCCTTCCGCCCCACCAAAGACAAAATCATCGAACGCATCACCGAGTGGATGGGGTGAGGCGGTGATTCTTGGTTAAGGTCTCTCGATCCCAATTCGCCCAAACCCCGAGCCTAAACTCATGGCCAAATCCAAAATCCCGAGCCCCGCCGCCTGGTCCCGCGTAAGACTCTTCGCCATGGACGTCGACGGCATCCTCACCGACGGCACCGTCCTCATCTCCTCCGACGGCACCGAGGCCAAGCGCTTCTCCATCCTCGACGGCCTCGGCCTCGCCCGTCTCCGCGACGCCGGCTTCCCTATCGCGTGGATCTCCGGCCGCGCTTCCGGCGCCACCACCGCCCGCGCCGCCGAGCTCAAAATCCCCCATGTCATCCAGGGCCGCATCGACAAGCTCACCGCGCTCACCGAACTCGCCGCCCAGCTCGGCCTCCTGCTATCCGCCTGCGCCTACATGGGCGACGACGTGATCGACGTCCCCGCCCTCCGCGCGGCCGGTCTTGGCATCAGCGTCCCCGGCGCCATGCCCGAAGCCCGCACCGCCGCCGACTACATCACAAAACGCGAGGCCGGCGCCGGCGCCGTGCGCGAGGTTTGCGACCACCTGCTCGCTGCTCACGGGAACAAATCTCGCCGATAAGCCACCATTCCGCTCCTATTCGCTTCGCCCATGAGCCGTCGCTTGTCCAGCACCCACCTCGCTCCTCCTCGCGCAAGGCGTCTTTGGCTCGCGGCGGTCGTTTCACCCCTGCTGTTCGCGACGACCTTCCTGCCCGCCGCCGAGTCGGCGAAAAGCGCCGCGCCTCCAGCCACCCAGCCCATCGTCGCCAAAAACTGGAGCCTCCCCCTGTTCACCAAAGAAGGTCACCGTTCTATGACCTTGCGCGGCACCGAAGCGCGCACGGTCAATCCCACCCGCATCGACATCACCGATCTCAACATCACGACGTTCGTCGGCGACGCCGCGGCGAAGGTCGAATCGATTTTGCTCTGCCGCGAACTCGCGAGTTTCCACCCCGACGAAAAACTTGTCCGGGGCACCGCTGAAGTCCGGCTCATGCGCGACGAACTCGAGATCACCGGAGAGCAGTGGATCTACGACCACGGCGCCAAAAAGGTTTCCATCGCTCGCAACACCCGCATTACGTTCAAAGCTCAGCTGCCCGATCTCCTCAAATGACGTTCCGCCCGCTCCTTTTCCTCGTCGCTCTGGGCATGCTCACCCCGGGCTCCGGGCTCCTTCGCGCTCAACTCGCCCCGGAAGCGCCACCCACCGTCATCGAATGCGCCGGGCTGTCCGAAACCATCAGCACCGACACCGAGACGACCGCCATCTTCCGCGATAAAGTCGTGGTTACCGGTAACAACCTGAAGCTCACGTGCGACTACCTCAAAGTCGTCGCTTCACGCAAAGGCGACCCCAAAGCCACCATCGGTAAATATGGCTTTTTCAAAACCCTCGTCGCGTCCGGGAACGTCAGAATCATTCAAGGCGACCGCGAGGCAACCTGCGGTCATGCCGAGATTTTTCCCGGCGAAGACCGCGTCGTCCTCAGCCGCTTAAACAAGACGGGCCCATTCCCTTCCATCCGGCTCGTCAACGCCGCCACCGGCGTCGTCGAATACGAAGGCTCGGGACCGCGCATGATTCTCTACCGCGGCGAACGCAAAGCCTCGATCGAGCCCGAGGACGGGGTGGGCGGCCGCTTTACCTTACCCGCAATTAAAGACCTCGGCTTCGACAAAAAGAAGGCCAAGCCCGCCGCCGCTCCCGCTCCCGCGGCCTCCCCCAAACAACCGTGATGCCCCCGTCCACCCTCACTGATCCCACTCCGGCCGCCGCACCCGTGCGCTCCGAGATCGTCGCCGCCGGTTTGATCAAGACGTTCGGCGACCGCAACGTGGTCGATGGCGTAAACCTCCGCATTGGGGCGGGCGAGATCGTCGGCCTGCTCGGCCGCAACGGCGCGGGCAAGACCACCGCATTCTACATGATCGTAGGTTTGGTGCCCGCGACCGCCGGAACCATCGCACTCGACGGCCGCGATCTCACGCGCTTGCCGATGCACCAGCGGGCTCGCCACGGCATCGGCTACCTGCCGCAGGAGGCGTCCGTGTTTCGGAAACTCACGGTCGAAGAAAATATCTTGGCCATCGTCGAGGTGATCGACGTGCCCCGCGCCGAACGTGCGACCCGCGTAGCCCACCATCTGGCCGAGCTCTCGCTGTCGCATCTAGCCAAACAAAAAGCCTTCACGCTTTCCGGCGGTGAACGTCGCCGGCTCGAGATCGCCCGCGCCCTCGTCACGCGGCCGAAGTTTCTCCTGATGGACGAGCCCTTCGCCGCAATCGACCCCATCTCGGTCGCCGAGGTGCAAAAAATCATCCTCGAGCTTAAGGCCCGTGGCATCGGCATCATTATCACCGATCATAACGTGAGAGAAACGCTGCGCATCGTCGACCGCGCCTATCTCTTGGAAAAAGGCAAAGTTCACTTCGAAGGCACGGGAGCTGAACTCATCAAGGACGAGCAGGCGCGCAGATTTTATCTAGGCGAAGGATTTAATCTGTAATGCGGCGGAAAAGTTGAGAGTTGAGCGCGGAGAGTTGAGCGCAAAACCTCCCGAAAGCTCAATTCGCCGTTTGTCCACCTCCCGATTTCCGGACGCTCAGCCCTCAACTCTCAGCCCTCAACTTTCCGCCCCATGCAAAAGGCCATTCACGGTATCACCGTCTCCCATTTTTTCGAAACCTACCGCGAAAAACTCAAAATGGAGCTCGTCATCGGCGAAGCCGGGCTCAGCCGCCTGATTCGTGAAGGCAGCATCAACCGTCCCGCCCTGGCCCTGACCGGATTTTTCAAGTATTTCGCCAATAAGCGCATTCAAGTCCTCGGGGCCGCCGAGATGCACTACTTGAAAACCCGCTCGCAACGCGATCAGGTCGAGACCTTCCAAAAGATGGTCAAAGCGGGCGCTCCGTGCCTTGTGCTCACGCGGAATTTTAACCCCACCCACCCGTTGCTGGAGGTCGCCCGCGAGATGAATTTCCCCGTGCTCAGCACCCCGATGATCACGATGAACTTCATCAATCTCGCGACCCTGTGCGTGGATAACGAATTCGCTCCGTCGGCCACCGAACACGCCACCACCCTCGATATCAAAGGCGTGGGCGTTATGCTCCGCGGCGATTCCGGGGTCGGCAAATCCGAATGCGCCCTCGCTCTCATCGAGCGCGGCCACTCCCTCGTCGCCGACGACTTGACGATTATCAAACTTCTCGACGAACGGGAACTCATGTCCTCCAGCCGCGCCCTCAATCGCGGCTACATGGAGTGCCGCGGCATCGGCATCATCAACATCGCTGAGATGTTTGGGATCAAATCCATCCGACTGGAAAAGCGGATCGATATGGTCGTCTCCTTGCGCGAATGGACGCCCGAGGTCGTCGAAGAGCGTACCGGACTCGAAGAGAATTTCTATGAGATCTTAGGTATGCGCGTCCCGCACGTGGAACTTTATGTTCGTCCCGGCCGGGACATCGCGAGGCTGGTCGAAGTAGCGGCGCTCACCCAAGCGCTCAAGAAAATGGGCCACGACCCCGCCAGAGACTTCAACGACCGGCTTATTGCCTTTATGTCGAAACAATCCGCTGCCCCGGCCACGAAGCTTAAACCCACGGAGCGCGAGGAACGCGCCCCGGGCTCTTAACCGGCCTCCTGCGGTTAAGCACCGCAGAAAAGCATTATCTTCGGGCGCGAAAGCCGTGAGCGGCCGACTGTATCGCCGCCGTCGCGGCGGGGGATGCGGCGAAGGAGCGCGCGCCACTCGTTGCGGGCTTGGTCGCCCAGCGATCCGTGTATTCCTTGCGCATCGGATCGATCCGAGCTCAAGCGCGGATTTTGCGGCGGCGGCCTCTGCTTCAGACTTGAAAATTTCTTACGGATGCGGACTCCCGGGAGTCGGAGTCTAAACGGAGACGTGCCCCCGATAGGACGCCGGTGAGATTCTTAAAACGCTGGACAACAAACGATTTATCGGTTT